>CANAPP010000014.1 GCA_947363565.1 uncultured Lachnospiraceae bacterium | reverse complement strand
TCACTATGATACTCATAAAATCAGGGTCATGTGGATAAAACTGCGGAAACTCAAGTACAGATATTCCGTTGCAGTTATGGGAAAAAAGTTGTAAGATATAAAAGATTGAGTGAATTTAGAGAAAAGGAATTGAGTGAATTTGGAGGAATACGGTGAGATGAAGAAAGTAGTTAAGTTTGGCGGCAGTTCCCTTGCCAGTGCAGAGCAGTTCAGGAAGGTCGGCTCGATCATCCGCAACGACAGCGCAAGGCGCTATGTCATCCCGTCGGCGCCGGGAAAGCGCAATCCTGATGATACTAAGGTGACGGATATGCTGTACCAGTGTTATAAGCAGGCAATCCTGGACGATGATATGGAGCAGGATTTTGAAGAGATCCTCATGGAGATCGAGCAGAGATATGAGGAAATTATCGACGGGCTGAATCTGGAACTGTCTTTAGATAATGAATTTAAGGTAATCCGCGAGAACTTCTGCAAGAAGGTCGGGAGAGACTATGCGGCGTCCCGCGGGGAATACTTAAACGGCATCATCATGGCGGCCTATCTTGGGTACGAATTTATCGACGCTGCAGAGGTTATCCGCTTTCATGAGAACGGGGAATTTGATTCTGAGACGACCAACGATCTGATGACGGAGCGCCTTGCAGATGTAAAGCAGGCAGTGATCCCGGGGTTTTACGGGGCTATGGAAAACGGCAGGATCAAGACTTTTTCCCGGGGCGGGTCGGATGTCACCGGTTCCATCGTTGCCCGGGCGGTGCAGGCGGATACCTATGAGAACTGGACGGATGTGTCGGGCTTCCTTATCGCTGACCCGCGGATCATCCCCAACGCAAAGCCCATTGACGTGATCACCTACCGGGAGCTTAGAGAGCTGTCCTACATGGGTGCGACGGTGCTCCACGAGGATGCCATCTTCCCGGTGAAGAAGGCGGGCATCCCCATCAATATCCGTAATACGAACCGGCCGGAGGATAAGGGGACGCTGATCGTGGAAGCCACCTGTCAGAAGCCCAGGTTTGTCATTACCGGCGTGACGGGAAAGAAGGATTTTGCTTCGGTCACGGTGGAGAAGGCGATGATGAACGCGGAAGTGGGGTTCTGTAAAAAGGTGCTGGAAGTATTTGAACAGAACGGCGTCTCCATCGAGCATATGCCGTCGGGCATCGATACGATGACGATCCTGATCCACCAGGATGAGTTCCAGGAGAAAGAGCAGAAGGTGATCGCGGGCATCCACCGCGCCGTGGAGCCGGATTTCCTCGAGCTTGAGTCCGACATTGCCCTTGTGGCAGTGGTAGGGCGCGGCATGAAGGCCACCAGGGGGACTTCCGGTCGGATATTCTCCGCGCTGTCCCATGCCAATGTCAATGTGAAGATGATCGACCAGGGTTCGAGCGAGCTGAACATCATTATCGGAGTCAGGAACCACGACTTTGAGGAAGCAATAAAAGCCATTTACGATATTTTTGTGACAACACAGCTATAAAAATACTGATGAAGACCAGGAGGTATCCGATGAATATATTGTTCTTTCTGAAGCCAAAAAGCGAGCTGGCTTACATTCATGACTATCACACGGTGAGACAGGCGATGGAGATCATGGAGTATCACAAGTATTCCTGTGTCCCGATTCTTGACCGGGAGGGAAAATATAAGGGGACGATCACGGAAGGCGACCTGCTCTGGGGACTTAAGCGGGAGAATAAGCTGAACTTAAAGGCTGCCGAGGATATCAGCGTGATGAAGATCGCGCGGCGCAACGATTACCAGTGTGTCATGGGGACTTCCAAGATGGAGGATCTGATCGGTCGCGCCATGGAGCAGAACTTTGTCCCGGTGGTGGACGATATGGGGCAGTTCATCGGGATCATCACAAGGCGGGATATCATCGGATACTGTTACGATAAGATGAATAAGGATGGCCAGCCATGATCATTGATTTCCATACCCATATGTTCCCGCATATCCTGGCTGAACGGACACTTTTAAAGCTCTCGGCATTTGCCGGGATGGATCCCCATACGGACGGGACATACGAAGGGCTCCTTTCCTCCCAGCGTAAGGCGGGGATTGATTGTTCTATCGTGCTTCCCATAGCCACAAAGCCCTCCCAGTTTCGTACGGTCAATGATTTTGCGTCGCGCTATCTTAGCGGAGAGGTCATCTCCTTCGGGAGCGTCCACCCGGCATCGCCGGACTATAAGCTTGAACTCCGGGAGCTTAAATCCCGGGGATTCAAAGGGATTAAGCTCCACCCGGATTACCAGGATATGTATTTTAACGATATCCGCTGTAAGCGGGTTGTGGCCTGTGCCGCAGAGCTTGACCTTATTGTCACCGTCCATGCCGGCTTGGATCCGAAATGCCCGGAGGATATCCACTGTACGCCTAAGATGGCGGCGGAAGTCCTTGACGAGGTAAGGCCGGGAAAGCTGGTGCTCGCCCATCTTGGCGGGAATGCCCGGTGGGATGATGTGGAGCGGTATCTTGTGGGGAGAGACGTGTATTTTGATACAGGGGTAGTCTTTGACTATATGGACGCGGAGCGGTTTATCCGGATCATGCGCGCCCACGGGAGCGATAAGATCCTTTTTGCCACAGACAGCCCATGGGCGGAGCAAAAAAGGTTTGTAGATGTGATGGATGCCCTGCCGTTGGTAGAAAAAGAGCGGGAGCGTATCATGGGGGAGAACGCGCTTGGGCTGCTCGGGCTGTAAAGAAAAGATCAGAAGGTTGACGGGGCCGGCCGGTACGGCCAAGCCCTGCATATCCAATAACAAATGAAGAAAGGCAATGTCATTGCATGGAGGAGCCAGTATGAAAACACTGACGATAAATATACGGATAGCAGACAATGATGATTATCATGAAAAACGAGAAAGGATCATTGGCGAGACGTCCGGCATCGCCGGGCTGAACGTGCAGATCAGAAAGGCGGAAGGGGAATCCGCCGGGGACTATCTGGATTTCTTAGAAAAGACGGATACAGATTTTGTGACTTTTTACAGCGGCAATGTAGAGGTCATCAGAAGTGATATCGAAAAGCTGATAAAGATGCTGAATCAGACGGAAGGCTCTTTTTTTCGGCAGGAAGTCGAGACACTGTTTCCCAGCGCCAGAAAGCAGGGAAAGGTGTTTTTGTATTTCCCCGCCTTTATATTTGCGGCCGGTATGCTGCGCACCATCAGCCTTGAAGGTGTGCCGGGGCATCTGTATCAGGAAAAGATCCTTTTGGATATCACGGACCAGTGCGGTGCCTGTGTGCTTTTAGAGCCGTGTATGATCCGCACCTCTGATATCCTGGAGAGCAGCACGAGCCTGTATGGCCCTCAGTTTGAGAAGCGGTGGTACCAGGAGGATCTTGAGGATTTCCTGCTGCCTTACATCCGGAGAAAAAGCCCGGCGGGCAAGGATGTGCAAAAGCAGGTGTTTTACTCCCTTACCCTGCGTTTTTTTATGAACCTGAACGATAAAGAAAAGTTCGCGCTGGACGAAGATGAGATACAGCGCTTTTTTGCCTGCACCCGGAAGATCCTTTCTTACATCGATGATGATGTCATCGCGGCAAGAAAAGAGTACCGCAAGCTCCCGACAAGCTTTACCTATCTGTTTTTGAAAGAAAAGCATGGCGGTGACCTCGATTTGTCGGTTGTCAGGAAGGAGGGGAAGGACCGGTACATGATCAACGGGCAGTGGCTGGAGACAGACTTCGTGGACACGAGGATCCAGGCGGTGAACTACTGGGAGGATACACTGACCATCGACGGCGAGGTGCGCGGGGATTTCTTTATCGATGATATCGAAGAGAACTACCATGTGCTGGTCAACGGAAAGAGGATACCTGTCATTAAGGTCGAGGCATACAATATCGTCAAGGTATTCGGGCAGGCGGTCTTACGGTTCTACCAGTTCCGCTTCGCCGTTCCCAGGAAGATGATGGAGAAAAAGACGGTCATCGAATTCGAGGCGGTGATCCGGGACGGTAATGTGATCAAGACTCCGCTGGAGCTTAGAAAGCCTGCCGCCCGGCTGATCGAATCCCGCTGGTCTTACTATGCCTTCGGCGACCGTATGCTGGTAAAAAAGAAAAACCGATTAGTCATCACCGGCTGCCGGCCTTCGGGTATCTTTAAACGGGAATGCGCCATGGCCGCAAAGGCATTTCTGAATGTCAAAAATGTTAAGGACCGCTGGCAGATGCTCTTTCTCCGGATATGCTACTGGCTCACCAGAAGCCAGGACAACCGTAAAAAGATCTGGATCTTTTTTGATAAATTATATAAAGCGGGAGATAATGCAGAGTATCTCTTCGATTACTGCTGCCGAAACGCAGCGGATGTCAGATGCTGCTATATCGTCAATAAAGATTCTGCGGATTACGCAAGGCTCCGGAAAAAATACGGAAAGCGTATCGTAGCGTTCGAATCCTTCCGTCAAAGGCTGATGGTCCTGCGCGCAGATATGATCTTTGCGACCCACGCGAAGGTACTGAAGCTCTGCGGATTTTCAGGAAATTACCAGAAATATTTCCGCAGCCTCTTGCGGGCGCGGATAGCCTGTATCCAGCACGGGCTGACGGTCCAGGATATCGCCCAGTTCCAGAACCGGATCAAGGATAATACGTCCCTGTACTTCTGCGCGTCGAAATACGAGATAGCGAATTTAAAACGGCCAATCTACGGTTATGACGGTTCGGAGCTTAAGCTGACCGGCTGTCCCAGATATGACGGCCTGGTCAATGACGACCGGCGCCAGATCCTGATTTCGCCCACCTGGCGGCGGAACGTGGTCATCACCGGGAATAAGGCGGGGACGGCCAAAGCGTATAATCCCCAGTTTAAACACACCAGATATTTTGAGCTTTATAACCGGCTGATCAATGACGAAAGGCTTCTCAAGGCGGCGGAAAAGTACGGCTATAAGCTGGTCTACTTAATCCATCCGACGCTCAGCTCCCAGGCAGGAGATTTTGATACGAACAAGTACCTGACCATCCTGCCGGCGGCGTCTGATGTGTCATACGAAGAGATGCTTACCCAGTCAAGCCTGATGGTTACGGATTACTCCGGCGTCCAGTTTGACTTTGCCTATATGAAAAAGCCGGTACTGTACTATCATCCCCATGAGCTTCCGCCGCATTATGAAGGGACGGTGTACCGGTATGAGACGATGGGCTTTGGGCCGGTCATCCCGGAACATGATATGCTTATCACGGAACTTTGCAGCTATATGGCGGACAATTGCCGGATGAAGGAAAAATATGCCAGGCGGGTGGAAGATTTTTTCGCGTATACCGATCGGCAAAACTGCAGAAGAATATATGAAACGGTTAGAAATTAAGGGAATATTCATAGACATTTTGTCAAAACAGCGATATAATATTACATATTTTGCTAATTATGGGGAACAGGAAAAAGGAGTATGTGTATGAAAGGTATTATTCTGGCCGGAGGGTCAGGGACGAGACTATATCCGCTGACGAAAGTGACATCGAAGCAGTTGCTTCCGATCTATGACAAGCCGATGATCTATTATCCCATGTCGGTGCTGATGAATGCCGGCATCCGGGATATCCTGATCATCTCGACGCCGCAGGATACGCCGCGGTTTAAAGAGCTTTTAGGAGACGGGAACCATTTCGGGCTGAATCTGTCTTACGCGGTGCAGCCGTCACCGGACGGGCTTGCGCAGGCATTTATCATCGGCGCCGACTTTATCGGGGACGACTGCGTCGCTATGGTGCTGGGGGACAATATATTTGCGGGGCACGGCCTTAAGAAGCGGCTTAAGAAAGCGGTTAAGAAGGCGGAGTCCGGAAAAGGGGCGACCATCTTCGGCTATTATGTGGATGATCCGGAGAGATTCGGCATCGTGGAATTTGACAGCAATGGACATGCAGTATCGATTGAGGAAAAGCCGGAAAAACCCAAGAGCAATTACTGTGTGACAGGGCTTTATTTTTATGACAACCGGGTAGTCAGGTACGCGAAAGACCTTAAGCCGTCACCGAGAGGGGAGCTTGAGATCACGGACCTTAACCGTATCTACCTTAAGCAGGATGAACTTAACGTGGAGCTTTTAGGCCAGGGCTTTACCTGGCTCGATACGGGTACCCACGAGAGTCTTGCCGAGGCGGCGAATTTCGTCATGACCGTGGAAAGCCACCAGCACAGGAAGATTGCCTGTCTTGAAGAGATTGCGTATCTTAATGGCTGGATCACCAAAGACGACGTGATGGAGGTGTACGAGGTACTGAAGAAGAACCAGTACGGCCACTATCTTAAGGATGTCATTGACGGCAAATACAGAGAACAACTTTATTAATGAGTGAGGTATGGAAGAATGAATATTTTAGTTACAGGCGGGGCAGGATTTATCGGTTCTAATTTCGTCTACCATCTGTTGGACAACTATCCGGATTACCGGGTGGTGTGCGTAGACTGCCTGACCTACGCCGGGAATCTGTCTACATTGGAGAAAGCCTTAAAGAATCCGAATTTCCGTTTCTTCAGGGAAAATATCTGCGACCGGGAGGCAATTTTTAGGATCTTTGAGGAAGAAAAGCCGGATATCGTCGTGAACTTTGCGGCTGAGAGCCATGTGGACCGCTCCATAGAAGATCCGGAGGTCTTCCTGGATACGAACATCAAAGGTACCGCAGTGATGATGGATGCCTGCCGCAGATACGGGATCAAAAGATACCACCAAGTATCCACCGATGAGGTGTACGGCGATCTTCCCCTCGATCGGCCGGATCTGTTTTTCACCGAGGAGACGCCGCTCCATACAAGTTCGCCTTACAGTTCCTCCAAAGCGGGAGCTGATCTTTTAGTGCTTGCCTATCACCGGACTTACGGCCTGCCGGTGACGATTTCCCGCTGCTCCAATAATTACGGGCCTTACCATTTCCCGGAGAAGCTGATCCCGCTCATGATCGCCAATGCGCTGGCGGATAAGCCGCTGCCGGTGTACGGCGAGGGCCTTAATGTCCGGGACTGGCTCTACGTGGAGGATCACTGCAAGGCCATCGACCTGATCATCCATAAGGGGCGTGCGGGCGAGGTCTATAATATCGGCGGCCACAATGAGATGAAGAATATTGATATCGTAAAGATCATCTGCAGGGAGCTTCATAAGCCGGAGAGCCTGATCACCTACGTGACAGACCGCAAGGGCCACGATATGCGTTACGCCATCGACCCTGCGAAGATCCATAGGGAGCTTGGCTGGCTCCCGGAGACGAAGTTTTCCGACGGCATCAAAAAGACCATCCAGTGGTATCTTGACAACCGTGAGTGGTGGGAGACCATCATCTCGGGAGAATATCAGAATTATTATGAAAAGATGTATGGGCAGAGATAATCGTTGAATGCGGAGGAAGATAGCCAATGAAGATATTTGTAACGGGAGTTGCGGGCCAGCTCGGCCATGATGTGATGAATGAGCTTTACGGGCGCGGCCATGAAGGAGTCGGGAGCGATATCGCTCCGGAGTACAAAGGGATAGACGACGGGACAGCAGTGACACGGATGCCGTACGTCAGGCTGGATATCACGGATGCCAAAGCCGTGGAGGAAGTCCTCCTTAAGGAAGCGCCGGATGTGGTGGTCCACTGTGCGGCGTGGACGGCCGTTGATCTGGCGGAGGATGATGACAAAGCTGACAAGGTCCGCGCTATCAATGCGGCAGGCACAGAGCATGTGGCGAAGGCGTGCAAAGCCCTGGACTGCAAGCTGGTCTACCTGAGCACGGACTATGTGTTCGACGGCCAGGGCGAGAAGCCCTGGGAGCCGGACTGTACGGACTACCGGCCGCTCAATGTATACGGGAAGACGAAGCTGGAAGGCGAGCTTTTTGTCAGCGGGAACCTGGATAAATATTTTATCGTCCGCATCGCATGGGTATTCGGAGTAAACGGAAAAAACTTTATCAAGACGATGCTCAATGTGGGAAAGAATCATGACACTGTCCGGGTGGTCAATGACCAGATTGGCACGCCGACGTATACTTATGACCTTGCCCGGCTGTTGGTGGATATGCTGGAGACGGACAAGTACGGATATTACCATGTGACCAACGAGGGCGGTTATATTTCCTGGTATGATTTCACCTGCGAGATCTACCGGCAGGCAGGCTATACGACAAAGGTGATCCCTGTATCTACAGCGGAATACGGGCTTTCCAAAGCCGCAAGGCCATTTAACAGCAGGCTGGATAAAAGAAAGCTTGCGGAAAACGGCTTTGTGCCGCTTCCTGCCTGGCAGGACGCGCTGAGCCGTTATCTGAATGAGATAGAGTATTAGGACAGAGGTAAGGGTAGTATGGGACAGATAAAGGTTACTAAGTGCCCGATTGAAGGGCTTTACATTATTGAACCTGCGGTACACGGCGATTCCAGAGGGTATTTTATGGAGACTTACAATCAGCGGGACTTTGAGGAGGCAGGCCTTTCGATGAAGTTCGTGCAGGATAACCAGAGCCTGAGTACGAAGGGAGTACTCAGGGGGCTTCATTTTCAGAAGGAGCATCCCCAGGGCAAATTAGTCCGCGCCATCAGGGGACGTGTCTTTGACGTGGCCGTGGATCTGCGGGCTGGGAGTTTAACTTACGGCAAGTGGTACGGTATGGAGCTGTCGGAGGAGAATAAGCGGCAGTTTTATATCTCAGAGGGCTTCGCCCACGGTTACCTTGTCTTAAGCGACGTGGCGGAATTCTGTTATAAATGCACGGATTTCTACCGTCCGGGGGATGAGGGCGGACTTGCGTGGAATGACCCGGATATCGGCATAGCATGGCCGCATCTTACGGGAGAGTATAAAGGAGACGCCTCCGGGGAAGGTTATGCGTTAGCAGACGGCACGAAGATCAACCTTTCGGAAAAAGACCAGCGCTGGGATACATGGAAAAACGCATTTCACTTTTCGTTGCGGGCGGACGGATGTTGATATATGGATAATACAGGCAAGAGGAAAAAATTAGTAATCATACCTGCTTTTAACGAAGCGGAGAGCATCGTGGAGACGGTCCGCGATATCCGGGAGAATGCGCCGGATTTCGATTTCGTCGTCATCAATGACTGTTCAAAGGACAGGACCCTGGAGGTCTGCAAAAAAGAAGACATCAAAGTGCTGAACCTGCCGATCAACTTAGGGATAGGCGGCGCGGTCCAGACCGGGTATGTCTATGCTTTTCATCAGGGGTACGATATCGTCGTGCAGTTTGACGGGGACGGACAGCATGATGCCAGATATTTAGAAGTTATGGCAGACAGCCTTGTGAAGGAACAGGCGGATATGGTCATCGGCTCACGGTTCATCGAAAAGCAGGGCTTCCAGTCGTCAGGAGTAAGGAGGATCGGCATCCGGATCTTCTCGTTTTTGTCGCAGGCGCTTTTTGGGGTAAGGATCACGGATGCCACCTCAGGGATGCGCATGTGCAACCGGAGGGTGATGGAGCTGTTTATCAGGGATTATCCGAGGGATTATCCGGAGCCGGAGACAGTGTGCAGGCTGCTGCGCAAAAAATATAAAGTGATCGAAGTCCCGGTGGAGATGAAGGAACGCCTGGCAGGAGTATCTTCCATTTCCTTTAACAGATCCGTTTATTATATGATCAAGGTTACTCTGGCAATATTGATAGAAAGGTTAAGGTAGCACCATGACGTTACAGGCGAAGGTCATCATCATCGTTTTTCTGCTGTTTGTGTTGGCGGTTATTGTAAATATGATCAGGCAGCGCCGGCTGGAGCTTAAGTATGTCCTGCTCTGGATGGGCTGTGATATCGCCCTGATCATTCTGACGTGCTTTCCTGATCTGATGAATGTGCTGGCCAGGATACTGGGCATTCAGTCTCCCATGAATATGATCTTCTTTCTTGGATTTTTGTTCTCGCTGATCATTATCTTTTCCCTGACCGTCACGATTTCCCATTTTACGGCGATGGTCAGGAAGATGGCGCAGGAGATCGCGCTTTTGTCTGATGAACTCAAGGAAAAAACAAAGAAGGAAGAATAATGCCTGATGAGTAGAAAAAAGATTCTGCCGGTATATCTTGTATATCTGGCATTTTGCATATTGATCACTGCCGTTCAGTGCAACAAGACTGCCGATATCTACAGGGAAGAGCAGTATGGGACCACTACGGATAAAAAGATAAAGCTGAAAGAAGATACGGAAGTTTCTGTTGATTTTACACTGACCGGGGATAATCTGCACGGCGTCGGCGTAAAATTCCAGACAAAAGACAAGTTTGACGATGAGAAGATGAAGGCAGAGCTTTCTGACCCCGAGACGGGTACGCTTCTGGCAGAGCAAATGGCTGTTTTAAAATATGAGCGCATCCAGAACAAGGACGGCGGATCACTGATTTACTTTGAACTGCCGGCGGATAGGGTTAAGGGAAAAACTGTCCGGCTGACGTTAACGCTTGCGCAGGGAGCAAAGGTTTTCCCCTCGCTTGTGGCCAGTGAGAATCAGCTGAATCCGTCATCGCTGATGGTAGGGGATAAAGCTTCTGATTTAAGCCTGGTCTTTAAGACCCGGTATCTGGCGGGAGAGAAGAGTAATTTTGCTGCTGCCGTGGCCAACGGGATATTTCTGGCCGCCTTTGGGACGTTGGTGTTCTTTTTTGTATACAGCGGGAAAAAGGAATCGGCCGCTTTAGGCTATGAGCGCGGAGGTTCAAAGAAAAGCTCCCGGAAGGAAAAGGCCTTTGGCCGGCTTAATGCGGCAGCAAGAAAATGCTTTGGCTTTCTTGCGGGTAAAGACGTCTTTTTCGGCTTTGCAGCGACGGCGGGCTTTGTATGTTTTTACATTGTTTATGTATATAAGTGTGGCGTGAGCAATGCTGTACTTGAGAATGATTGCTTCTTTTTGAAGGGTATGTACGGGGGATTCGCCCTGCTTGTGCTTTTGTCAGCGGTCATGATCTTCGCTGCCTGCATATGGAGGAAATGGACTATAGAACGGCTATATATCCTGCTGGCTGTATCCCTTGGGGTTTTGATGAGCCTGGTGATCAGCATCGATACGGTTCCTGACGAGCCATCCCATATCGATACGGCATATGCGCTGTCCAATGAGATCTTAAGGATCCCGGAGAGCGGTAAGCCCGGTTATATCTATAAGCGGGTGGAGGATATCGATGCCGATGCAGAAGTAAGGCAGAACTTAGGTCCCGAGAATTACCGGTGGATGCACCAGAAGCTGTATCTGAAAGCAAAGGATGAGACACTGGCGGAGTGTGCGGTCCGCAGCAATCTCGACAACGGCGGGAAGATCTATTATGTTCCGCAGGCGCTGGGGATCGCGGCGGGAAGGATCCTGGGGCTGGGCTTCTGGCTTACTATGATGCTTGGAAGGCTTTTCTCCCTGCTCTGTTATACTGCGCTGACTTACTTCGCGGTCAAAAAGATCCCTGTGGGCAAAATATCCCTGATGCTGGTGGGGATACTGCCGATCTCTTTGCAGCAGGCGGCTTCCATGTCCTATGACGGCATGATCAATGGGATTTCCCTGCTGTATATTGCCTGTCATATGCACATGTTTTATGATGAAACGCAGATAACGGCAGGCGATATCGCAGTCGCGGCCCTGACGGGGAGCCTCCTTGCCACGGTTAAGGGCGGCACGTATATTCCGTTATGCTTCCTGCCGCTTATGCTGTTATGGACGAGAAGGGATCTGTCCAGGTTTAAGAGATACTGCGGAGCAGCCTTGATTGGCCTGTTTTTGTTTATGTTTGCAAAAGACCGGCTCGTGGGGATTATCTCAAGGCTTTCCGTGGAGCAGGGAGCGGCGGTCGGCGGTGCAAAGAGTCAGGAGGTATATACCTTCGGGTATCTGCTCAGCCATCCTGCCAGATTTCTTGGCCTGTTTACGAATACGTTCCATAAGCAGGGAGATCTGCAGCTCAGTAATCTGCTGGGCGGCAATCTTGCATGGAGAGATATCGATATCAACTGGTATATCATCATCTTTATCCTGCTGCTTTTGCTTTTGTCCTGTATCCGTCAGGAGGAGGAAGCGTATATCCCGCGGGCGGACAAGGCTTACATGGGGCTTTTGTCATTGGGCTGCTTTATGCTGATCGAGCTTTCCATGCTGTTAGTCTGGACTCCGGTGACGCTCAACTTTATTACCGGCGCCCAGGGAAGGTATTTCCTGCCGTTTTTCCCGCTTGTACTGCTTTGCTTGCGGAATTCCTTTTTCAAGGTGAAGAAAAATATCGGGCAAAAGATCATCCTTTTGTTTGCGGTTGCGGATATCACGGTTATCCTTCACGTATTGCTGGTAGCGCTGGAAAAATAAAGCGAATGATATTAATCACAGAGAGGACATGAATGAGATGAAAGAAAAATTATTAAAAAAAATAGCCGAAAGAGAGATTACCGTCGGTGTTGTGGGGCTTGGATATGTAGGGCTTCCTCTGGCGGTGGAAAAGGCTAAGGCCGGGTATACGACCATCGGCTTTGACGTGCAGGAAAAAAAGGTGGAGATGGTAAATAAAGGCCACAACTACATCGGGGACGTGGTGGATAATGACCTGAAAAGGCTGGTGGAGGAAAAGAAGCTGTCCGCCACCACTGATTTTGGCTTTGTCAAAGACGTGGATTTTATCGCCATCTGCGTACCTACGCCTTTGGACATCCACCAGCAGCCGGATATCAGCTATGTAAAGTCCTCCACTGAGGAGATCGCAAAATATCTGACGAAAGAGACTATGGTTGTCTTAGAATCCACTACCTACCCGGGGACGACAGAAGAGTTGATAAAGCCTATCCTGGAAAAAGGCTCCGGCTTAACCTGCGGCGAGGATTTCTATCTTGGATTTTCCCCGGAGAGGGTAGACCCGGGCAATCTGATCTACAAGACGAAGAATACCCCGAAGGTGGTCGGCGCTATCGGGAAAGAGGCCACAGAGGTGATTTCCGCCATGTACCGTTCTGTGCTTGAGGGAGAAGTCTACGAGGTCTCTTCGCCGGCCATCGCGGAGATGGAAAAGATTCTGGAGAACACTTACCGCAACATCAACATCGGTCTGGTCAACGAGCTTACCATGCTGTGCAAAGAGATGGGTATCAGCATGTGGGAGGTTATTGAGGCGGCCAAGTCAAAGCCTTACGGCTTCCAGGCATTTTACCCGGGACCGGGGCTTGGCGGGCACTGCATCCCTCTTGATCCCTATTATCTGTCCTGGAAGGCGAGAGAGTACGGCTTCCACACGTCCATGATCGAAAGCTCCATGATGATCAATGACAAGATGCCGGAATACTGTGTGGAGCGTGCCGGGATGATCTTAAACCGTTACAGGAAATCACTGAACGGCGCAAAGGTTCTCGTCCTCGGCGTTGCCTACAAGCAGGACATCGACGATTACCGGGAGAGTCCTGCGCTTAAGGTCGTCGAGGAGTTGGAAAAGACCGGGGCGGTTGTGTCCTACTATGACCCGTGGGTGAAAAAATATAAATATAAGGACAAAAGATATGTCAGCGAGCCGGCCCTTGATGAGAAGCTGCTTAAACAAGCGGATCTTGTCATGGTGACAGCGGCTCATACGAATGTAGATTACGATTTTGTCCAGCAGCATGCCATCGCCGTATTTGACACGAAAAATGCTATGAAAGCGGTCAGGGAGAGGGACAATATCGAACTGTTATAGTTTTCACAGACAAGCAGAAAGGGAACGGAAAGCAATCCATGTGCAGAGTAAGTGTTATTGTGCCTCTTTATAACGGCGAAAAAACAATTGCCAGGTGCTTAGACAGCCTGGCAGGCCAGACGATCCGCGACATCGAAATCATCGTGGTGGACGACGGTTCCAGTGATCAGGGAGAAGGGATTGTCCGGCGGTATATGGAAAAGGATGCGCGGATACGGCTGATCACCCAGGAAAATGCCGGCGCTGGCACAGCCCGCAACAGAGGAATCAGGGCGGCAAAAGGCGAATTCGTCGGGTTTGTGGACTGCGACGACTTTGTCCATAAGCGCATGTACGAGATCATGGCAGGAGCGCTGGAAAAAACCGGGGTATCCATCGCCGTTTGCCAGGAGAAGAATGTCTATGACGATGGCGGGAATATCCGCCTGATCAGCGAGACTAAATTTCCGGTTAAGAAAAGCACCGTGTATCCGAACAGGCAGATCCTTGACTGGTTTCTGAATTTTTCCTGCCTTTCCCTCAACAGCATGTGCTATAAGCTGGTCAGGCGCTCCGTATTTTCGGACCACGGCATTATGGTGCCGGAGAATTTCCGGTATGCGGAGGATATGGTGGCCAGTGCGGCGCTGTTTTCCTGTGTGGATAAGGTAGCGGTCATCCCCAAGGGGCTATATTACTATGTGCACGCGAAGGGTTCCACTTCTTATCATTATTCCCTCAGGCACGCCGAGGATGTATACACGGATTTCCTTGAGATCCGAAAGTACCTGGAAAGCTGCGGCTATGACGGCAGCATGGATAACTTTTCTCTGGGAATGGTCTTTAGCTCTTTAAAGCAGCTTTACTGGGCAGACGATAAAGCCGATAAGACCGATGCCCGGGCAGAAGATCTTAAAGCCGTCTGGAAGGCGCAGCGGCAAAGATATGTCTGGAAGCCGGATTTTCAAGCGGCAGACATCCCGTTTGCCCATAAGGTAAAGATCTGTACATCTTATCTGCATCTGGAGAGAGTGATGTGCGTTGTCCTGAAAAAGCTTCAGTGGATCCCGTTTTTTAATTTTATGGCTTAGGAGAGCAGAAAGATGGAAAAATATCCCAAAGTTAATATTATCGTTTCTACGTACAACGGCAGGAAATATATCCGGGAGCAGATAGAAAGCCTCCTCAGGCAAAGCTATCCGAATATCCATATCTATGTGCGGGACGACGGCTCCGGCGACGGGACTGTTGATATCCTTAAAAGCTACGAACAGTCGGGTTCGATCACCCTGTTTAAGGGAGAGAACCTGGGCTTTTGTAAAAGCTTCATGGAGCTTTTAAGGCTCACGGATCAGGGAGATTTCTGGTCTTTCTGCGACCAGGACGATGTCTGGTATCCGGATAAGGTAAAGCTTGCGGTAGAGTGGCTTAAGCGCCAGAAGCAGGATAAGCCGCTCCTTTACTACAGTTTAAGCGAGATGAAGGACGAACAGGGGAATTACCTGGGCCTGCAAAAGCCGCCAAAAGATTCCCTGTCCTTTTACCGGGCCATGACCGGAACCTTCGGCGTGGGATTTTCCATGGTGATCAACGGAAGGCTTCGAAAGGAGATGCTAAAGTGCGACCCGGGGAAAGTACATTCCCACGACTGGCTTGCGGGGGCAGTGGCGTCAGGGTTCGGCAGGATCCAGGTAAACCGTGAAGTATGCGCCATGTACCGGCGTTTAGACAGCAGCGTGACCCGGATCACCTTCTTAAAAAAAGTGGCCTGGGGGATGGCGATGCTAAAGGACCAGGGCGACGTAAAAGAGAGAAATGTGGAATATTACCGCGTCTACAAGGACAACTTATCACCGAAGAGGGCGCGGATCGCTTCGCTTTTCGGTGAGGAAAAATATTCCTTTAAGAATAGTTTAATCAAGGTTTTCTATCCTAGGAGATGGCGGCCGGGAGTTTGCAGCGAGATTGTGATGAGAGGGTTAATGCTGATAGGGAAGGTGTAGGCAGATGAAAAAGATATTGTATTATACGGCAAGAGATATGACGCTGGAGACAGAAGGGATCACGAAAAAGATATGGAATCAGATCCATGCGCTTAAAGATCTCGGGTTTCAGGTGGACGCAGCCTACCGGAAGAACGATGAAGACCTGTTCATCCTGCGCGGCGGGAAGGAAAAGCTGATCAGACATAAGATGCATCGTCCCTACAAGGTAGAATCCAGCCGTTTCCTGCGGAAGTATCTGAAAAAGCATACTTACGACGGGATCTATATCCGGTATGTTTTCGACGACCCTCAGTTTCACCGGCTGTTAAAGGCGCTTAAAAAAGCAGGGACAAAGATTCTGATCGAGATTCCCACCTATCCTTACGATGCGGAATTAAAGGATACGCTGGAAAACCGGATCGTTCTTTTCCTGGACAGGCTTTACCGGAAGAGGATGAAAAAGTATGTGGATGTGATCGCCGCGATCTCGGATAAGAAGCTGGCAAAGATATACGGCGTTCCTGTAGTTGAGATCAAAAACGGCGTGAATTTCGCCGATATCTCGCTTGCCGAGAGGAATGATAAGTCAAAAGATGCCGTCAATCTGGTTGCCGTAGCCGGATTTGCAAAGTGGCATGCTTTCGAGCGGCTGATAAACGGCATAGGCGAGTACAGGAAAAACGGCGGGATGAGAAAGATCCTCTTCCATCTGGTGGGGGACGGGCCGGAAATCCAGGTGTATAAAGCCTGCATAGAAAAGTATGGGTTAGAAGATCAGGTGATCCTGTACGGCTTTAAGAGCGGCCAGGAGCTTACGGATATTTATAATACGGCGGATATCGCGGTTTCTTCCCTGGGCATGCACAGGATTGGACTGACTTCGGGGCAGACGTTAAAGAGCAAGGAGTACGGCGCCAAAGGCCTGCCGGTGATTTCCGAATATGACGTGACAGAATATCCGAGGGGAAAGCAGTACCAGCTGATCGTGCCTATGGATGAGAGCCCCCTGGATGTAGAAAAGATCATCGAGATGTATGACCTCATCGAAGCTTCGAATGTAAAAGCGCTGAGAGAAGAGATCCGGAAGAAGGTACAGTCCAGATCCGATATCAAGGTGGTCATGAGGCCGGTAGCCCGGTTTTTTGGAGATTAGTGGAGGAAGAAAGATGAAGATTGTCACAGTTGTGGGTGCACGGCCGCAGTTTATCAAGGCTGCCGCCGTGTCAAGAAAATTAAGGCGGGATCATCAGGAGATCATGATCCATACCGGCCAGCATTACGATGCCAATATGTCGGATATTTTTTTCGATGAGCTTAAGATCCCTTACCCGGATGTTAATCTCGGGGTGGGTTCCGGAAGCCATGGAAAGCAGACAGCCGAGATGCTTGTGGGCATAGAAGATACCCTTCTTAAGGAGGAGCCGGATTATCTGATGGTCTACGGGGATACTAATTCAACCCTTGCAGGTGCTTTGGCGGCATCAAAGCTCCATATCCCTGTTGTCCATGTGGAGGCGGGACTGCGCTCTTACAATATGCGTATGCCGGAGGAACAGAACCGGGTGCTGACCGATCATCTCTCCGCGTTTTTGCTGTGCCCTACGGATTCGGCGGTGGAGAACCTCAGGAAAGAAGGGATTACACAGGGCGTCTATCCTGTCGGCGATGTCATGTGCGATGCCGTATTATTCTATTCCAAGCTGATGGAAGAGCAGGACAAGGCATTTTACCTGAACCGCCTTAAGGGACTCTATAGCGATATCCCGGATATGCCGTCGTGGTATCTCGCGACGATCCACCGGGCGGAGAATACGGATGACATCAGGAAGATAGAAAAGATCCTGGCGGCATTTGAACGTATGGATGCGAAGGTACTGTTTCCGGTACATCCAAGGACAAGGCATTTTGCGGATGAGCTTCTTGAAAAGCACAGGTATGAAAACATCGTGTTCGTGCAGCCTATGGGCTATCTGGATATGCTGTATTTTACGAAGAATGCGAAAAAGGTCGTCACCGATTCCGGAGGGCTCCAGAAGGAGGCATATATTTTAAATACGCCCTGTGTGACCGTTCGGGACCAGACCGAGTGGACCGAGACGTTAAACGGCGGGTTTAATGTGCTGGCAAAGCCCGATACCGGGGATATATTGGGTAAGGTAAAAAATATACAGCCGGACCAAGGCAGGCGTAAGATGTATTACGGCAACGGCGACGCCGCTGAAAAAATATGTGAGATTTTGAAAGGATAGTAAGATGAAATATGCATTAATTGGATGTGGAAGAATTGCAACGAACCATGTGAAGGCAGTACTGAACAACAATCTGGAATTTATTGCCGTCTGCGATATCCTTCCGGAGCAGATGGAGAACTTGCTTGAAAAACATGAGTTGGCAAAAGATAAGTCCATCAAAAGATATACCGATTATCGGAAGATGATCGGGGAAAATAAGATCGATCTGATCGGAATCGCGACAGAGAGCGGCAATCATGCGGAAATTGCCCTTTACTGCATAAATCACGGCATCAACCTGATCATCGAAAAGCCCATTGCCATGAGTATGCAGGATGCGGACGAGATCGTCAGGCGTTCGGAGGAAAAGGGGGTGAAGGTCGCCGCCTGCCACCAGAACCGGTTCAATGTAGCCGTACAAGAGTTAAGAAAAGCGGTGGAAGCCGGAAGATTCGGGAAATTATCCCACGGCTCGATCCATGTGCGCTGGAACCGGAACGAAGGATATTATGCCCAGGCGCCGTGGAGGGGAAAATGGGCATCTGACGGGGGCGCGCTGATGAACCAGTGCATCCACGGGATCGACCTGCTCCGCTGGATGATGGGCGGTGAGGCTGAAGAAGTGTACGGCGCAACACGCAGGCAGTTCCACGATTACCTGGAGGCAGAAGATATCGGTATGGCAGTGGTGAAATTTAAAAACGGCGCTGTAGCCACCATCGAAGGCACGACCAATGTCTACCCCCAGAACCTTGAAGAGACGTTATGTCTCTTCGGCGAAAAAGGAACGGTCAAGCTTGGCGGAAAGTCAACCAACAATATCGACGTCTGGGATTTTGCCGATGAGACAGAGACCGACCGGCAGAACAAAGGGCTTAAGGAACAGACCAGCAATGTCTACGGCAACGGCCACACCAGCATGTATGCGGATGTGATCGATGCGGTCAATAATGACCGGGCGCCCTACGTGGACGCGCGCGCCGGGAGAAATGCGCTGGAGATGGTGCTGGCAATCTATAAAAGCCAGAAGACCGGCCAGCCGGTCAGACTGCCGCTTAAAGATTTTGCAAGCACGGATATGCAGGGAGAGTTCTGATGGAAAAGTATTTTGTGCATGAAAGCAGCTATGTGGACGAAGGAGCGAAAGTCGGGGAGGGGACGAAGATCTGGCATTTCTGCCATATCCAGGAAGGCGCCAGGATTGGGCGCAACTGTTCTATGGGCCAGAATGTGAATGTCTCCAATCATGTGGTGATCGGAGACGGGGTCAAGCTCCAGAATAACGTTTCCGTCTACGAAGGCGTGGAGCTTGAGGATTATGTGTTCTGCGGGCCTTCCATGGTATTTACCAATGACCTGACGCCCCGGGCCAAGTACCCGAAAGGGGCTGCCGGATACAAAAAGACGCTGTTAAAGACGGGCTGCACCGTAGGTGCCAATGCAACGGTAGTCTGCGGTCACACTCTGGGAAAATGGAGCATGGTCGCCGCAGGAGCGGTTGTCACCAGGGACGTTAAAGACTACGCCTTGGTCGCCGGCGTGCCTGCAGTCCAGGTCGGATGGGTATGCGAGTGCGGCGAACGGCTGGACGAAACGCTCCAGTGTCCGAAATGTAAGAAAAGATACAGAGAAACCGATAATAATTTAGCGGAAATAGAAAATAATAGATAACAAAAGAGGGATAACATGCAGTTCAGAGATTTAAAGGCGCAGTACGCTGCCATGAAAGACAGCATTGATGCAGGGATTTCGGCGGTGATCAATGATTGTAACTTTATCAGCGGACGCCAGGTTGCAGAGCTTGAGGCGCGGCTGGCAGAATATACGGGGGTAAGGCACTGTATTGCCTGTGCCAACGGCACCGACGCGCTGCTTCTGGCGCTGATGGCGTGGGGAATCGGCCCGGGAGACGCGGTGTTCGTGCCGGACTTTACTTTTTTCTCTTCGGGAGAAGTCGTATCGACAGTCGGGGCTGTCCCCGTTTTCGTGGATGTGGACGCGGATACCTTCAACATTTCCTGCGAAAGCCTGGAAAAGATGATCAAAAAAACCATTAAAGAGGGAAAGGCAGTGCCGAAAGTAATCGTTGCGGTGGACTTATTCGGGCAGCCTGCCGATTATGCGGGGCTTAAAGAGATTGCCGGGAGATACCAGTTAAAGATCCTTGAGGATGCTGCCCAGGGATTCGGCGGCAGGATAGGAGAGCGGATGGCCGGAAGCTTCGGCGATATCGCCGCGACCTCTTTTTTCCCGGCAAAGCCGCTTGGCTGCTACGGCGACGGGGGAGCGGTGTTTACCGATGACTGCCATCTGGCCGAGCTGATTTCCTCCCTGCGCATCCACGGCAAAGGAACGTCAAAGTATGACAATGTCCGTATCGGCATGAACTCCCGTCTGGATACCCTTCAGGCGGCGGTGCTGTTAGCCAAATTCGATGCTTTTAAAGACACGGAATTGGAAGTGGTCAACCAGGCGGCCGCCTATTACACGGAAAAGCTTAAAGATACCACAGCAGTGCCGGTTGTCCCGGACGAATTCTTCTCGAGCTGGGCACAGTATACCGTTAAGCTGGAGGATAGGACAATGCGGGACGGGCTGCAGCGCTTTTTAAAGGAGCGCGGCATTCCGAGCATGATCTATTACGTCAAGCCCATGCACAGGCAGGAAGCTTTTTTTGGAGAGCAGTATTATGACGAGGACTATCCGGTCACCAATGTCTTGTGCGAAACTGTATTATCCCTGCCCATGCATCCGTATCTGACCAGAGATGAGCAGGATGAAGTCATAGCTTGCATAAAAGAGTATTTCAGTCATTAGGAGTGTATGTTGAAAATATTATATATTAATGGAATGGGGCCGAGGGATAAGGCTCCGCTGGGGGGAATCTTCGTTACCCAGCGCATACGCGCATTAAAAGCCCTGGGCGCAGAGGTAATCCCGGTCAATGCAGGAACGGTCTATACGCCCTTTACCAGTCTGCTGCTGGGAGTAAAGCATATCCGTGACGGCGGGAACCTGCTTGATAAACAGCTTGGCGCTGACTATCAGACAGCCGCGGCAAAGATGAACCTTATGGACACCTGGGGGACAAGGACGGGCAGCAAGACTTATGAAAAAGTGCTTTTTCGCCAGATGTATCCGAAACTTTTTAAGCTTTGTGATGCGGATCTTATCCATCTCCACTGGTGCTGGCCTGTCGGTCTGATCGTGCCAGAGCTTGCCAGGAAAAAGCACATCCCTTACGTCCTTACCTTTCACGGGAGCGATATCAATATCCAGTTACAGAGTCCGGTGATCCGGCCCGCGCTTCTTCGCATTATGGAATCCGCAGCTTCCGTGGAATTTATCAGCAGGGCGCTTTTTGAGCGGGCGGTAGCATCCGGATACTCCGGCAGGAATGGGATTGTCATATATAACGGTATTGACACAACGGTTTTTCATCGGAAACCTTGTAAAAAGACAAAGAAATGCGTGGGCTTTGCAGGAGGCCTTCTTCCGGTAAAGGGCGCGGACAGGCTTCCGGGGATCTTCCGGAAGATACAGGAAAAATATCCGGAAGAATTGTCCTTTGTCATCGCAGGGCAGGGGCCGCTTGAAAAGGAGCTCAGGCAAAAGCTAAAGGGACTGCCGGTTACCTTTACCGGGCAGCTTCTTCCGGATAGGCTGGCGGATGTGTATAACCATATGGATGTCCTGATCGTCCCAAGCCGGAGTGAAGGGTATGCCTGCGTGATCAAGGAAGCCCAGGCCTGCGGGGTAATCCCGGTGGGAAATGATGTGGGCGGGATCCGCGAGGCAGTCGACGGATGTGGCAGTGTGGTGGCAGAGGAAGATGAAGAGAAGCTTTCAGAAGCTTTTGCCGATGAAGCCGTCGGATATCTTGAAGGCAGGCTTACAGTGGACCTTGAAGAGATGGAGCGAAAGGCAGGGAATTGTTCCTGGACAGAGCGACAGAAGGAGAGTATGTTAAACTATGAGCGTATCTTAAACAGCCGTCACAGACAGGCAGGCCGGTAGGAGACGTTCGCGACAGGAGAGCTAGGCGTATGAAAAGATGGATGATATTGCTCGTAAGCTGTATTTTAGGGCTGATGGTTTTTGCCGGAAACGCAAAAGCCGGCGGTGAGGACCGGAAGATCGTGTGGACGATCCAGTGGAAGGGAATGTCTTATACGGGGAACTATTCCGGGGATATGGCTTTTGGAAGACCAAACGGCTACGGGGAGTTCCGGGGATTTATAAATAAGGAATACGGGATTGAAGGGCAGATCGTCTACTCCGGGGAGTGGCTGGACGGCAGGATGGAAGGTGAAGGCTTGCTGACCGACAGGACAGCCGGCATATCTTACGAGGGCTTGTTTCTGGAAAATATGCTGAATGGAAGGATCAAAGAGACAGTTTTAGAGGGCGAGGAAAAAGATTACTATCTGATCAAAAGATACAGCAGGGATGTCCCGTACGAGCTTAGCATCAAGTATGACCCGCAGGAGAAAAAGACCGGTTACGACTGCTATTTTAATGGAATAAGCGTGGGCGAGATCCGCGCTGCTGCCAGGACATTCTCCTACGACGAGCTTTCCTATCACGCAAAAGAGAACACGAACAAAGAGATCAAGCTGCGCTGCAAGGTGGTCAGTATCGAGGATGTGCAGTTTACGGAAGAGGCCAGGACAGGTACAGGTGAGAGCGATACCGGGGGAGTCCAGGAAGAAAATATCCTGAACAGGCGTATCATAAAGGTTGCTGACCAGGAGGGCAATGCGTACGCACTGTCCTATATCCTTGAGCAGGATAAACAGAATACCGTATATGTGCCGGTTTTAAAGAAGGGCGATGATATTACGGTGTACGGATATTATAATGGGATCAATGACCTGGGGGGATACAACCTTCCGTTCATTGACCTGGTGTATGCCCGGTGGACGAAAAAGGCCGAGCCGGATATCCGAAAGCTTGATTACAGCTATAAGGAATTTTTAAATTACCCATATCTTTTCAAGCACAGATCCATCGCCCTTAAAGGTACGGTGGCAGGAACCTGCAGAATAGACGGAGAGTGGCTCTATATTTTTGTTGATTCAGACACGCACAGCAAAAAGCACAAGAACCGGTATGTGTGCCGGATCAGCAATGAGGAGGCCGCCATCAGGCACCTTCCGAAGCCCGGAAAGAAGATCCATCTCAGAGGAAGCCTCCAGGGCCTGGAGATGTGCGGGCAAAAAGGCGATGATCTGATATTTTATCCTTTGCTCAATGTTATGCTGATCATGTAAAATAATTATAGATTGTGAGGAAGTAGATGAGTAGTTTCCTTGATTTGTTAACCGTATTTATGATCGTTTTGCTGATTGCCCTGCTGTGGCATCAGGTTTTTGGGATTTCCTCCGAGGAAAGTATGGCATTTTCCGCCATATTTATCATGGTCGGAGTATATGCTGCCGGTATGACGGGCAATGCAAAAAACATATATTATCTGCTCGTGCCTATGTGTTTTGCGGGTCTTGCCACATTTCTTGTTAATATCTCCATCAAAGGAAAACGGCAGGACAAGTTTTTAAAGCGGCTGGTCAGATTTTTCAATCCCAGTGTTTTTTGCGTGATCTTATTATTCGCCTATACGGTCATGGCATTCAAGGGCGCTGTTTTTACCTATCCGGATGAGCTTTCCCAGTGGGGGCTGGCAGTAAAATACATGAGCCAGACGGATAAGCTGCCTTACGGGCCGGCGTTCCAGGGCGATGCGGGCACATTGTCTATCGCGACCATGTTCCAGTATCTTTGGGTAGGCCTGTGCGGTTTCTGCGAAAAGAACTGTTTTGTAGGGAATTATCTTCTGGCGATGATTCCTGTCTATCTTCCTTTCAGTGGGATTACCTGGAAGAACTGGAAGCAGATCTTTGCCTATACGCTGACCATATTCCTGACCTGGAATATCATGTCTTATATCAAGTATTATACGCTGCTGCAGGATTACGTCCTTCCGATGTGGACCGGCGGGATCATCGCCTGGCTGCTCTGGAAAAAGGGAAAGAAGCTCAACTGGCTTCTTCTGGCCGGTTCCCTCATGTGTATCGGAAGCATGAAAAGCATGGTGGGGCCTCTTTTCGCTGTGATCATCCTTCTGGTCATCGTTATCCGGCAGATCTACACCTACAAGCCGAAAAGTGTGAAAGAGGTGATCAACGGAAAGACCCTTTACCTGGCGCTTGTACTTCCTGCCTGTACATTGCTGCTTAGCTCTATCTGGACAAAGCTGGCAGGACAGAGCATGCATGTGCGGCCTGCACTCTATTATGCGCCGGAGAAAGATTTCTTTAAGATAACTACCGGTATGGTCAACAAGATCTTTTATATGGTTTCCGGCTCTGTTGAGGCAGTGCCTAATCTGAGCTATTTTGTCTTCTGGCTGCTTACGATCATTATTTTGTTCGTGCTGATGGGAAGATTTACCAAAGAGCGGGATAATAAGCTGTTTGTCATTGTGTTTTCACTGTACAGCATCGGGTTTATCCTGTATCTGTTTGTGATGTACTATGCGTACGTCAATGTGTTTGGGGCGGCGGATGCGGAATCGGTGGCAGGGCTTGAGCGGTATCTGTCCTACTATATGCTGATCGGGTGCGTGCCGCTGATCTCTCTTCTTTTCCTGCGGGAAACCATCAAGCTGCACTGGAATAAATATTTAAAGATCGTGAGTATCACGCTCATTGTTCTTCTGACTTTCGGGACAGGCGGCGGGTTTGTGGGAAAGGCTACAGCGTTCAACCTGGCTTCGGAGGAAGGGCAGAAGGATCAGGAGAGTGTATATAAGATAAGGCTAAAGGCTAAGGAGGAAAAGGCGCTGTTTGAACAGCTCGGGGCGCGGACAGGAAAGATCTATATCCTCGGGACATTAAGTATGAATGAGGCCAAAGCGCTGTCCTATGAGCTGGAGAACCGTTATGTCTGGCATGAAAACAGCCACAGGGTCTATACCAGGTACCGCAGCGACGTGACCGTTTACCAGGATATCGTCAGGTATCCCCATCTGCTCGAAGTTTATGGCCATGAATACATCTGGTGCAAATTCGACACCGGAGACAAAAAAAGATACTTATCCGTAAGCTATCGCCTCAATATGAATGAGTGGGAGAACGGCGCTTTTTATAAGCTGATCCGCACGGAAGACGGCATTACCACCGAATATCTGGGCAATATCGAGGAGATGCTTGAGGAGGATGAGTAGGAGAGCTTTTATGAGTGACAGGAAAAAATGGAAATCTATATGGGATAAGGCTGCGCGTACAGGCTTTGGGCATATCTTCGGCGCCAATACCATTAACCAGGTTTTGGCGTTCGCCAGCAACTTTATCCTGATCAGGATATTGTCCAAGGGGGAATACGGCATCTATTCCTACGCTTTTAATATCTATTCCTTTTTTGCGCTGGCGATCGGACTCGGCATGGAATCGGCGTGTATGCAGGTATGCAGTGAGAAGATGAAAGGGAATGGGGACGCGGACCGGAATATGCGGTTCGGCATATTATTCGGGAGCGGGTTCAATCTTATCCTGGGGGTGTTCATCATCCTTGGCGCGTTATTTCTCCCGCTGCCATTGGCAGGTGTTGCGGAAGTGCTCTGGCTGTTTGCGCTGATGCCTTTTGTCACCAGCTTGTTTAATCTGGCGCAGACATATTTCCGGTATCAATTGATGAATGTGGAGTATTCCAAGTGCTCGGTCTTAAATACAGCGCTTATCCTGGCCGGATCGGTAGCCGGGGCAGTGCTTTTAAAGACGCCGGGGCTTATCGTCTTCAGGGAGGCGGCCATGCTTGTGACGGTTTTACTGGCAGTATGGATCTACCGGTTCCCGCTGGCGCGGATTTTAAAGGCGGCTCGGATATCGGTGAGAGAGAAGATCGATATGCTTAAAATTGCCGCCATATCTATGTTAAATATTGCTACCGGACAGCTCCTTTACCTGATCGACGTCTTCCTGATCGGCATGCTGATCTCCGACGAATTGGTCGTCGCCTCCTACAAGACCGCGACGATCGTACCTAATGCCCTGTTATTTATCCCCACGGCGCTCGTTGTGTATATCTATCCTTATTTTGCCCAGAAGCAGGACGATAAGGCCTGGGTGAAGGAGAAGTATTTTCTTTTACTTAAATATTTCGGGCTGTTCAATATCCTGGTCAGCGTCATGCTGATCATCCTTGCACCACTGATCATCCGGATTTTGTTCGGCGCACAGTATCTGGATGCGGTGACGGCATTCCGGATCCTGTCCTTAAGCTATTTCTTCTCCGCCACATTCCGGAAAACTACGGGGAATATTCTGGTGACCCAGCGAAAGCTCCACGTCAATTTCTGGATTGGGGTAATGGAGGGCGTGTTAAATATCATCAGCAACTGGTTTTTGATCCTTTTCATGGGAGCTGTCGGCGCGGCGGTCACGACGCTGATCATCTGTGTTGTCTCGTCGGCGGTGTCGGTGGGATATTTTGTGACTTACTTAAACAAGAGCGAATCATAACCATTTATGGTAACGAGAAAGGATGATTTGATGAAAAATAATGAACATACCTTTGTCATCTGTGCATATAAAGAAAGTCCGTTTTTGGAAAAATGTATAAAATCGTTGAAAAAGCAGACGGCAGAGAGTGAGATCATCATGGTGACTTCTACGCCGAACCCGCACATTTCGGGGCTGTCCGAAAGCTATAACCTTCCGCTTTTTGTCAATGAAGGGCAGGGCGGCATCGTCCAGGACTGGAACTTCGGCTACGCGAAAGCGACGACGCCTTATGTCACTATCGCCCATCAGGATGATATTTACTTTAAGGATTATACAAAAGAAGCGCTTGCATGTGTGAAGGGCTGCAAGCGGCCGCTGATCTTTTTTTCGGACTATTATGAGCTCCGGGACGGAAGATATGTGAAGTCCAACAAGCTGTTGAACATCAAGCGGCTGATGCTTCTTCCTTTGAGGGTTAAGCCTTTCTGGAATTCTGTTTTTGTCAGGAGGAGGATCCTGTCCTTGGGTTCCCCTATCTGCTGTCCGTCTGTCATGTATGCGAAGGAAAATCTTCCCAAGCCGGTCTTTAAAGTCGGCTTTCGCAGCAACGAGGACTGGGAAGCGTGGGAGATGATCTCCCGGCTAAAGGGCGCTTTTGCCTACAGCAAAAAGCCTCTGATGGCCCACCGCATCCACGAAGAGTCGGAGACATCCGCCATTATTTCCGAGAATAAGAGAAGCGACGAGGATGTGGTGATGTATTCCAAATTTTGGCCGAAATTTATGGTGAAGATTCTGGTAAAATTATATGCGAAGGCGCAGAAGTCCAACAGCATATAACCTATACTGAGATTAAAGGTGGCAAGGTACGAATGAAAAAGAAAAAGCTGCTGCTAAAGAGAATAGGGATTTTCCTCGCACTGTTTTCTGTTTTGCTGTCTGCATTGTTTGCCGCAAGCATACGATGGATGTTCAGGACGTGGAATAACCTGACTATGGACGAGCTTTTGTTCCATATGACGGCGCCGTTAGCTGGGACTAATGAAGGGATGGTCCGCGAATACATATTTTCCTGCATCCTGCCGGCGGTGCTGGCAGGTGTGCTGATGGGTGCTTTGTTCGTCTGTTTCCGGAAAAACAAATATTTTTACGTGATACCATTACTGACTTTTTCCTGTTCTCTGGCGGTGTCTATACTTGCAGCGGGATATACGTTTAAAAAGCTTGACATAGCGGCATATCTTGAAGGACGGAATACCGAATCTACGTTTATCGAAGATCATTATGTGCCGCCTGCCGACACAGAATTGGTTTTTCCGGAAAAAAAGCGGAATCTGATCTACATATTTTTGGAATCCGTGGAAAGCACTTATGCGGATAAGGAACATGGCGGGGCATTTGAGGAAAACTGCATTCCGGAGCTTACAAAGCTGGCAGAGGAGAATGAGGACTTTTCCGGGGAAGAGCCTGGCCTTAACGGGGGATATACGACAACCGGAGCGACCTGGACGATGGGAGCGATGTTTGCACATACCAGCGGCCTGCCATTGTCCATTTCCATCGATGGCAATGATATGGATACCCAGGATTCCTTTTTTGCCGGCGCAGTCACTCTCGGCGATATCCTAGGGCAGGCAGGATACGCCCAGACGCTGCTGATCGGCTCGGAGGCGGTATTTGGCGGCCGCAGGCTGTATTTTAAAGAGCACGGGAATTATGAGATCATGGACTACGATTATGCGCGGAAGAATAAGCTGATACCCAAGGATTACAAGGTATGGTGGGGGTTTGAGGACGAGAAGCTGTTTGACATCGCTAAAGATAAGCTTACCAAGCTGGCTAAGGTGGATAAGCCATTTAACCTGACCATGCTTACGGTTGATACCCACTTTGAGGACGGATATATCTGCGGGCGGTGCCGGAAAGACTTTGAGGATGACCAGTATGCGAATGTCATGGCGTGTTCCAGCAGGCAGATTGATGAATTTATTTCCTGGGTAAAGGAACAGGACTTTTACGAAAACACGAGTATCGTGCTGGCCGGAGACCATCTGACCATGGATAAGGATTTCTGCGAGGGAGTGGATGAGGAGTATGAACGTAAGGTGTACACGAATTTTATCAATCCCGGCTGCAGCCTGAAAAATAAAACCTACAGAGAGTATACTACCTTTGACCTTTTCCCCACAACCCTTGCCGCCCTGGGCGTGGACATCAAGGGCGGCCGCCTTGGCCTCGGTACGGATCTGTTTTCCGGTACCCAGACGCTGACAGAACAGTTCGGACTTAGCAAACAGCGGATAGAACTTACGAAAAAATCCTCATTTATGGAAGAGCTCGCGGACATTGATGTTGAAAGTGAAGAACTTCTGGCGCGGGAGGAAGAGCGCAGGCCAAAGGCAAAGATAAAGGTCAAAGACGGTGGAGGCGGCGAAGTCCTGATCGCCGTAAAGGGCATTAAAAATGTGCCCGAGGCCATTACCGGGATGCGGCTGGCCGTATGGACGGAAGGAAAAGAGAAGCAGTACGTTGAGATGAAGAAAAAGAAGAAAGGTGTATATACGGTAAAAATCAGAGAAGAAGAATTTACCGGAGGTGAGAACAACTATCATATCTGCGCCTATGCGGACGGGAAATCCGGCGAGGAGTATATTCTGAGCGAAAAGGACGTATCAGCAAAGGATGTTCAGCAAAATCAGGAGTAAAATGCAGGAGCGTGAAAGCATGGACAAAAAGAGGTTAGTTTTTACTATTCAGAGAAGCTTATTACTTATCATGGCGGGCTGGCTTTTGGCCGGACAGTTCTCGGGCGCCGAAGCCGCTGCCCCTAAGGTCAGAAAGATCGCCTGGACGGATGACGCATCAAAGATCTATATACCTGTAAGATCATCAAAAAAGCTGCAGGTTGAGATTACCCCGAAAAAGGCACGGAAAAACAGGTTAAAATGGTCAAGCAGCAATGCCAATATTGCCACGGTCAATAAAAACGGAAAAGTATCTGCGAAGAAAAAGGGAACGGTCACGGTTACCTGTAAGGTATTATCCCAGCCCCAAAAAGAGATCCGCTGCAAAGTCAGCGTGGTGAAGCCATCGAGAAAAATCCGTGTGGATAAGGGGGGAATCGTTCTCCAGAAAGGAAATACTTATCGGCGCAAAGCCAGTATAGCTCCAGAGAGCGCCACGATAAAGGGCGTAAGATACATATCCTCCGATCCGAAGATCGTGACCGTGAACAAGAATGGGAAACTTACTGGGAAGTCCGAAGGAACCGCGAAGATCCGGATTCTTTCAGAGGATGGATTTGCAAAAGAAGTATCATATCCGGTGAAAGTGATCGGGAGATTAAAAAATAGCGCACGGTTTATTGCCCACCGGGGACTCAGCAGCCGTGCTCCGGAAAATACGATCAAAGCTTTCCAACTTGCTGGGGAAGCGGGGTTCTGGGGAGCGGAAACCGATATCCGAAGGACAAAAGACGGCTATTTCGTTCTGATGCACGACGATACGCTGAAGCGGATGTGCGGGATTGACAAGACTCCAGGGGATATGACCCTGGCGGAGATCAAAGGAAGCCCGGTCACCGGAGGAAATCACTGGAAAGAATATCAGTCGGACCGCAGTGCCACGACGATCCCCACGTTAGAAGAATATCTGCAGACCTGTCTGGAATACCGGATGGTTCCGGTTGTGGAGATTAAGATGGCGTATGCCTGGGAAGAGGCTGACGGCCAGCTTCTTTCGGCACCGGAAGATGGGGCGGCACAACCGCATACAGGTGCAGCGGCAGAAGGCGGGGAAACACAAAAAGAAATCGGCGCATTGGCGACAGCTGCCGTAGATGCGTATGGCATGGAGCTTCAGTCGGCAGCGGAAGATGATCTGACCAGATTATATGATATCACACAGAGCTTTATGGGGAATGCTAAAGTTGTATTTATCGCATTTGACCTGAAGACTTTGATTAAATTACGTGCAATCGCCGATGAGAGAGGAGCGGGAAACATCGAACTGCAGCACCTTGTGGGCAAGCCGGATACGAATCTTATCGGATTATATAAAGAAAAACAGATTGGCCTTGATACGTATTTTAAGGAGCTGGATATTAAGACCGCGAAAAAGTTCATGAATTCAGGGGTAGCGGTTAATATATGGACCGTCGATGATCCGTCAAAGATGTGGGAGTACGCCAGGAATAAGATCCCTTATATCACGACGAACTGTAAGTTCTGGTAATGTATAAATACAGAAGAGGTAGTTCTTTTTAGAACCACTATTAGGGATTTTAGATGAGAAGAGGCAAGGCGGTCTGGTTGAGATTATTTGAGGAAACCATTGCGAAAACAAAATTAAAAATAGGAAAAACCGGCTTGATTTTCCAGCCTTTTCATGCTATGATATACCAGTATGCCGCACAATGAGGTTTTAAGTGCTGTCATGACCATAACGCTGCCGCGATATACAGTTTCAGTGTTATTTTATTGCTGAATTGTAGATTGTTTGCAGCAGTCTATGACAGACACCGTAGTTGGCGAGTAATGATAATAGGAGGTGCCATATGTACGCAATTATAGCAACAGGTGGTAAACAGTACAAAGTAGCCGAAGGCGATATCATTAAAGTAGAGAAGCTTGGTGCAGAAGCCGGAGAGACTTATACTTTTGACCAAGTGCTTGCAGTCAGTGACAACGGTCTCAAGGTTGGTGACCCGACAGTTGCAGGTGCAACAGTTGAGGCGTCTGTAGTTGGAAACGGTAAGGGCAGAAAAGTTATCGTTTACAAGTACAAGAGAAAAACCGGATACCACAAGAAGAACGGTCACAGACAGCAGTATACAGCAGTTAAGATTGAAAAGATCAATGCTTAATTTGGAGTTTGACCATGATTCATGTAACCATTTATCAGAATAAAAGAAGAGAATATACCGGGTTTACGACGTACGGGCATGCCGGCTTCAGTGATGAAGGGCAGGATATCGTATGTGCGGCGGCATCCGTGCTGATCATCAATACGGTGAACGCCATCGAGAAATTTACGGGAGATAAGACTTCCCTGGTGTCGGATGATGCCGAGGGAGTGATTGATTATTCTCTGAAGGAGCGGCCTTCAAAAGAAGCGGAGCTTTTATTGGATACGATGGTTCTGGGTCTTACGGAGATGTCTGATGATGAGAACTACGCAGAATATATTGATTTAACATTCGAGGAGGTGTGACAACCATGATGAAATTAAACCTTCAGTTTTTTGCTCATAAAAAGGGAGTTGGTTCTACAAAGAACGGACGTGATTCCGAGTCTAAGAGACTTGGCGCCAAGAGAGCGGACGGACAGTTTGTAAAAGCCGGCAACATCCTTTACAGACAGCGCGGAACAAAGATTCACCCGGGTATCAATGTTGGACGCGGCGGTGATGATACATTGTTCGCACTTGTTGATGGTGTTGTAAGATTTGAGAGAAAAGGAAGAGATAAGAAGCAGGTTTCTATCTATCCTGTGGCTTAGATTATCGGATTAGGCTGAAGAGAGTGTTGCTTGATAACTGTTTGCAGTTATATGGTGACACTCTTTTTTAAAATATCAATAAACAGAAAGAGGATTTTTATATGTTCGCAGACAGAGCAAAGATATTTATACGTTCCGGTAAGGGTGGCGACGGGCATGTAAGCTTCCAGCGGGAGCTTTACGTGCCTAACGGCGGTCCCGACGGCGGCGACGGCGGACGCGGCGGCGATGTGATCTTTGAGGTGGACGAAGGTTTGAATACTCTCCAGGATTACCGCCACAGGAAAAAATTCGCGGCCAAAGACGGAGAACCCGGCGGAAAGAGAAGATGCCACGGTGCTGATGCCAGTGATATCATACTGAAGGTGCCGGAAGGGACGGTGATCAAGGAGGCGGATTCTGACAAGGTGATCGCAGATATGTCCGGAGACAACCGCAGGCAGATTATCCTGAAAGGAGGAAGAGGAGGGCTTGGTAATCAGCATTTTGCAACATCCACTATGCAGATTCCCAAATACGCCCAGCCAGGGCAGCCTGCCCAGGAGCTTTGGGTGAAGCTTGAGCTTAAAGTAATCGCGGATGTGGGACTTATTGGATTTCCGAATGTGGGAAAGTCTACCCTTTTATCCCGGGTGACCAATGCTCAGCCCAAGATTGCCAACTATCATTTCACAACGCTTAACCCGAATCTGGGTGTTGTGGATATCGAAGGGGCGAAGGGATTTGTCATCGCGGATATTCCTGGGCTTATCGAGGGGGCTTCTTCCGGTATCGGTCTTGGACATGAATTTCTCCGTCATATCGAACGGACGAAGCTGATGATCCATGTTGTGGATGCGGCAAGCAGCGAAGGGCGGGATCCGGTTGAGGATATCCATAAGATCAATCAGGAGCTTAAAGCTTACAATCCGGAGATTGCTGCACGGCCGCAGGTAATCGCAGCAAACAAAACAGATTTGATCTGCGCGGAGGATGAAGCGGATCCTGTTGAACGGCTGAAGGAAGAATTTGAGCCAAAGGGAATCCGGGTATTTCCCATATCAGGTGTCACGGGGAAGGGAATGAAGGAGCTTCTCTATTATGTATCAGAGCAGTTGGGTAAACTGGATAATAAGCCGGTTGTATTTGCGCAGGAATATTTCCCGGAGGATGAGCTTATTCATCTTGAACTTCCTTATACTGTGGAAAAAACAGACGGTGCATATGTGGTAGAGGGTCCAAAGATTGAGAAAATGCTTGGTTATACGAATTTGGATTCAGAAAAAGGCTTTGCATTTTTCCAAAAATTTCTTAAGGATGCAGGAATACTTGATGAGCTTGAGAAAGCCGGGATTGAAGAGGGAGATACTGTCAGGATGTATGGCCTTCAATTTGACTACTATAAGTAGTGTGCGGTTAAATGATTCTAAAATAATAATAATTTACAGGAGTCTTATCTATGACGACAAAACAAAGAGCATATTTAAAAAGTCTTGCGATGACGATGGAACCTATATTGCAGATAGGAAAGAGCAGCATGACGCCGGAATTTACCAGGGCGATCGACGAGGCGCTGGCAGCGAGGGAACTGATCAAGGTTAACGTTTTAAAAAACTGCGCGGATGATCCCAGAAGTCTGGCGGAGCTTTTGTCCGAGAGAACACATTCCCAGGTAGTTCAGGTGATCGGCAGGAAGATTGTCCTGTACCGTGAAGGAAAGGATAAAAATAAAAAAATTGATTTAAGCCAGATAACGAAAAAAGCAGATAAGGAAAAGTAGAGCATGAAGATCGGAATTATGGGAGGTACATTTGATCCCATCCATAATGGGCATCTTGTCATTGCCAGTGCTGCTTATGAGCAATTTGACCTTGACCGGGTATGGTTTCTGCCCAATGGCAATCCGCCACATAAGGCACTGTCCGATATTGGTTCGTCCATTGATGACCGGCTTCGGATGGTGCAGCTTGCCATCACAGGACATACCGGATATAAGCTTGAGACATACGAAGCACGAAGAAAAAGTGTCTCCTGTTCTTATGAGACAATGGAGCATTTTTCAAAAGTTTATCCTGGTGATGAATTTTACTTTATTGTTGGGGCGGATTCTTTATTCACTATTGAAAAATGGGTGCATCCGGAGAGATTATTTCCTACGTGCACCATCTTGGCTGCTTTCCGGGATGAGATGGATACGAGAGAGCAGATGGAAAGGCAGATGCATTATCTGGAAGAAAAATACCGTGCCAAATCTGCACTTCTTATTACCCCGCTTATGGATATCTCTTCCTCCGGACTCAGAGAACGGATTAAAGAAGGGAAAAGTATCCGCGGCCTTGTCCCGGATAAAGTGGAGGAATACATTAAAAAGGAATGTTTGTATGAATCACAGAATCAATAAAATCACCAAAAAACTGCATAAGGAGCTTGATAAGGAACGCTATGAGCATACGCTGGGCGTGATGTACACAGCCGCAGCCCTTGCCATGTGCCACAATGCAAATGTAGAACAGGCACTCTTAGCGGGCCTGTTGCATGACTGTGCAAAGTGCATACCTAACGAGAAAAAGATAAGGCTGTGCCGGAAGTACCGCCTGGAAATATCGGAAGTAGAGCTTAAAAATCCAAGTCTTTTGCATGCAAAGCTTGGAGCGCTTATGGCGAAAAAGAAGTATCATGTAGAAGATTATGAAGTGCTTTGCGCAATTAAAAGTCACACTACCGGGAAACCAGCGATGACACTTTTAGAAAAGATCATCTATATTGCCGATTATATAGAGCCGGGAAGGGCCGAGCTTCCGAACATGGCAGAGGTAAGACGGCTGGCTTTTCGCAATATTGATGGATGCCTGTGCCGGATGCTGGAGGATTCCCTCAGATACCTGAAAAGCAAAAAGCTTCCCATTGACGAAATGACAGAAAAAACTTATCGATACTATAACATGACACTTAACGAGCAGGAGGGTTAAGATGAGCAAGGATAAAAATATGGTTCAAGTAATTTATGATGCCCTGGAGGAAAAAAAGGGCGAAGACATCCAGGTGATCGATATTTCCGCAATCTCTGTTATGGCGGATTATTTCGTGATCACTAACGGCGGCAGCACCAGCCAGGTAGATGCCCTTGTAGAAAATGTCGAAGAACAGATGCATAAAGCCGGCTATTCATTAAAACAGCGGGAAGGCAAAAGAGGTGGCGCCTGGGTGCTGCTTGATTATGGGGATGTGATCGTGCATATCTTCGATAAAGAGAGCCGTTCCTTCTATAATCTTGAACGTATATGGAGCGACGGCAAGACAGTAGAAATGTAGGCATAAAGCTTTAAGAGGCTGTTGCAAAATGACCGGATTCCGTAACATAGCGTATAGCGATCCAGGATATTTCCCGTGTATGTTATGGAATCTTTACATTTTGCAACGCCTTTTTCATAACCGGAACATTTTACATAAAACGGAAAACGCCAATAACTTTTCCGAGAATTGTACAGTCTTGAACAATAATTGGCTCCATCGTATCATTTTCTGGCTGGAGACGTATAATTCCTTCTTCTTTATAAAAAGTCTTAACTGTAGCACTGTCTTCAACCAGAGCTACGATCATCTCGCCGTTACTCGCAGCTTCACGTTCTTCAACCAGCACATAATCTCCGTCAAGTATGCCTGAATTAATCATACTTTCTCCTTTGACTTTAAGCATGAATGTCTGCTTGTTGGGCATAAACTCCATGGGGATAGGAAAGTAGTTCTCAATATTCTGCTCCGCCAGAATCGGTTCACCGGCGGCGACGCGTCCTATGATCGGAACATTGACCATTTCCCGGCGCATGAGATTAAAGCTGTCATCTAAAATCTCAATTGCCCTTGGCTTTGTCGGGTCACGCCGGATATACCCATTCTTTTCAAGCGTCTCCAAATGAGAGTGGACAGAAGAAGTGGACTTCAAATTCACTGCTTCGCAGATATCACGTACTGCCGGTGGAAATCCGCGGTCTAAAATCTGTGATTTAATATACTCTAATATCTCAAGTTGCTTTGCGCTTATTTTGCCTTTTGCCATTATGAATCCTCCCTTAAAACATCTGCTGGAATTTACTTTCGAGTGTCAACTGGAATTTAAATATGCATTTAATTTTTATGAGTTTATCATAACATATCCAAAGCAAAAAAGCAAACAAATGTTTAGAAAATATGTTCGTATTTTTTGACGTTATCTATTGACAGGTAAAGCTTTGTTCTGTATAATAACAAAACAAAAGTTCGGGAACAAATATTCTGTTTCAAGAAAGGGATACGTTGACGCTAAGGGAGGGCACTTTAATGAACAGAGACAAAAGAAGGATGAAAATGAATAAGACGTTTAAGCCAATCAATAAAAAAAGATATTTTACTAATATTCGATTTTTGCTTGTTTTGACAATAGTCATTATATTAAATGCAATGCTCAATACGGCTTTTGTAAAAACCGGTGAGTCTTCTAAAGCCGGCGGAACAAAGCAGGAAAAATATTATAAAAGTATCGCTGTAGAATATGGAGATACTTTGTGGGGAATTGCTGTGGAATTTAAAGATTCCAATAATCAATCTATTCAAGAATATATAGATGAGGTTAAGCAAATCAATCAGTTAAAGACAGAGGAGATACATGCGGGCCGATATCTGACTATTCCGTATTATAATCATATGGATAATAGTATTAAAATTCATAAAAATTTTGCAAGTAGTACTAATTAGAACCACATAAATAGTCAGAACAATCTATACGTAAAATACTGATTTTTCCAAAAGATATAGACAAAAAAGCTGTGATATGATAAAATACAGATGATTCATAAGGGGTTAAAAGGGGGATTTTATTGTGGCTAAACAACGCACATATCATGAGCAGACTACCATTGATTATACTTTGCGGCTGAGAGAGATTTTAAAGACACTGCCGGCCTTTACACACGATTTTTTCCGGGCTATCGAACCTACATCGTCTATACGTACCAGGATGAATTATGCGTACGACATCCGGATTTTTTATCATTACCTGATGGAGAATAATCCAGTGTACAGATACTATGCAATCGACCAGTTCACTGTGGCCGATCTGGAGCGGCTGGAACCTGTAGATATTGAGGAATATATGGAGTACCTTAAGATCTATAAGCGTGACGATGATGAAACAATGGTTAACGGCGAAAAGGGACTTGCCAGGAAGATGTCGGCGCTGAGAACCTTCTATGCTTATTATTATAAACGGCAGATGATTTCTGCCAATCCGACGCTTCTTGTGGAGATGCCGAAGATCCATGAGAAGGCGATTATCCGTCTGGATGCCGATGAAGTTGCTATGCTGCTGGACTTTGTGGAATCGGCAGGTGAAAAGCTTACTGGCCAGGCACTGACCTATTACCGTAAAACCAAATCAAGAGATTTGGCAATCCTTACTTTGCTTCTGGGCACGGGAATCCGTGTCTCCGAATGTGTAGGCCTTGATCTTAATCATGTGGATTTTAAGAATAACGGTATTACTGTTACCAGAAAAGGCGGTAATCAGATGGTTGTCTATTTTGGCAATGAAGTTGCAGATGCTTTGATGCAATATATCGAAGGTGACCGCAAAGCCATTACTCCTCTCTCCGGCCATGAAAATGCGCTTTTTTTATCAACCCAAAGACGCCGCATGGGTGTACAGGCAGTTGAGAATATGGTGAAAAAATATGCGAAACAAGTGACACCCAATAAAAAGATTACTCCGCATAAGCTTCGGAGCACCTACGGAACGTCCCTTTATAAGGAAACCGGGGATATCTATCTTGTAGCGGACGTTTTGGGACATAAGGATGTGAATACGACAAAAAAGCATTATGCAGCGATTGATGAGGACAGACGGCGTATGGCCGCATCCGCTGTTAAGCTTAGAGAATCATAGAAAGGCAATGAGGTGGTTAAAGGATGAAGCTGCAGCAGCTTTTAAGCTATACACGGAAAGCCGTGGATGAATATCAGATGATCGATGAGGGAGACCGCATTGCAGTTGGTATTTCCGGCGGCAAGGATAGTCTGGCACTTTTGTATGCCCTGCACGGCTTGAACCGTTTTTATCCGATGCACTTTGAGTTGAACGCTGTAACGGTAGATCTTGGCTATGAAAAGTGCGACTTTTCTCCGGTCGGCCAATTATGCGAAGAATTGAATATTCCATATTTTCGTGTAAAGACAGATATTGCGCATCTTCTGTTCGAGGAAAGAAAGGAAAGCAATCCCTGCTCTCTCTGCGCCAAGATGAGAAAGGGAGCACTGAATCAGGCGGTTAAGTCAATGGGATGTAATAAGGTGGCTTATGCCCATCATAAGGATGATATTATTGAGACAATGCTTCTCAGCATGCTTTTTGAAGGACGGTTTTATTCCTTTTCTCCAAAAACATATTTAGACCGTATGGATCTGACCGTTATCCGTCCGATGATGTTTGTGGATGAAGCTGATGTTATCGGTTTTCAGCATAAATATGACCTGCCTGTCGTGAAAAGCAGATGTCCTATTGACGGCTATACCAAGCGGCAGTATGCAAAAGAGCTGGTACAACAGTTAAACCGGGAACATCACGGCGCAAAGCAGCGTATGTTCACTGCCATTCTTAACGGCAATATAAAAGGATGGCCGGAACGCACTGTGCATACAAGACAGATTTAAGCTGCCCCGGCACAAGAACATTCCGGCAAAACTCTGCTTTATACCGTTTATCGTCTTCATTTACAGTTTTCTGTCTGTTCCGCTTTCTTTAAGCTTTACCAGATGTTTGATAAATTCAGCGGTTCCTTCAATCCCAAGCATGGAACTGCTGACACTTACATCATAGCTCTCAGAAGCGCCCCACTTTTTATTGCTGTAATAGTTATAATAGCTTGCCCGCTTTTTATCCGTTTTGAGAATCATATCCTTAGCTTTAGCATCGGTGAGGTCATAGATACGTGCGATACGGCGTACTCTTGCATCCATATCGGCGTGGACGAATAGCCGCAGTACATTGTCATATTCCTCTAATGCGTAATCTGCACATCTGCCTACAAGGATACAGGGACCTTCGTCAGCAATCTTTTTGATCGCATCAAATTGCGCCAGAAATACTTTATGGTTGATCGGCATATCGGAGTAACTTCCTGCCGTATATCCTAAGGAATAGGTATCCATAACGAGCGAATAGAGAAAGCTGTTGGTTGGTTTTTCATCATGTGTCTCAAATAATTCCTGACAGATCCCGCTTTCTTTTGCTGCACGGTCAAGCATTTCTCTGTCGTACAGCTTGATGCCGAGGTCTTTTGCGACCTTGCGGCCGATCTCACGCCCGGCGCTTCCAAACTGCCGTCCGATAGTAATGATTGTCTTTGTCTTCGCTTCAGTCATAAATTATCACGCTCCTTTTAATCGCTGATATGCAGATCATCTGCATATAATTAAATATTATACAATAATTCAAGGTAAAAGTACATGTTTTTTGGATATTTTTCTTCTGTGTCAAAAATTACTTTGCAGTATTTCTGAGCTTATTAAGGATATTGATAAAATATTCCGGAAGGGGGGCATTGAATTCCATATATTTTCCGGTTCCGGGATGGATGAATCCCAAAGTCTTTGCGTGTAGTGTCTGACCAGTAAGATGCAAAAAGGAACTGCTTTTAGGGCCATATACCGTATCTCCCAGGAGCGGATGGCCAATACTCGCCATATGTACACGGATCTGATGAGTCCGTCCGGTTTCGAGCCTGCATCGGATGTAGGTGAACTGCCCAAAGCGTTCTAATACCTGATAATGAGTTACTGCTTCTCTTCCATTTTTTGACAGAGTACTCATCTTCTTGCGCTCTGTCGGATGGCGCCCGATAGGTGCATCAATACTTCCTGTCTCTTCTTTCAGGCGGCCGTGGACTACCGCTTCATAGACCCGGTGGATAGTATGCGCTTTTAGCTGGGCGGATAAAGACTGGTGGGCCGTATCATTTTTGCATACGACAAGAGAACCGGTGGTATCCATATCAATCCGGTGTACAATGCCCGGACGGAGGCTTCCGTTGATCCCGGACAGATTATCCTGGCAATGGTATAAAAGTGCATTGACCAGTGTGCCGGAATAATGCCCGGGGGCAGGATGGACGACCATCTGCTTTGGTTTATTGATGACGATAAGATCATTATCTTCATACAGAATGTCCAGACGAATATTTTCCGGAGCGATATCTGGCTTTTCGGGTTCCGGAAAGAGAATAGATACCAGATCACCAAAAGCAAGCCGGTAACTTGCTTTTACCGGCCGGTCATTAACTTTAACGTATTGTTCTTTGATCAGTTTTTGTAAAAAAGAGCGAGAACGGTCTGAAAGCTCTTCGGAAAGGAACTTGTCAATCCGTTCTCCTGCAGCATCCTCAACAGTAATTAATTCGTCCAAGTTTAAACCTCTTCTCTCCTGCCTTTGCGGTAAAGTACTTCCAGCTCTTCTTCTTTATAATAGAAAAGAATTAGAAGCGCCAGAATGAACGTTGCCATGGTTACGTAAATGTCTGCTACATTAAAAATGGGGAAATCAATTAACTTAAAGTACAGAAAGTCCACCACGAATTTCTGCGTTACCCGGTCAATGCAGTTGCCCACCGCACCTGCCATAATGAATACCGCACAGAGCCTGAGGGGCAGGAATCTTTGATTCATGGGAACTTTCGCATAAAACCACAGGATAGCCACACCGATGACCACGACGCTGATGAAAAAAAAGAGCTGCTGGTCCTTAAACAGTCCGAAAGCCGCGCCCCTGTTTTCCAGATACTGCAGCTCAAAGATATCTTCAAGAATCACAAAAGGAGGCTGATCTTTAAGACGGGCAGATGCCAGATATTTGGTAAACTGATCCAGAAAAACACCGGCAATGACCAGAAGAATGGCCGATATATAATGTATGGTCCGGTTTTTCGTATTTTTCGTATTCATACTGATAAAATCCTCACTAACATTTCCATTTTTCCATAACTGCAACTAGTTTTAACTATATTTCCTGACAGAGATATAGTAACGTCCTTTCTTTGTCTCAGATAATATACCTTCATAGGAGATTCGTCCAAGTCCCCGCACGGAGATGAGATTGCCCTCTTCTAAGCGGTACCCATTGCTCGTCATGAGCTTTCCGTTGACAAATACCTTCCCTGCCGCAATATATGCAGTCAGCCTGCTCCTCGACATAGGGAACGCCACGGACATCACCGTATCGAGCCTTACGGAAGGCACCGTGCCCTTAAGCTCACAGAAAGAAGGAGTATATGAGATATCCTTGATCTCCCGCCGCGTGCACTGTACAGCGGTATGGCGGATACGGGTCAGATTACTGGTAACATAGTCGGCAATCTCCTCGCACAGGAAGATGATTGCCTCGTCATCCAGCACGATGATGTCGCCGAACTTGGAACGTTCCACGCCCAGGTTCATCACAGAGCCAAGATAATCTCTATGTGAGAGCTTTTCGGCAAATTTCTGATTGAGCGGCCGGATGGCTGCTGCCTGGATTGGGTATTTATACCCCGGCGGCAGTCTGTATTCCGCCGTTTTACGGCTGCTATCCGGCTGCAGATCAGTCTCTTTTGGCACATAATAAAGAGCATCAGGTAGAAATGCTATCATCTGACGCTCGGATAAACCATAACCGCCGAAAGTCTCGTACCTTGCAGGGAGCATATCTTTCGGTGTCGTATGAAGTATATGAAGTTCATTCAGATTAAGAAAATCTGAAAAGGTCACAATATCTCTCTGGAACGCCCGGTTTGACAGATCGGCCAGACGTTTCCTCAGCATAAGTTCTTCTTTATCCATAGCGATCAAAACCTCTAGAACCTCGAACGCATAGAGGAAGCGTCAAAGGATGTATTCAACAGGTCCTGCAGATCTCCGGATATATCTACATTCGTCGGCGTCACCAGGAAGATATAGTTGGAAATCTTCTGCAGATTACCGTCAATAGCATATGTGGCGCCTGAGGTAAAGTCAATGATCCTCTGGGCAACCTCAAGATCCAATCCCTCCAGGTTCAGGATAACCGTGCGACCGCTAAGAAGAGTCTCCGTAATCTCCCGTGAATCCTCAACCGAAGTCGGCTTCACTACACAGACCTCCATACTGACGTTGTTTCTTCTTGCTGGTTGGCGCATCGGGGTTACCTTGCTGTTTGCACGGGAATTTCCCTTTGCGCGAGGGGCAACCTCGAAAGACTCCTCCTCGTCCTCTTCGTAAGATTTATTTCTGTTAAAGAATCCCTTTTTGGGCTTCTCTTCATATTCGTCATCATATTCATCATCATAGAAATCATCGTAATCGTCTTCGTCATCACTTAATTTCATGATGTCCAGGAATTTATCTAACACACCCATTTTAAAACTCTCCTATCTTATGTTTATACATGCGAGTAATCCCGTTCACCGAATATTCCGGTTCCCACACGGATCAACGTCGCCCCCTCCTCTACGGCAATCTCATAATCATTCGTCATTCCCATAGATAGCACACCCACATTAACATTATCAATGTTTTTGCTGGCAATGTCAACAGACAATTTGCGTAAACGGGCAAAAATGGCGCGATTTTCTTCGGCATTTTCCACAAACGGCGCAATTGTCATAAGCCCCCGTACGCAGATGTTGGAAAAATGAGAAATCTCATCGATTACCGCGTCAAGCTCATCAGGAAGCACACCGAATTTGGTCTCTTCTTTTGCCACATTGACCTCAATCAGGATATTGGCGGTCAGATTGTGCTTCTTTGCTTCTTTGTCAATTGTCTCGGCAAGTCTTACGGAATCTACAGAATGGATCAGGTCTACCTTGTCAATGATATACTTTACCTTGTTACGCTGCAGGTGCCCGATCATGTGCCAGTGGATATCCTTCGGCAGTGCTTCATATTTGTCTGCCAGTTCCTGGACTTTATTCTCACCGAAGACGCGTACACCCATATCATAGGCTTCCTTCAGGGTACTTAATGGCTTGGTCTTGCTTACCGCGATCAACGTGACCTCTTCTCTCCTTCTGCCGGAGCGGTCACAGGAAGCAGCGACTCTTTCCTCTACCTTCTGTAAATTTTCCTTTAACATACTAAAACTCCTTAAAATACAACACTGTTTTCGGTTACGGTATCACCGTCAAGGGCGATGTGGTCATAATTGGTGAGACTGTAATCATTTCCTGCTTTGACGATGTAGTACTCATCACTCTCGCAGAGGATCTCAATCTGCTTAAACACGGCATAGCCTTTATTGATGTTAAAAACACCTTTGAGCGCCCTTGTCCTCTTAAGCGGACAGGTCTCTGAGGATTCGGGGCGGACAAGTACAATCCCTTCCTCGAAAGCCAGCGGATCTAAGTAAACGGTATCATCTTCTTTATTCCAGTAGTAGACATCCACCTTCTTAAATTCTGCCGCATCTTTCCCTGTATCGATCAGAACTCCCGTATCCTTGCTGTTGCCGCCCTGGGTGAGATAATCTCTGGGTACAGTATAGAACTTTTTATCTACCACAGCGGATTTGGGGATCTTAAGCCCTGACTCGTCCTCTAAGATCAGCTCGATATCCAGATACCTCTCCTTCGCATAACGGATCATTGAAGTGTGGAAGGTCAGGATACCGAAAGCTGCACCGGAGACACGGCGGATCTCGAAATCAGCCCGCTCCGTCTGGTTATCCTTGGAAAACTTTACCCGCACCCGCTTCCTTTCCGTCAGCTCTTTTGCCGTATCATCGCTCAGGGAGATGACAAGTGTCCATGTATCGCTGGTGACAAGCTTATAGAGCGGCGCGCCCACCTTGACTGAGGTGTTGTTCGCCATCGTCTCGGTTTTGTAATTTTCTTTGGACAGCATCTTTTCCGTGACGTCCGTAACCTCTGTGTTCTCGAAGCCGTCCAGGGAATACATGATGATCCCGTCGGATGCCGCTTTATACACCTGCAGCCCGTTCTGTTTCTTCGCAAGCATCTCCTCAAGTTGTGCCTGCCTGCTCCGGCTTGACTTGCTCTCCAGCACATTATTGATATTGTCTTTTAACGTATAGACATCCCTGAACTGAGCATCGTCAAAGTTCTCGCTGAAGGACTGTACTTTTAAAAGCAGCGCATTCTGCTCATCCGCCGACAGTTCAGCCTGTCCGTCTGCGCCTGTCTCACTGAAATTAAGCTTCCCGCCCGAGAGGGTATAGACATCCGTCCGAGCCCCTACCTTGCTTCCTTCCGGGCTGAAATAGTTGACGTACCCTGCCGCTTCAGCGGCCACCACAAGTTCTTTTCTAAGCACCAGACCTGTATACGCCGTATCCCGCAGGATCGACCCCTCACGGACTTCGTACACGGACACATGCTTGCTCGTCAGATAGGTAAACACGGTCACGACCAGATAGATCAGGATAACCCCGAAGATCAGTATCCCGATGTTAAAATGCGGCCTTTTCCGGTACGTCTGTATATTTGTCAAATTGTTATCTGCCAAAATCATGCCCCCTGTAACTGATCTAATGCCGCCCCGCCAAGATAATGAAAGCGTCTCCCCTGATAGTTCCCTCCCGCAGTCATCTGCGCGGTAAGCTCATCTTTAAGCGCCCACCAGCTCCTGCCCCAGTTAGAAAAGACTGCGTCTTTTTCCGGCACCCGGGAAAACAGCCGTTCTACGGCAATATCCGGCGACAGATTCTCCAGAAAATCAATCAGCCGCTCCAGATATTCTTCCTTCGGGCATAGGGCTATTGTACCATTTTCATAGGCTTCGCACAACCTTGTATTTTTCGCAATATAAAGCGAATGGATCTTTACTGTGTCAACCCGCAGGGCCGACAGAACTCTCGCCGTCTCCGTGCAGTCTCTGCGGTCATCGCCCGGAAGATTTAAAATGACGTGGGCGCAGACAGAAAATCCGTATTCCCGGATCATAAGGACTGCGTCGATAAACTCCGCAAGCCCATGCCCCCTGCCGATATCCTCAAGCGTGTGGTAATTGACAGTCTGAAGCCCCAGTTCTATGGTAATATCCAGCTTATCACGCTCCAAGATATCTGCCAAAACATCCAGGTAATCCCGCCTTACACAGTCCGGCCGGGTGGAGATGCTGATGGCAGCGATGCCGGTAACCCCGGCAGCTTCTTCCATATACCGCTTAAAATCGGGAAGCGGAAGAAATGTGTTTGTATAATTTTGGAAATATGCGATAAACTTATGGGCATGGTATCTGGAGCCGATGCGGAGCCTTGTTGCTTCAAGCTGCTCTCTCACCGGCACAGTGCTGCTCATGGCCTCAAATCCAGTCCCGCATCCGGCGCAGAAATCGCACCCATTTTTGCCGCCGGTCCGGTTCGGACAGCTCACCGGCAGGTTTACCGGAAGCTTGTACACTTTTTCTCCATATTTTTTCTTCAGGTAATCCGAGTACGCATAATATAACCTGTGATCGTTTTTCATGAATTTTCCTTTTTTTGTATAAACCATGCCATCCTGCGGCATACTAAGCCTAGTAAGATAAAAGGAGGCATATAACTATGAAATGGTTTGATAATACGGCCCTGACCCTTGTGATCATCGGTGCAGTCAACTGGCTGTTAGTCGGAATCTTCCGCTTCGATCTCGTTGCGTTCCTGTTCGGGAACTTGTCCTGGTTTTCTCGCATCGTCTATGCGGTCGTCGGACTGTGCGGCTTATACCTGATCAGTCTCTACGGAAGGATCGGCAGTACATCCCAGATGCAGTCCTAACGCACTGCCCGGCAAAAACCGGTAAAAGGATGAAATCAACTGCAATTGCCATAAATAAGGGGGAATCCTGCAGACATAAGGATACCCCCTTTTAACTGCCCTCAGGAATCCCTTCGATCAGCGCAGTCATATCCTGGTACAGAATTTCTTTTGTCCCGGCGCCCATGACGATGGAAATGTATGGCCGGCCGCTGTCCGATTCATCAAGAAGGATCAGGCAGTTCCCGGCGCTCTGGGTCGTGCCTGTCTTGCCGCCGATGATCTTGCCGCTCTTTGGGAGCTTCGCCTCCCCGAGGGCATAGTAATTGGTCGGCTCCCACTTTATCGCTGCATCGCTTCCGTCCGCCCGTTTAATATCCGCTGTATAAGCATCCGCCTCAATGATCTCCATGAACTTTTCATGCTTCATGCATGCGTTAAATATCAGGTACATATCATAGGCGGTCGTATAGTGATCTTCATGGTGAAGCCCGTTGGAATTCACAAAATGCGAACCCGTCGCCATAATCTCTGCGGCCTTTTCATTCATCATCTCTGCAAATTCTTTTTCACTGCCGGCAATATGCTCGGCGATCGCCACGGCGTTGTCATTGCCGGAATAGACCAGAAGCCCGTAGAGAAGGCTTTCAAGGGTAAGCTTATCTCCCGTCTTTATCCCACAGGTCTGCTCATCCGCCGCAAACGATCCAGAATCGGCATTCCCGGATACCGTCACCGTCTCGGAAAGGTCTGCGCCGCTGTCAAAAACGACAAGTGCCGTCATCAGCTTGGTCAGGCTGGCAGGGTACATCCGTTCGTGAAGATTGTACGCAAAGTCAGTCTTTCTGCCGTCGAGGTTAAAAAGCCCACCGGCCTTAAAGGTACTCTTATCCGGTGCCCCTTCCATGTCTACATCTTCTGCCGAGACACACAAATCCGCCGAATACAGATCCCCGCGGTAAAGCGCTTTGTTATAGTGGGAGGATTCGTATTCAGCAGCAAGATATTCTTCTTTAAAATTTTCTTTTACGTAGTAAATGCCCGCCGCCGAGATACATTCAGCCACAAGGACCAAAAGCATCAGCCGGACAATGCGTCCCCGCCTCCTGCGGGCTCTCTGATATCTTTTTGATCTACCGGTACATCTCACGCCAATCCAAATCTCCTCTGTCAATTGCAAGTATTACCAGCTCCGCCGTAGCAAGATTCGTTGCCATCGGGATGTTATAGGTGTCGCACAGGCGGATCACGTCATTCACATCCGGTTCATGGGGCTTCGGGTTGGACGGCTCACGTAAAAATATCAATGCGTCAATATCGTTCTGGGCAATCTGCGCCCCAAGCTGCTGCTTGCCGCCTAAGGGGCCTGCCAAGTATTTGTGGATATTCAAATTCGTAACTTCTTCGATTAATCTTCCTGTCGTACCTGTGGCGTATAAATTGTGCTTGCTCAATATCCCTCTGTACGCGATACAGAAATTCTGCATCAGAGTCTTTTTCGAATCATGTGCAATCAATCCAATATTCATATATTTCACGCTCCTTACTGATACTTCTTCGGCTGTAATCCGACATTCAGCACAAAACCTATGCCGATATAGAGGCTCACAAGAGAAGTAAGCCCGTAACTTACAAAAGGAAGGGGGACTCCGGTGTTGGGGATCAACCCTGTTGCAACCGAAATATTAACGAAACTCTGGACTCCGATGAGTCCCCCTACCCCGCAGCAGATGATTCTCCCTGCAAGGTCCTGTGCACGTATTCCAATCAATATACATTGTACCACAATCAATAATAATAAAGCAATAACTATACACCCTCCGATGAAACCTAATTCCTCGCCCACGATAGCAAAGATAAAGTCTGTCTGGGGCTCCGGGATAAAATTCCCGTTTTTCACCGATGTGGTCGTGTTATTGTTAAGACCCTTTCCGGTAAGCTTTCCGGAACCGATCGCCATGACCGAATTGTTCTGCTGGTAGACTTCGTCGCTGTTTTGATCTTCCTCCCGGTTGATGAACGCGAGGATCCGCTTCTGCTGATAATCCTCGAGAAACGGCTGGTGCGGCATCAGCACAATGGCAAGGAAGATGATGGCTGTCGGGATCAGCGCAAGCAGGATCTTTCCGATGACGCGGTAGCTAAGGCCGCCTACGTAGATGAGCAGGCAGATGACCATGGCGGTAACAAGCGTCGTAGAAAGGTTCGGCTCCGCAAAGATCAGGCCAAGCGGAATCGCTGACAGCACGGCATATTTGATCAGGGTTGACCGGTCGTTGATAACTTCGGTATGGTCCATGATAAATCTTGAGAAAAATAAGATCAATAATATCTTTGCAAGCTCTGACGGCTGAAAGGTCGTAAAGCCCAGATTGATCCATCTCCTGGCGCCGTTGACTGTCTGGCCGACAACAAACACGCTGCCGAGGCTGCCGATCGCCACCAGGTAGATGAGCCAGTAAAACTCCAGTACCCATACGTAGTCAAACAGCGAGACGACGACCATGACGAACAGACCGAATACAACGCCGAATATCTGCCGGCTCTGATAGATCTCCCTGGCGCTCCCCACGACAAAAATGCCTAAGACCGACAGGGAGAAGACAAGCGCCGCCAGTGTAAAGTTATAGTTTTTTATGTGATATACTTTTGCAAATCTGGGTAATTTCAATCTTCTTCTCCTGAAAAATCAATAAGTAAATGTGTCCTTGTTATCTGCACACGAAAATCATCTTCGGTAAATTCAATATATTTTGAGAGCACCTCATAAAGCTCCCGGCATATTTTCTCATAAGCCTCCGGCGTACAGTTCACGCGGTCTGAGGTGACCAGCGCCCTTATCCTGTCTCTTGCAATGTTGACAGATGATTTTCTCTGCATGCGCATGCCCTCCTTAATCTCTCTTGAACAGATGCGAGAGCATGGAAAGCAGTCCGCCCCCTTCAGTGATATCCATGATGGGGATCTCTTCACCGGTGATCCTGCGGCAGATATTCTCATAGGCTCTGCCTGCTTTCGCGTCCATGCCGATCACCGGCTCTCCCTGGTTAGTCCCGATCACGACTCTCTCATCGTCGGGAATGGCGCCGATCAGCGGGATGGATAAAATCTCCGTGACATCGTCCACAGACATCATGTCTCCTTTTTTTACCATATCCACACGGATACGGTTGATGATCAGTGCATTATTGCGAAGCTTATTCTTCTCCAGGAGCCCGATGATCCGGTCTGCATCGCGGATGGCCGACACTTCCGGGGTCGTCACGACGATTGCACGGTCTGCCCCCGCAATGGCGTTCTGAAAGCCCTGTTCGATCCCCGCGGGGGAATCTAAGATGACATAATCGAACTCTTCCTTAAGCTCTAAGGTGAGCTTTTTCATCTGCCCGGGCGACACCGCTGTCTTATCCTTCGTCTGGGCCGAGGGCAGAAGATACAGATTCTCATACCGCTTGTCCCGGATAAGCGCCTGCTTGAGCCGGCATGTCCCTTCGATGACATCCACAAGATTATAGACGATCAGATTCTCAAGCCCCATGACAACATCAAGATTACGCAGGCCAAGATCCGTATCGATGACCACAACCCTCTTCCCGAGCTGCGATAAACCGGCTCCGATATTTGCTGTCGTTGTCGTCTTGCCGACACCGCCTTTTCCTGATGTAATTACAATCACTTCTCCCATGAATTACTTCCTCCTGTTTCTGGTTTACTTAAAGGTCTTAAGCACGCATCCATGCTTTTATCATTGGTGCCTGAAAGCTCCATCTATGGAGTTTAGTCTCCACCGGATTTCTCCTGGACTTTTTTTGCTTTTCCGGTAATGATCTTCTTTTCCGGAGTAAGTTTATAATAATATTTCATAAGATCACTGCCGACCTCAGCCGCGTTGCGCGAACTGTAGCCGTTGGCAATCCGGACGGTAAATGCAATCTCCGGATCATCGCTCGGAGCGAATCCAACGAAAAGACCATGGTCAGGATGTGTCTTACTTTGCTGTGCAGTACCCGTCTTGCCGGATAATTCCATGGAACGGTTGATATCGGAAAAGATGGCTTTCTGCTCATCGCGGACAACTCCCCGCATGCCCTTGTGGATGGCATCCCATGTGGAGCTGCTGACATTGTCAAGGGTGTTTTTGACCTTCGGCTGGAAATCCTCTAAGACTTTGCCGTCAGGCGATGCCGTCTTATCAAGAAGCGTTAAGTCAAATACCGTTCCTTTGTTGGCAACTGCCGTAATATATCTGACAATCTGGGTTGTTGTATAGTTATTCGTTCCCTGCCCGATGGCCGTCGGAACGGATGCGTCGTCGGAAATCTGCGGCTCCGCCTCCGGGATCTCCACGCCGGACAGGTCTCCAAGACCAAAAAGCTCTGCATATTCCCCAATCTTATTGACGCCTGTCGTACTGGAATAATATTTTGTCGTTGCGGACCCTTCTGCGTCGTCGGAGCCAAGACGCTCCCTTCCCTTTTCCTTAAGGCTCAAGCGGTAGCCTACCTCATAGAAAAAGCAGTTGCAGGAATGGGTAATACCACCCTCAACGTTCAATCCGCCGTGGGAGTTTGGATATGCCCAGCATTTGGGGTTCGGCTCTACTTTTTTGTACACGCCCGAACAGGGGAGGTAACTTCCAAGATTGATCACGCCCTCCGTCAGCCCCGCTGTCGCCACCAGCGGCTTGTAAGTGGAACCGGGCGCGGTCTTTTCCTGGGTCGCATTGTTGTAAAACGGCCTTGAAAGATCCGTTACCAGCTTATTATAGTAATCCGAATCCATGGAATTGGCCAGCCGGTTATTGTCATAGCCCGGGTAGGATACGCAGGCGAGTACCTGCCCCGTCTTTACGTCTGTCATGACCATGGAACCGGTGCACGGCTCAAGTCCCAGCTGCCCCGGCGTAAGCTTCAGATCCTCGATCTTGCCCCGGATAAAATCATATGCCCCAAGGCTTCCCGACGCCAGGCGGTTATACTGGTCTTCATCATATTTTAAGATCTTCTGCTCATAGAGCATCATGCTGATCTGCCTTCCGGTCACGGCACCGGCCTTGATCATATACCGGTAGATCACTTTATCAAAGCTGTTGTTCGTCTCAAGCCTGCTTAAGACATAGCTCTTAAGGCCGTTATAGATCTCACCGGAGTCAGAGTATTTTTCCCCCTTTGCCACATCATCCTTAAGCTTTGACGTATCCACCCAGTTTTTGGAAATGGCATAATTCAGGTACGTGTATACATTGATGGACTCCTCCGTCCGCCATGCCTTGTACGTCTCATCGGAGGTGTCGATGGCGCTTGATAAGATCACCTTATTGTTGGTAGTCAGCATATCCGTAACAAGATAAGTCAGATACGCCTGCCATTCCTGTGACATGTCCTTGTAGGCGTCCGCGTCGGGGTCGCTTAAGATCTCGGAAAGCCGCTCTAAGACTTTCTCCTTTTTCTTCGAAAATGCCTGGTATACTTCCTTTTCCGTATCCTTGGCATCCTCCTCGGAAAAATGGTTCATATCCAGGATATCATTGGCCAGGAAAGCGTTGTACACATCCCCGATAGGGATGATCACGTCACTGCCGTCATTGACCTGTGTCCGGTCGTAGCTCAGGGTGTTGCGGATCTTGGAAAGTAGGATGCCCGCAAGCTCCTGTTCTAAAATATTGTAAGCGGCGATCTGTAAGTCGGCGTCAATGGAAAGATACAGGTCATTCCCGGTCTTTGGCGATTTGCCCTGCACGGTATCGATGACCTTCCCTACATTGTTGACATACACCTTCACCTCGCCTTTCCTGCCCTTTAAGGTGGCATCCATCGTCTTCTCGATGCCGGCTTTTCCCACGGTGTCGGTCTTGTCATAGTGCTTCTTATCCTTTTTGTCCAGGGAGTTATATTCATCCTCGGAGATCTGCCCGGTATAGCCGATCACATTGGCAAAGCACTTGCTGTGGTTGTACCGGCGCACAGACTCCTCCTCGATATTCACGCCCTGGAGCGTATCCATATTTTCCATGACATCGGCAACCGTCTCCTCGGATATCTCCTCGGCGACGGTGGTGGCGATATATTTCTGATAGCTGTTCAAGGCTATGGCATAACGGACGTTGATCAGCTTCAGGACCTCCTGCCTACCCATAGACCGCTGGTCAATACCGTAACCGTACCGCTCATCTGTACACAGGTAATTGATGATGTCCTGGGCGCTACTGTCCTTCTGGTCCTTGTCCAGCTCGTCGATCTTAAGCTTGCCGTAGACATCCGCAATAAACCGAAGTCTCTGGGTATCCGACTGGGCGACGAACATGTAGTTGCCGTCCCGGTCTAAGATGATCCCGAAATTATTGACTACCGTATCTCCGTTTTTTTCCACAATCCCGATGACTGTGCTGATGATCTTATTCAGCTCTTTGTTTTTTTGCTTTGTTGAATCATATTCCCCGTTATCTTCGATGGTGACGGCATAGGCCAGTTCATTGTAAGCCAGCAGCTTTCCGTTGCGGTCGTATATGTTGCCCCTGGTCCCTTCCACATCCTTCGCCTTTTGGATCTGGAGCTTGTAATTATCAAGGTATTCCTGACCTTTTACAATCTGCAGATAAAAGATCCGCTGCATAAGGATGGCGGAAGTTATGCAAAACAGCAGGATGACCATGAACACCCGCGACTGCACGGCCGCTGATACCCGGGATTTGACTTTTTTCCACATATCAGACAAATTTACTTGCACTCCTTTGTTCTTCTTCCTCAAGTCTCTTGTTGATGTGTAAAATAATCTGGTATAAAACCAGTGTTACTAAAATAGTATATACAAGTTCAGGGATGATCACCTGGAACAGATGGGTTCCAAAGGTAAAATCCCCCTGAAGCATATAGTTGAAGAAATATACGGCAATCCCGTATGACAGTTCACTGACTGCGATAAGCCCGATGGGGAGCTTGATATCATCGTCAAAAAACAGACGCTGAAAGCTTCCGTTAAAGTATCCCACCAGAACGAACAAAAGCATATGGAAGCCTAAAAGCCCGCCCCAGAACAGATCGATGAACAGTCCGCAGACAAGCCCCACATACATCCCGCTCTTTGTCCCTCGCATAAACCCCAGAGACGCCGTTACGATGATCAGAAGGTTCGGGCAGATATTACCGATCGCAAATTTCCTCAGAACGGTACTCTGCAGGAGGAAACATACGGTGATGATCACCAGTGTAATAAGCTTTCTCTTCATAAAATATCACTTTCCCCCTACCATATCCTGTTTGGTCTTTGTGATGACAAGAACCTCCTGGAGTTTGCTGAAATCCACGGCCGGCGTGATATACCCCGACCTGGTCAGGTTATTCGGGTCCACCTCGATCTCGCTGACGTAGCCGATGAACAGCCCCTGGACGAACCGGTTGCTGACATGGGAGGTGACAACCTGCTCGCCCACCTCAACTTTATTGTCATTGTTGGCAAGCTTTTCAAAGCGGAGCCGCCCGTCGGACATCAGGCTTAAGTCACCCCGCACCATACAGGTGTCCGAGGTCGAAAGGATGATGGCACTCACATTGCTGGCATCATCGATGATGGAACGCACCCTGGCATAATCCGGCCCGACTTCCGTCACGGTTCCCACAAGGCCGCTTCCTGCCATCACATTGCAGTTCACCTTGATCCCGTCATTTTTGCCCTTGTCAATGGTAAAATCGCTGAACCAGTTGCTCCCGTTATTGGCTACGACCCGGGCGCCTATTTTTTCGTAATCCGAATAATTCTCATCCAGCTTGTAAAGCTCCCTCAGGCGCTCCAGCTCATACTGCTCCTGCCGTAGCCTCGTATTATCTATCGTGAGGGCATCTACCTTTTTCTGAAGTTTTTCGTTCTTTTTCTGCATCTCTTTCATCGTCTCGAAGTTGTCCGACATGTCGCTGATCCACATGCCCACATAGCTGATCCCCTTCTGCATAGGGACCACCGTATAGTTGGCGATGATCCTGAGCGGCCCGCCCGTATCGGTAAAACGCTCGATGCCAAGCAGCAGCAGGCATAAAAGGCTAAGGATAATCAGCACATATCTTCCCGGAAGCCTCGGCTGGTTTTTTATCTTCATCTTATCTCATCCACCTATATTTCTCATCTAACATTGAATATGCAAATTTACTTAACTCGCTCGACAAAATGATCTTTTTAAGCCCCATGACGGTGCAAAGCTCCGGATCCGGCGCTGTCCTTGTGCGGATCCCGGTGGCTTTTTCGATATATGTGTCAAGCCCGGGCATGTTGGCGATCCCTCCCGTCAGGAATATCCCGTTCTCATAGATCGCCGTGCGGATCTCCGGCGGCGTCCGGTCGATCAGTGACAGCACGGAGCGCACGCAGTCAAGGAGCGGGTCTCTTAAGGAAGAACGGACAAGCCCGAGAGTGATCGGTTTCCGCACAGGAAGTCCCGTGATCAGATCTCTTCCCGCAACCATCACCGCCGTATCCTCCGGTTCCCCGGTATAGACGCCGAAGCGCTTCCTGAGCGCCTCCGCAGTCAGCCGCCCGATCAGAAAATCGTGGCTTCTGCGCACCAGGCTGGCGATGGATTCATCAAGAAATACGCCCCCAAGCTTCATCAGCTGGTTAAACACCATACCTCCGCCGACGAGCACCGATACTTCCGTCGTCTCGCCCCCGAAGTTGACCACCAGAAGGCCGTTGGTATTCTTCACATCCAGGTCCATCCCCACAGCGTCAGCGATGGCACGCTCGACGATGTTCACCTCCTTGGCCCTGGCGGTGGAGTGGATGACCAGGTCAAAGAAGGCCTTCTTTTCAACCTCCGTCACATCGGTAGGCACCGCAATGACATATTCAGAGCCTTTTCCTGACTGCCGCTCCTTTTTAAGAAGCCCCTGGAGCAGAAACTGCATATTGTTAAACCTGGAGATCACCCCGCTCTTCATGGGGAACACCACCTCGATGTTCTCCGGCGTCTTCTCATACATCACATAGGCGTCGTCGCCGATGGCAAATATCTCTTTGCCGTTGATAATGGCGATGGCATCTTTCGCCTTCCAGATCCTGTCATTTTTTTTATCATAAACTTTAATTTCATAGGAGCCCAGATCAAGCCCGTATGTATTCTTCGCCATCTGTCTTACCCTTTCTCAAGAATACCCTCTTCACGCAGACTGATATAACAATTATTCCCAATAATGATATGATCTAACAGTTCTACCCCGATGATATGCCCCGCTTTTTGAATACGCCTGGTCAGCAGGATATCCTCCTCGCTAGGGGTAGGATCGCCGCTGGGATGATTATGCATCGCCACGACGGCAACCGCCTGCCTCTGCAGCGCTTCGATAAATATCTCCCGGGGCGTGATGATTGAGGCATTCACCGTGCCCTTGGAAACCTCATTCTCACCGATGAGCTTACCCTTGGAATTGATCATCACCAGCTTCATCACTTCCTGGCTCTCATGGCGCAGATCTTCCATATAATACTCCGCCACGGAAGCCGGGGTGGAAAAGGAAACTGACGCAGAGGCGGACGCCTTGGAAAGTCTCCTCGCAAGCTCGAGGATGCAGAGGAGCTGCACGGCTTTCACCTTGCCGATCCCGCGGATCTTTACAAGCTGCTCCACGGAAAAATGGTGAAGCCCTAAGATGCCGTCTTCGCCGGAATAATAAAGAAGCCGCTTGGCAAGCTCGATCACATTCTCACCCCGGCTGCCTGTCCGAAGGACGACTGCTAAAAGCTCCGCATCGCTTAAGCCCGGCGCCCCGGACCTTAAGCATTTCTCATAGGGACGCTCCATATCAGGGATTTTTTTCATTGTATTAGATTGATTCATCTTATCTTTAGATTCATGCGATATTCGCTGAGAACTTACAAGAACCGGTAAATTATAATCGCAAGGACAACTCCGATAATACTGGCGATCGTGATCTTGATCGACAGCCCGAAAGAAATGACCAATATGCCAAGGTTCAGCGCCACCGGCTCTTCAAGGCCGAAGGACTGGCCGTAGCCAAGCCAGCTTAAGGCAGATACTCCTTCCGCCAGCATCCCGATAAATCCACCAAGGACAATCCCTGCCAGAATCAGCAGAAACAATGCCCAGTTATTCTTGCCACCTGTTCCCTTCATAATTATGTACTCCTCCCACTGCCCGTTTATCTCTTAGAAAACTCAATACATTCTATCATATTTCCGAAAAAGTGTATAGTGTTATGCTATTAAAAATTTCTTAAGGCGTGTCCGCTCTGTCGAACGGACACCATACTTTTATGATACTTTCTGTCACTTTCAGTCCGTCTATGGCGGCTGATGTAATACCGCCCGCATAGCCTGCTCCTTCGCCACAGGGATAGATTCCCTTTATGCTGCTCTGGAAGGTTTCGTCCCTGAGAATCCGCAAGGGGGACGAGGTCCTGCTCTCCACTCCGGAAAGAAGCGCGTCTTTCCTAGCATAGCCTTTAAGCTTCTGATCAAACTGGCGTATACCCTGCTCGATAGCAAGGGCCAGATTCTCCGGAAAGATTCTCCGCACATTCGCCCAGGCGTAACCCCCCTTCATCTGTGGCGTGAAATAAGCCCCTTTTGCAGGAGCGTCCTCTTGTGTGGAAGGCTGGTTTTTGATGTAGTCTCCAAACAACTGCACCGGGATCTTTCCGCCGCCTTCCCGGTAGGCTGCCTCCTCAAGCCGTCTTTGGAACTCCATGCCGGAGAGTGGATCACCGGAGCCGAAATCCTCCGGGGTCACCGTGACGATGACCGCGCTGTTGGCGTTCTTTCCGTCCCGCTTGCTGTAGCTCATGCCGTTTACCGCAAGGCGCCCCTCCTCGGAAGAGGCATTCACCACATAACCGCCGGGACACATGCAGAAGGTGTAGACGCCCCGGCCATCTTCCGCTTTCGCCGTCAGCTTGTAGGGCGCCGCCGGCAGACAGGTATCGTACCCCTTCCCGTACTGGCTCTCATTGATGAACTCCTGGGGATGCTCCATGCGGACGCCCACGGCAAAAGATTTCGCCTGCATCCTGATGCCGCGGTCGTGAAGCGTCTGGAACGTATCCCTGGCACTATGGCCGATGGCAAGCACGGCAGTCTCCGCAGCGACCCTTCTTACCTCCCCGGTCTTTGTATCCCGCACCCAGACTGCCTTAAGGAATTCTTCACCGTCCGCTCCCACACCGGTCTCGAAATCCTGTACACAGGAATGGAACCTGACCTCACCGCCGAGCCGGATGATCTCCTTTCGCATGCGCTCCACAATATCACAGAGGATATCCGTGCCGATATGCGGCCTGCTGTCATAAAGGATCTGCTCTGGCGCGCCGAATTCATGAAAAATCCGGAGCACCTCCTGGTTCCTCCCGCTGCCGTCATGGACGAGGGTATTAAGCTTCCCGTCGGAAAATGTCCCCGCCCCGCCCTCGCCGAACTGGACATTGGAATCCTTATCCAAGGTTCCTCCCCGCCAGAAACGCTCCACATCTTCTATCCGTTCCCTGACCTTGGCGCCCCGTTCGAAAAGAACCGGTCGATATCCAAGCTTGGCCAACTGATAACCGCAAAAAAGCCCTGCCGGGCCTGTCCCGATGACTACCGGGCGGTGAAAAAGCACGTTCATCCCGGTTGGGACGGCGCGGTAAGGCATCTCCTTTTCCAAAAACTGTATATGCTTATTCCTCAGCCTTTTTTTTACTGCAGATTCGCGTTTCAGCCCGACTTCTACGGTGTAGACATAGAAAAGCTCCGGCTTCTTCCTCGCATCAAGGGAACGCCTGGTGATCCGGTAAGAGATCACTGCGTCCCCATCAACCCGCAGAAGCCTGCAGACCTTTTCAAAAAGCTGATCCTCTGTGTGCGGAATCTTTAATTTAACCTGCTGTAACCGGAACATATTCATCCTCCTCCGATATATCATATTTCCCTGCCTGTCTTAATTATCCGCGGCGGCGAAACCGGCTAGATGCCCCGTAGCCCATGCCCACTGTAAGTTGTATCCTCCGCATACACCGTCCGCATCAAGAAGTTCTCCCGCAAGATAAAGATTCTTGCAGCATAAAGACTCCATGGTGGCCGGATTTATCTCCTTCAGCCGAACACCGCCGGCACAGACCTGCGCATTGGCAAAGCCGTTGGTGGCTTCAATATCCAGGGAAAAATTCTTACATATGGAGGCAAGGGAAACGAGTGTATCATCATTTAGTTCACCTGCTTTAAGGTGCATGGGAATCCCCGCGCATTTTAACAGGCACGGAATCAGCTTTTTGTTAAATGCCCCTAAAAAAAGCTCCGAGACTTTTTGCTGCCTGTGTCGCTTTTTCCAGAAGCGCATCACACTCGTCACCGCGTCCATCTGAATCTCCGGCAGGAAATCAATCTCTGCCCTCACGGGACGTTTGTAATAGAGAGCTTTCGCTGCGTGGCGGCTTACTTGGAACACCGGGATTCCGGAGATTCCATAATCCGTAATCTGCAGCTCCCCGGCATCAGTTCCCTTTAACTTCCGATTTTCATAGATGCTCACTGCCGCATCCGTGCGCACACCTGCGGCTGCCTTAAGGGGGCTGTCTTTCACCCGAAGCTGCACCAGCGCCGGTACAACCGGTACGATCGTGTGTCCAAGTCTTTTTGCCAGGTCATACCCGCTTCCGTCCGAACCGAGAACCGGCGACGCCTTTCCGCCGGCACAAAGAATCACCTTATCCGCTTTTATCTGTGCAGTTTTTTTCCTTTCGCCCGTCTCAAGGACATCGATCCGAAAACCAGTCCCCGCTCTCTTTATACTGTTCACATGTATTCCCGCACGGACATGGATTCCCATGCGCTCAAGGCGAAGTGCAAAAAGTTCCCGGACAACTGCCGCCTGGTCCGAGCGTGGATAATAATATCCGTTTTTTGATTTGGAGAAAATGCCGGATTCCCGAAAGAATTTAAGCGTCTCCTCCGTCCCGAACTGTGAGAGGACCTGACGGACAACTTCCGGATCCTCGCTGTGGTAGAAATCAATACCCATCTTTTCATTGGTAAAATTGCAGCGCCCGTTTCCGGTGGAGAGAATCTTTTTGCCTACCAGCTCCTTGTGCTCCAACAGATGGATCTCTGCCTTATCATCTACCCTGGCTGCGACAATTGCTGCCGCCATGCCGGCAGCGCCGCCGCCGATGATCACGATCTTTTTCATTATAGTTTTACAATCTCCTCCCTGACCAGATACTCTAAGGATTTAAGGATACCAAGCTTCGCGTGAGGCCAGGTAAGCCCGCCTTGGAAATAGACTGCAAAAGGCGGTTTGATGGGACCGTCGGCGCTAAGCTCAATGGATGACCCCTGGACAAATGCACCTGCCGCCATGATCACATCACTGTCATACCCCGGCATCGCCCACGGTTCCGGTGTCACGTAAGCATCTACGGGCGCCGCCGCCTGGATCCCCTTACAGAAAGCGATCACACCCTCCGGTGTCCCAAATTCTACCGCCTGGATAATGTCATGGCGGCTCTGTGAACTGTCAGGCACCACGTTAAACCCCAGTTTCTCATAGATATTTGCAGCAAAGACAGCTCCCTTCAGAGCACTGGCAACTACGGTCGGAGCCAGAAAAAGTCCCTGGTAAAAAGACTGCATCACCCCAAGAGACGCCCCCACCTCTTTGCCGAGTCCCGGAGAAGTCAGCCGGTAGCCGCAAGCGTCGATCAGATCCTTTCTGCCTGCGATGTATCCGCCGATGGGCGCAAGGCCGCCGCCGGGATTCTTAATGAGGGAGCCTACCACCATGTCTGCACCCACATCACTGGGCTCTGTTTCTTCCACGAATTCCCCGTAGCAGTTGTCCACCATGCAGATGATCTCCGGCTTGATCTCTTTGACAAAGCGAATCACTTCTCCAATCTGTGCCACGGAAAAGCTCGGTCTCGTCTGATACCCCTTGGAGCGCTGGACCGTTACCATCTTCGTCCTCTCATTTATGGCTGCTTTGATCCCGTCAAAGTCAAAGCTTCCGTCAGGAAGAAGATCTGCCTGCCGGTAGGAAATGCCGTATTCCGCCAAAGAACCGTTGGACGGGCGGATACCGATCACCTCTTCCAATGTATCATAAGGTTTGCCTCCCGCAGACAAAAGCTCATCTCCCGGTCTTAGATTCGCTCCGAGAGCCAGCGCCAGCGCGTGAGTCCCGCAGGTGACCTGGGGGCGCACAAGTGCGCTCTCTGTATGGAATACCGAGGCATACACTGCCTCCAGCGTATCCCTTCCCACATCGTCATACCCGTAACCACTGGCAAAATGAAAGCAGTCTGCGTTCACTCGGTTGTCCTGCATCGCTCCTATGACTTTGAGCTGATTGTACTCGGCAGTTTTATCAATCGCATCAAAACGTTCCTTTAGATTTCTTTCAATGGCAGAACCAAATTCCAATACGGACGGACGGATCCCAAGGTTCTGATATATATCATTGATCTTCATAGAATTCCCCTTCCTACAGCGCATTCATGATCTTCGTCTTTACTTCCGCGCACTTCGCATCAAACTCCGGATTGAGCGGCCGGATCTCCCGGATAATATCTGCCGCCAGCTCAAATCTCTTAAGATCATAGAGAAGCGCCGCCTGGTTCAGATTGTACCACGCCCGCTCCCCCCTGGTCTTAATATACGGCTCAAGCCCCATAAGCTCCTTATAGGCCGCCTCCGCATTGTGACTGACTGCATAAAGCTCCATCAGCGTATTCATCTTTTTTAAAAATTTCGAACCTCCGAATAATCTCTGTAACATATAACTCCCTCCATATACGTTAACATTGTACTTAATATCTTTTCTTCATCGTAATCACAGGCCTGCTTATCAATCCAGATCACATCCCGTTCCCGTTTAAACCATGTAATCTGGCGTTTGGCAAAATGCCTCGTATCCCTCTTGATCCGATAGACTGCTTCCTCGAGCGTACACCCGCCGTCAAGATAGTCAAGCATCTCCTTGTAGCCAAGCCCCTGCATGGAGACCATATCTTTTTTATACCCCTTATTTTTAAGCGCAAGGACTTCTTCCTCAAGCCCTTCCTTAAGCATCTGGTCCACACGCCGGTTGATGCGCCCATACAGGCGCTCTCTGTCATCATTTAATACAAAATAGAAAAATTCATAGGGAGACGTCTTTTTCCGCTCCGTCTCGTTGTGCTCCGATATCCGGGTTCCCGACTGCAAGTAGAACTCAAGCGCCCGAATCACCCGTTTTACATTATGAAAATGGATGTCCTCTGCCGCTTTTGGGTCAACGGCCCGGAGACGCTCATGAAGGGCCAAAGCTCCGTTTTCTCCGGCAAACTTTAAAAGCTCTTCCCGGTAAGAAACATCCCCTTCATGCTCCGTGAAATCAATGTCATAGAGAAGTGCCTGGATGTAAAATCCGGTGCCGCCCACGACGATCGGAATGTGGCCGTTCCCATAGATCTTCTCCATAGCTTCCTTGGCCATCTGCTGAAAACGGACAACATGGAACTCCTCGTCAGGGTAAAGCACATCGATCAGATGATGGGGAATCCCTTCCATTTCCTCCGGCTTTATCTTTGCCGAGCCAATATCCATCTCCTTATAAACCTGCATGGAATCTGCGGAGATGATCTCCCCGCCTACAGCTTTCGCAAGCCCGATGGAACTTTTTGTCTTCCCGACTGCCGTCGGTCCGGTCAGTATGATCAACGGTTTTTTCTTCATCTACACAATCCTCTTGAATTTCTTTTCCAGCTCCCGCTTAGACATAGCGATAATGGTCGGTCTCCCGTGGGGACAATGATATGGATTCTTAAGGGTCAGGAGCTCTCCGATCAGTGCGTCCACTTCTGCCGCCGAAAGCTTCATCTTCCCTTTCACTGCCGCCTTGCAGGACATAGACGCAATCTTTTCATCAATAATGTCCGGCGACAGATTGCGGCTGATCTCGTCGGACAGACTGTCGATCATTTCCATAAGGATCTCTTTCTTCGCAATGGAAAAAAGATTGTCCGGAACCGCCCGTACCGCGTACGCCTCCGGCCCGAATTCCTCGAATTCAAATCCGATCCTTGTAAAGCGTT
>CANAPP010000013.1 GCA_947363565.1 uncultured Lachnospiraceae bacterium | reverse complement strand
CACTATGATACTCATAAAATCAGGGTCATGTGGATAAAACTGCGGAAACTCAAGAGATTTTCTGGTTGAGAAAATCAGCGAAATCCTGTATAATAATTTGGCTACAATGTTGCCTGGCGTTACTCTGACCGGCGGCATGCGATTTTATCTCTTGGGGCGGCGCAAAGACCTTATGCGTGCCGCGAGAGTCTGACTGTGAGGAGCATAGATGGGCATTCCGATAAAATTGCAGGTGTTTGAAGGACCCTTAGACCTTCTTCTTCACCTGATCGATAAAAATAAGATCGATATCTACGATATCCCGATCGTGGAGATCACGAACCAGTACATGGAGTATATTAAGGCCATGGAGCGGGAGGACTTAAATATCATGAGCGAGTTCCTTGTCATGGCGGCGACGCTCCTTGACATCAAGTGCAGGATGCTTCTTCCCAGGGAAGTGAATGACGAGGGGGAGGAGGAGGACCCCAGGCAGGAGCTGATCGCGCAGCTTTTGGAGTATAAGATGTACAAGATGATGTCCTATGAGCTTAAGGACCGCCAGATTGAGGGGGAGTACACATTTTGCAAGAGTCCAACCATCCCGGAGGAGGTTCTTGGCTATGTGGAGCCAGTGGACTTGGACGAGCTTTTGGGGGATCTGACCCTTGCGCGGCTTAACCGCGTGTTCCAGGACGTGATGAGGCGCCAGGCGGATAAGATCGACCCGGTAAGGAGCAAGTTCGGCAAGCTTGAGAAGGAGGAGGTGACCCTTCCGGACAAGCTGGAGTATGTGGCTGCCTACGCCAGGGAGCATAAGCGGTTCAGCTTCAGGCAGCTTCTTAACCGGCAGAGCTCACGGACCCAGATCGTGGTGACGTTTTTGGCCATTTTACAGCTCATGAAGGAAGGGACCATATTCATCGAGCAGGAGCAGCCCTTTGAGGATATCATGATCGGTACCGGCGAACCGGAAGAGTGACAGACAGCGCTTTGGATTGGGGCGGCAGGAAAAGAAAGGGATGAAGATTAAGTGGAGATAAAGAAACTGGAAGGCGTGATAGAGGCGATCCTCTTCGCGGTGGGGAATTCCGTGGAGTTAAGTAAGATAGCCGCCGCCATTGGGCATGACGAGGAGACGACGAGAAAGCTTATCCGCCAGATGATGGATAAGTATGCCAAGGCGGACAGAGGGATCAGGATTTTAGAGCTTGAGAATTCGTTCCAGCTCTGCACGAAAAAGGAAATGTACGACTACCTGATCCGGATTGCCAAGCAGCCGAAGAAATACGTGCTTACAGACGTTTTGCTTGAGACACTCTCCATCGTTGCCTATAAGCAGCCGGTCACCAAGCTTGAGGTGGAGAAGATCCGGGGAGTGAAGTCGGACCACGCGGTGAATAAGCTGGTGGAATATAACTTAGTCTGCGAGGTAGGCCGGCTGGACGCGCCGGGAAGGCCGCTGCTTTTCGGGACTACCGAGGAGTTCCTGCGACGGTTTGGTATCCAGTCGGTGGATGAACTGCCGGTGATGAACCCGGAGCAAGTGGAGACCCTGAAGACCGAGGCGGAGGAAGAGGTGCAGCTTAAGCTGGATATTTAAAAGGATACATAGCCGCATATGCTCATGCATATATTGCAGTAATGGAAAATATGCGGTGCGGTGCATGAAAAGAAACAGACAGTTACATGTATATATGATTTTGGCAGTTCTGGTGATGGCGCAGATTCTGGTGATGCTGACTGACAGCGGAAGGCTTCCCGGCAAAAAGGACGGGCAAAACGAGCCGGCAAAAGAAGCGTCCCAGGAGATCATCAGTGAGCCGAAAGAACTTTACGCCCAGTCGGCGGTACTTATGGATGCTGACAGTGGGCGTATTTTGTTTGGGAAAAATGAAGAAAAGGTGCGGCCTATGGCCAGCACCACGAAGATCATGACCTGTATCCTTGCGCTGGAGAATATGAAAGAGGGGCAGAAGGCGAAGGTCTCCGACCATGCGGCCAGGCAGCCAAAGGTACATCTCGGGGTAAGGAGCGGGGAGAAGTACTATCTTAAGGATCTCCTCCATTCCCTGATGCTTGAATCCCACAATGACAGTGCAGTCATCATCGCCGAGGCCGTCGGCGGCTCGGTGGAGGGATTTGCGAAGATGATGAATGAAAGGGCAAAGGAGCTTGGCTGCATGGATACCCATTTTGTGACGCCAAACGGCCTGGACAGTAAGGATGGGGGAGGGGAGCACGCGACGACGGCGGCCGATCTTGCCCGCATCATGAAATACTGCATCACCCAATCTCCGAAGAGGGAGGAATTTCTTAAGATCACCCGGGCGAAGAGCTACGAGTTTTCTTCGGTGGATAAAAAGCGGCAGTTTTCCTGCACGAACCACAATGCATTTCTGACGATGATGGAGGGGGCGCTGTCCGGAAAGACGGGATTTACGGCCAAAGCGGGGTACTGCTACGTGGGGGCGCTCAAGCGGGATGAGCGGACCTTTATCGTGGCTCTTTTAGCCTGCGGCTGGCCAAACAACAAAAGCTATAAGTGGAAGGATACGAAAAAGCTTATGGAGTATGCCCTGAATAATTATGAATACCGGGACGTCTGGCAGGATTTCCCCGAGGAAGAAGTGGCGGTAGAAGACGGGGTAAGCCCGGAGGGAGAATTTGCCTTTGACGGCAAAGTGCGCGTTGGCATGAAGCCGGAGGAGAGGGAAGGCTCCCTTCGCATCCTTCTTCGGAAGGACGAAGAGGTGGCGGTGGAAAAGGAGCTTAAAAAAGCCCTTAAGGTGCCCGTAAAGCGCGGACAGCCCGCGGGAAAGCTAACCTATAAGCTTGGCGGAGAGGAAATCGGATGCTGTGATATCGTTACCCTGGAAGCTATCGAAGCGCGGGATGTGCGCTGGTGTATGCATAAAATAGCCGAGATGCTTTTGCTGTAATTTCTGTAAAATCCGGGAAATCGAAAAAGCGGTTGACAATCTGGAATCCCGGACTTATAATAAGTGTACTAATATACTTAATACACTTAGTTCACGAACATTTGGAAGGAGGACGCTATGATTCTTATCGATTATAATGATAAACGTCCGATCTATGAACAGATTGCAGCACGCTTCCAGACGCTCATCGTAAGCGGCGTCCTGGAAGCGGATGAAAAGCTTCCCTCGGTCAGGACCCTTGCGGTCGAGCTGTCGATCAATCCCAACACTATCCAGCGGGCGTATACGGAGCTGGAAAAGGACGGGTTCATCTACACGGTCAAGGGAAGGGGGAATTTTGTGAAACGGGATGAAGGGCTGTTAAGCAGGCAGAAAGAGAGACTTCTTACGGAGCTGGAAGATAAAGCGCGCACCTGTCTTAAGCAGGGCGTAAAAAGGCAGGAGCTTTTTGACTGCATAGAGAAAGCGGCGGGGGAGGTGATGGTATGATAGAGATAAAAAAGGTCAGCAAGTCATTTGAAAAGATCGAGGCTGTTAAGGATATCGATCTTAAGATCCGCTCCCAGTACATTTTCGGGATGCTGGGGACCAACGGGGCGGGGAAAAGTACGCTCCTTCGGATGATGGCGGGTATTTTAAAGCCTGGGCAGGGAGAGATCCTTATCGACGGGCAGAACGTGTGGGACAACCCCGAGGTAAAGAAGCGGTGCTTTTACATTTCGGACGAGCAGTATTTCTTCCCCAATGCAACGGCCAAGGACATGGCGACCTTTTACGGCAGATATTACCTTAAGTTTGATTACCCGAGATTTGAGGAGCTTTTGGGGAGGTTTGGGCTTGACGGCACCAGGAAGATCCAGACTTACTCGAAGGGGATGAAAAAGCAGTTATCCATTCTTCTTGGGCTTTGCGCCAATGCATCTTACCTGTTCTGCGACGAGACTTTTGACGGTCTCGACCCGGTGATGCGCCAGGGCATCAAGAGCATCCTGGCAAAGGAGATCGATGAGCGGGAATTGACGCCTGTCATCGCGTCCCATAACCTGCGGGAGCTTGAGGATATCTGCGACCATATCGGACTTTTGCACAAGGGCGGCGTGCTGCTTTCCAAGGAGCTTTCGGATCTGAAGTGCAACATGCACAAGGTACAGTGCGTGTTCCCGGAGGATGCGAAGATTTCGCTCTACAAGCTGTTTGGAATCCTGCAGCTTAAGCAGAAAGGGCGGCTGATCTCCATGACCGTCAGAGAGAGCGAGGAGGATATCGTAAAGAAGATGGAGGACTTAAGCCCTGTCTACTATGAGATCCTGCCGCTGTCCCTGGAAGAAATCTTTATCAGTGAAACGGAGGTGGTCGGATATGACATCAAGACGCTCATTTATTAATCTTAGGCGGGAAAATATCAAGCACAGGATCGGGATGATCCTTATCACCTTTTTCTTTTTCTTCCTGGCAGTGCTGTCATTTCTGATGATAATTCAGAATATCTGCAGCAGGGACATCAAGGCAGAAAAGATCATGGAGCAGATCACGGATCTGGCGCGGCCGGAGTACGGGATGGCGTTTGTGGCTCTCGGCGCGGCGCTGCTCCTTGCGGTCAGCAGCTTTAAGTATCTGCATTCCAGGACGGAGGTTGATTTTTATCACTCTTTGCCGATAAAGAGGACGGAGATCATCACGATCCTGCTGACTAATGATCTTATGCTTTTTGTGGTGCCGCTTGTGCTGGTCACGGCATTTAAGTGCATCGTTACGGCGGCGGCGGGGTATTTAAGCCAGGCATTTCTGGTACACAGCTTATTTGCCGTAGTTTGCTATACAGCCATATTTGCAGTTACATACCTTACCATGTCGCTGGCTATGCTGATGACCGGCAATACGTTTATCGGCTTGTTAGGTTTCTGTGTGTTTTCCGGATATTCGCCGGTGATGCTCTGTATGCTGTACCCGTCTTTAGCGTCTGCATTTTTTGAGACTTACTGCGAGTTTGGGGACAAATCCGTAATCTTCAGTTATTTTTCGCCCCTCTCGCTGACCAGGCTTTTGCTGGCTTCGGGCGGGACATGGAGATGGGAGGAGCATGTCCTTCACCTTGCGGCCATCGGCGTGTGGGTAGTGATCTTGCTGCTGATCAACTATCTGCTGTTTTCGCGGCGCGCCTCGGAGATGGCGGGAAAGGCCATGGCATTTCCGCGGTGGAATCCGGTGATCCGGTTCCTGCTGGTGATCCCTGGGGCGATATACGTGGGGCTTGGGCTCTATGCGGTGTCCTTTACCTCCTTTAAGCCGTGGATCATCGCGGGCGTTATCATCGGCGGATTTTTCGCCCACGGTGTGATCGAGTGCATCTACCGGTTTGACGTCAGGGGACTGTGGTCCAATAAGCGGCAGATGTTGGCATCCCTGGCGGCAGCCTTCCTGATCGTGGGCTTCTTCTGGCTGGATTTAAGCGGCTTTGACCGTTATCTGCCCAGGGAAGAAGAACTTTCCTCCATCGTGGTAGACACGTCGTATCTGACGGACAACTCCTTTTGGGGAAAGGAGAGGAACGGCGTGACCGGCAAAGCGATGATCCAGTCGCGTAAGGTCCTCGACCGGATCATCGGGGAAAATGACCAGAATAAGGATATCCTGGAGAACGGCGGCGAGTCATCCAGCGGCTATGATTCTTATACCTTTACCTACAAGCTGAAAAACGGGAAGGAGGCCAAGCGGGTATATGCGCTTTCGCCAGAGCTTCAGGATGACTTGATGGAGCAGGTATTTGATACGATGGAGTATAAAAAAGACACCTATTCTCTCTATACGGCAGACTGGTCCTTGGTGACGGACGTAGAGATCAGCTATCCGGTCTGCACGGAGGTGCTGGATATGACGAAAGAGCAGCGCTCGGAACTGTTCCGTCTGTATCTGGAGGAGCACGCGGCGCTGGACTATAAGACGGCAAGCAGTACGGTCCCCTTCGGACAGCTTACGGTCATGCATAAACTGAAACCGGGAAGCAGCAGCTATTATTACGCGGAAGCCGGGTCTACGGATGCGTATCACCTCTATCCATCCTTCAAAAAGACGATAAAGTACCTGCGGGATGAACTTGGGGTGGACGTGAAGACATCCATGAAGGATATCCCGATCACTCAGGTGAATGTTTCCAGATATGAGGGAAGCTCGGATAAGTGGGAAAGCTTTGATATCTATGACGAAGAGTTTATCGGATCCATTAAAGAAAAGCTCTGCTATGGGGATAATCTGTGGCTTTACGGCATCGACCGGACGGTGGATACCAGTGTCGATATCTCCGTCACGGTCAAGACCGGGAGTGGGGAAGAGGTCTGCAGTGTGTATACGGACCACGAGACAGTGGAGAAGCTTAAGCAGCAGGGAACCTTTGAGTGATCTTTTCCGGAAGAACTTAAAAATGCCCGGGGGTTTAAAATCCCTATAGGAATTTGATGCGGGATATGTTATGATGGAATCAGCCTGTTCAGGCTGGTTCCATATGTATGTCCGGAGGGCGTTCCTGATTCGTTTTCCGGGGTATCACTAAGAAGAGGAAAGGATAAAAAAGATGGGAGAAGAAATGGGAAAAGAAATGGACGTGGAATTAGAACTGGAAGTTGATGTGGTTACCTTGACGACGGATGATGGCGAGATAGACTGCGGGATCCTCACGGTGCTTGAACTGAATGACAGGGAATATATCGCGGTTTCCCCGCTTAACGATGAAGGAGAGCTGACGGAGGACGTCTGGTTCTATCAGTTTGAGCGTGACACATCCGGCGGCGAAGAGCATGATATCATCTTCATCGAGGATGAGGATGAGTACGACCAGGTGGTCGATAAATTTGACGAGTGGCTGGATACGCTGGAGTTTGAAGAAGAGTAAAGCTTTCCTTTTGGGCGGGGAGGGCTTTAATCCCCCGCCCCGAACGTAAGCTTCACGGTAAACAGCCCGGAAGTCTCGGATACGTTCAGCTCTCCGTCCAGGAGGCGTATCATCTTGCGGGCGCTCTTAAGCCCGATATTGTTTTTGTCTTCCCCGGAATGTTCTGCCTTGACCCCATTTTTTATCTGGATGGTGAAGGTTTCTTTTTGTATACCAAAGAAGATCCTGACCTTTTCTTTTTTGTCCCCGTATTTAAAAATATTAGAAAACAGGTTGTCCAGGATCCGTTTGAGCATGGTCTTATCGCTCCTCAGGACGACGGAATCCTCATCGAGCCTAAGCTTTGGCGTAAATCCTGCCAGCCGGATAAAGTCGGCATTTTCCCTCAGGCACTGGCGGATAAAATCCGTGGAGATCCACGTAAGCTCTGGATTTTCCTGCTCCTCCGAGATGAGGGCGTACTCAAACATCCGGTCGGTAAGCTCCTTGATATCCTTTGTCTTTAACAGACACCGGTCTAAGTATTCTTCTGCAAGGCCGGGATTTTTCTTAAGCTTTATCACCTCGAGATATCCGTTCAGGATCGTAAGGGGCGTGCGCAGGTCGTGGGACAGGGCGGTGATCAGGTCCTGGTTGGCCTGGCGGCTCTCCTGCTCCTTTTCAATATTGTCATTCAGGGACGTGCGCATATGGTCAAGCTCCCTGGCCAGGATACCGATCTCGTCGCCGCCTAAGTCCGGTACAGGGTGGCTTAAGTCCCCGGAGGACATGACGAGGATCTCCTGCTTTAGCTTAAGTACGGATTTCATCTTGCGCCGGATAAAGAACAGGATGATGAGGAAGAACAGCAGGATGGAGAGAAACAGGCTGATAAAGGTGTAAGGGTACAATACTACCGAACGCTTATAGCTCATGATCAGTGCGCTTCCGGAGCCGTTGCTGAACTTAAGCGGGACATACCGGAAATCCTCGAAATCTCCGGCGGTAAGCTGGTCGCCGATGCCGAGGAAGATCAAGAAAGGATTATCCTGATCCATGAGGATGTCCGCCGGACGCGTTGTGCGGTGGTATCCGTCATCCAGCCCATAGATGGAGATGGAGGTATATTTGTCCGCCAGGCCAAGCAGCGGCTCAAGAGCCTTTATCCGTTCTTCGTCCTCTTCGGATTCCGGCAGCTCGTAGTTCGGTGCTTCCTCATAAAGCCTGTCCGACAGGCGGATGTCATCTCCGTAAGTATTATAGTATCCGCCAAGCCCCAGCAGATTGAAGACAGAAAATTTGCTGGTCCAGAGTATCTCGAACATCGCGAACGCCGCGATAAGGGCGCACAGGATCAGCAGCGCGAACTGGGTGCGGATCTTTAAACAGGAAGCCTTCTTCCATATCGTTTTAATCACACCGGTACCCCCTTCCCCATACCGTCTTTATGAGGACCGGATTTTTCGGGTCTTTCTCGATCTTACGGCGCAGGTTGCGGATATGCACCATGACAGTGTTGTTAGCACCGTAATAATAAGGCTCGTCCCAGACAGCTTCGTAGAGCCGCTGGGCGGAAAATATCTGCCGTCTGTTTTTGATGAGCAGAAGGAGCATGGCGTACTCCGTCCCGGTGAGGGTAAGAAGTTTCCCGTCTGCAAAGACCTGCTCCTTTTCTTCGCTGATCTTTAGATGATGGAAACGGATGTCCTTTTCTTTTTGGGAAAATGCTTCCCTTCCGGCGTCTTCGGTCATGTCAGCGTCTAAAGCCATACCGGCCTCGGAAGATAGCTCATCCCCGGGCGTTTTCAGCTCCTCTTTGCCTTTGTAGACATGATACCGCCGGATCAGCGCTTTGCTCCGGCTGATCAGCTCGTTGTAGGAAAACGGCTTTGCCAGATAATCATCCCCGCCGCTTGAGAAACCCAGCGTCTTATCGCTGTCTTTCGTGCGGGCGCTCAGAAACAGGATAGGGGCGTTGCTCCTTTTCCTGATCTCCAGGCAGGTCTGGTAGCCGTTCTTCCCCGGCATCATGATGTCGAGGATGATCAGGTCAAAATCCGTGCTGCCGGACAGAAGGAGGGCAGTCTCGCCGTCTCCTGCCTCCATGATCTCAAAACCTTCCCCCTCTAAAAGCACATGGATGACCTCACGCACTTCCGAGTTGTCATCTACGATTAAAATGTGTGATTTTTCCGTCATCTTAACGTCACCTCTTCAGAGGATATTTTAACAGACATTTAAAAGATGGGTGAGCGTTCTTAAGAATTTTTAAGAATTAATTTCGGGTTTTCTTTAGGGTTGGGGATTAGAATGTGAGCATGACGGGAAAAGTCTTACTAAAGGAGGTACGTAAAGATGAAGAAGATGAGTATTGTTGTTCCCTGTTATAATGAAGAAGCAGCACTGCCGGTCTACTACGGGGAGATGTTCCGGGTGATGGAGGAGATGTCCGGGATTTCCTTCGAGCTTATTTTTGTGGACGACGGTTCATCGGATAAAACCCTTAAGATCTTAAAGGAGATGCATGAGAGTGACGGGCGCTGCAAGTATCTGTCCTTTTCCAGGAATTTCGGGAAAGAAGCGGCGCTGTATGCGGGGCTTAAGAGCGCCGGGGGAGATTATGTGGCTACCATGGATGTGGACCTGCAGGATCCGCCTGGGCTTTTGCCGGAGATGTACCGTATCTTGGAAGAGGAGAGCTATGACAGCGTGGCGACGAAGCGCTCCGACCGGGCGGGGGAACCGAAGATCCGCTCATTTCTCTCGGAAAGCTTTTATAAAGTCATCAACCGTATCTCGAAGACGGAGATTGTAAGCGGGGCAAGGGACTACCGGCTGATGCGGCGGAACATGGTGGACGCGGTGCTTAAGATGAGTGAGTACAACCGGTTTTCCAAAGGAATCTTTGAGTGGGTGGGATTTCGGACGAAATGGCTGGAATTCCGTAATGTGGGACGCTGCGCCGGGGAGACGAAGTGGTCGGTAGGTAAGCTTTTTTCCTATTCTATCGAAGGGATTACCGGCTTTTCGGTGGCGCCGCTGTCGCTGGCCTCGGTGATCGGGGTGATGTTCTGCTTGTTTTCCTTCGTGATGATCTTTGTCATCATCCTGCGGACCCTTGTGTGGGGAGACCCGGTGTCGGGATGGCCTTCGCTGGTGTGCATTATTTTCATGGTGAGCGGGATCCAACTGTTTTGTACGGGGATCGTGGGGGAGTATCTGTCCAAGACTTATCTTGAGACGAAGCGCCGCCCGATCTTTATCCTGAAGGATTCCAGCGAGAGGGACAAAGGAGAAACGTATGGAGAGCAAAAGGAAGTTTAAGAAAATATCCGGGGCGGGAGCTTATGTTTTACTTGGCATTTTGACGCTTTTTGCCTGCTGGTTATTCTGCCTGCGCTTCGGGATGTTCGGCGCGAAGGTGGACTGGATCAGCCAGCACAGTGTGCTGCCGGATTATTTCCGCAGGCAGTTTTATGCCACGGGAGAGCTGTTCCCGGAATTTGCGGCGAATATCGGCGGCGGGCAGAATATCTACAAGTTTTCTTACTACGGGCTCCTTAGCCCGGCAGTGGTTTTGTCCTACCTGTTCCCCTTTGTGAAAATGTCTGACTACCTGATGGCGGTGCAGATGGTGAGCCTGTTTGCGTCTGCGGCGCTGCTCTTTTGGTGGCTGTCGGGAGGAAGCGGCGAAGGAAGCGGCAGGAGTGAGGGAAACGGCAAAGGGTATGGAAAGAGTGAGGGAACCGTCGGACATAACGGGAAGAGTGACAGAAAAAGCGGGCTTGGCCAAAAGATCGGCTTCCTTGCGGCGGTCATCTTCCTGCTGGCCGGGCCGATGGTGTATCATTCCTATAATCAGATCATGTTCGTGAATTATATGCCCTTTTTGTGCCTGGGATTTTTGGGCGTTGATCGGCATATGGAGAAGAAAAAGAGCGGGCTTCTTACCGTCAGCGTGTTCCTGATGATCATGACCAGCTTTTACTTCAGTATCGGCGGGATGCTTTCGCTCGGGCTTTACGGCGTTCACCGGTATATCGGGAAGCGGGAGGCGCTGCGGTCACCGGACAGGTCGGGAGAGAGTATATCTGCGCGGTCCTCAGCCGGATCGGGAGATTATGCGTCTGTATGGTTGGCGAAGGAAGAGGAGGGCGGTGAGCTGCGGATTTTTTTAAAAGAAGGGATTCGGTTCCTTGTACCTTTTTTCCTTGCGGTGCTCACAAGCGGCGTGCTGCTGATCCCGACGGCTGCGGCTATGGCGGGCAGAGAGGGCAGCAGCCGGAATATGACGGCAGCAGCGCTTCTTACGCCGGAGCTTTCTTTTGGCAGGTTTTTCTATCTGCCCTACGGGATCGGGCTTACGACCTTTGCCTTTACGGCGCTTCTGGCGATGATGTTTTCGAAAAAATGGTCAGAGCGGGTTCTGGCGTGGGGCTGCATGATCATTTTTACAGTGCCGGTTTTTGCCTGTCTGCTAAACGGCGGACTTTATGTGCGGAACAAAGTGATGATCCCTTTCCTGCCGCTGTTGTGCTACGTGATGGCCAGCTATGTGCGGACTCTGGAAAGTACGAAGAGCCATGGGGGAGAAAGTGCGAAAGAACGTATGGGGAAAAATCTTTGCGGCCTTTTACCTTACGCGGCCACGTTGTGCCTGGTGTCTTCGCAGGTCAGCCGGCAGTCTTTGGGCAGATACGGGAAATATGTGATGATCGACGGCATCCTGATGCTTCTTGGCTACGTTATATATTGTATACGGAGAAATGTCCTTGTACTGCTGCTGCCGCCAATCCTCCTCCTTCTCGTATTTGGAAACGGTTATCACAGGGAAGCGGGGAAGTATCTGGAGAAAGGTTTCTATGAGAAAGTAACCGATGAACGGATCGGGAAACTGATGAAAAAAGCGACGGAAGGAGAGCGCAGATTTTACCGGACGGAGCAGCTCGGGACAGAGGAGGAGACGGCGGCGAACCTCAACCGGGTCTGGGATACCGGGCAGTATATATCCTCCGTCTATTCTTCCCTTTACCACCAGAAATACCAGAACTTCCGGAAGGAATTCGGTGTGGAAGAGCCTTACCGCAATTTCCTTATGCAGCCGGCAGTTGAAAACCCGGTATTTCGCAGGTTCATGGGTGTAAAATATCTGGTGGCGCAGGAAGGGGTACAAAAGGAGATTTCAGGGTACAGACCTGCGGCAGAAGAAGGGCCGTGGAAGCTGTATGAAAATCCGTCGGTATCGCCGGCAGTCTACGCGACAGACCAAGTGATGGGCGAAAAGGAGTATAAACGTCTGGAATTCCCGGAGAATCAACTGTCCCTCCTTCGCTGTGCGGTGATAAAGGAGGACGAAAAGAGCCGTAAGGCGGAAGAGACGGCCGGCGGAAAGAAAGAAAAGGGATATGCCGCCATCGAAGCCTCCCTGCCAGAGGAGATTGATTCTTCAAAAAAGCAGACAGTAAATGTGGACATCCCGGACAGTGTGTTTTTTCAGGCTCCTTCAGCGGGCAATGCGCCGGAGACGGTGCTGTTCCTTAAGTTTGGCGTAAAGAATCTTAAGCCCTCCAGAGATGTCACCGTATGGGCAGAGGGGCAGCGGAACAAGCTGACCTCCAACAGGCATTTTTATTATAACCAAAATACCATATTTACTTACGCGGTCCCGGTAAAACAGGGAAAGAGCATGATACAGATCGTCTTCGGGGAAGGGCATTACAAGATCTTGGATGTGCAGTGCTATCTCGCGGCGCTTCCGGCAAAGGAGGAGGCAGAAAGACTCTACCAGTCCGCATTTTTGCCCGATAAAGATAAAACAGGGGGAAATGTGATCGCCGGTGGCATCGAGGTGAAAAATACCGGTTATCTGGTCACGACGATTCCCTACGAGGATAACTTTGAAATCTCTGTGGATGGGGAAAAGGTGAAAGCAGAGCCGGTGAACACAACGTTTTTGGGATGCCGGATCGGAAAGGGGCGCCATAAAATTGAGATTACCTACCATGCGCCGGGGATGAAGGCCGGGAAGGCAGTATCGCTGTTGGGGATTCTTTTGTTTCTGGGAAGCCATCAGATGATGACAAATGCTCATATACATGGTAAGATGAAGCAGGAAAACGACAAAGGACAGAAAGGATAAAAAATTGATGAAACAAAAGGTACAGGAATATTTTGTCTGTTTTATGCTTTATTCGATCATTGGATGGATATATGAGGTTTTTCTGGAGGTGGTGGTGTACCGGTGGGGATTTTCAAACAGAGGAGTACTGTTTGGGCCTTACTGTGTCATCTACGGAACGGGTGCCCTGGTCTTGATCTTCTCGCTGGGCTGGCTGATGGAGAAGCGGATTTATATGGGAAAGGTGCTTATAACGCCTTTTCTGGTCTTTCTCGGGATCATCCTTGTCACCACACTGGTAGAACTTCTGGGAAGCTATATCATGGAGTTTACGGCAGGGGGATGGGCGTGGGACTACCGCCGGTTTGCCTTTAATTTTCAGGGGCGCGTTGCCCTGAACCCGAGCGTTCGTTTCGGGATCGGCGGCATGTTTTTCCTGTATGTGCTGCAGCCGTTGTTTATAAAGATGAAAGAAAAGATGCCGCCGAAAGCTTTTCAGACGGTCTTTTGGATTCTGTCAGCGGCAGTTGCGGCGGATGTGCTATGGCTTATCCTGAAAAGTTTCCGATGAAAAATTTCCGGAAAATATCTATTGACTTTGACGCTGCGTCAACGGTTATCCTAAGGGTATCCGGGAGGTGGGAAGATGGAATACAGTATCAGGGAATTGTCACAGATGGCGGGCGTGAGTGCACGCACGCTGCGCTATTATGACAGCATCGGCCTTTTAAAGCCTTTATCAGTCAGCGGGGCGGGATACCGCTGCTATGGGGAGAGGGAGCTTGCCCTTTTGCAGCAGATCCTTTTTTACCGGGAACGGGGTTTTCCCTTAAAGCAGATCAGGAAGATCGTCTATCAGGAGGATTTTGACATCTTAGAGGCGCTTTCCGAACATCTCCGGGAGTTAGAAAAGCAAAAGCAGTATACGGAATCGCTGATCCGGACGGTTCGGCGGACGATGCAGCAGATGAAAGGAGAAAGGAAAATGAGCGATGCGGAAAAATTTGAAGTGTTCAAGGATAAGCTTATTCAGGAAAACGAAGAGCGATACGGAGGCGAGATCCGACGGAAATACGGGGATGATGAGGTGGACAAGATAAACGAGAAGATCCGCGGCATGACAGAGGCAGATTACGAGCGGTTCCAGACACTGGGGGCAGAGATCATCAAAAGGCTTTCAGAGGGCGTAAGGGATAAAATCCTGCCAGAGAGCAGGGAAGCGGGACGAATCGTAGCCCTCCACAAGGAGTGGCTGTGCATGACGTGGCGGCAGTACAGCGAAGAAGCCCATAAAGGGGTCGCCCGTATGTACATTGAGGATGCGCGTTTTAAGGCCTATTATGACCGGGAAGTGGAAGGGTGCGCGCTGTTGCTGCAAAAAGCAGTGCAGTACTGGGCGGATAAGGCTTAAAGCTGTCTTGGGCTTTGCAGGCTTAAGCCGGCTTCGCCTTATCTGAATTCAGAAAAAAGTTCTTGCGTTCAGTTAATGTTTATGTTATTTTAAATCTATCAGCGTTGCCGGCGTTCTTGCCGGCAGACGCCGTTTGTCGATGATCCGGCAGCCGAAAGGCGGTCTGGTTTTCTTAGCTTTGATTCAAAGCACAGATTCAGTGGTTAAGTAAAAAGCGAAAAAGGAGGGGTGCGTATGGAGGAGAAAATGATTTGCGCATTTTTTGTGTAATTTCCTATTGACATTTAAAAACAATTATACTACTATATTAACCATACAGCGAACATTCGTTCGGAGACAGAAGGAGAATTAATTATGGCAGGCAATGAGAATAAGCAGAAGGCATTAGAGGCGGCAATCGCGAAATTAGAGAAGGATTTTGGCAAGGGGACGGTGATGAAGCTGGGAGACCCGGCGGCGCAGGTTGCCGTTGAGACGGTTCCTACCGGCTGTCTAAGCCTTGATATCGCACTGGGCATGGGCGGCGTGCCCAAGGGAAGGGTGGTTGAGATCTACGGGCCGGAGTCCAGCGGCAAGACGACAGTGGCGCTCCACATGATCTCAGAGGTGCAAAAGCAGGGCGGCATCGCAGGCTTTATCGACGCGGAGCATGCGCTGGATCCGGTTTACGCGGGAAATATCGGCGTAGATATCAACGAGCTTTATATCTCCCAGCCCGACAGCGGGGATCAGGCTTTGGAGATTGCAGAGACGATGGTGCGCTCCGGGGCGATGGATATCGTTGTTATCGATTCGGTGGCGGCTTTAGTCCCCAGACAGGAGATAGAGGGGGATATGGGGGACTCCCATGTTGGGCTGCAGGCGAGGCTTATGTCTCAAGCTCTTCGGAAGCTGACGCCGGTGATCAGCAAGTCTAATTGTATCGTCATTTTCATCAACCAGCTCCGTGAGAAGGTGGGTGTGATGTTCGGCAATCCGGAGACGACGACCGGTGGCCGTGCGCTCAAGTTCTATGCGTCTGTCCGCATGGACGTGAGGAAGATCGAGACACTGAAGCAGAGCGGGGAGATGATCGGTAACCGTACAAGGATCAAGATCGTGAAGAATAAGATCGCACCTCCGTTCAAGGAAGCGGAGTTTGATATCATGTTCGGCAGGGGAATCTCCAAGGAAGGAGATATCCTTGACCTGGCGGTGAACCTGAACCTGGTGAATAAGAGTGGTGCGTGGTTTTCCTATAATGGTGACAAGATCGGGCAGGGCCGTGAGAATGCCAAGAATTATCTCGCCGGGCATTCGGAGGTTATGGCAGAGCTGGACGGAAAGATCCGTGCGCACTACCGATTTGGCGAAGGGGCAGAAGAGACGTCCGGGCAGGAGGAGAACGAAGAGCCCGAAGCTTCAGAAGGTCCAGAAGGCGCCAAAGAGCCGGCAAAGACTTCGCGGAGGCGCACAGTCAAGGAAGAAGCATAAAATCAAGCGGTAAATGACCGACAGTTGGAGAGAAGCAATGATCGTCACAAATATAGAAGCAGTGACCAGCGCAAAATATAAAGTTTACTTAGACGGTGTGCATGCATTTTTACTTTATAAGAAAGAATTGTCCCGTTATCATATAGCGGTCGGGGAAGCGGTCACCAGAGAAGCCTGTGAAAAGATCCGTACGGAGATTGTCCTTAAGCGGGCGAAGTTACGCGCCCTTCATCTGCTGAACGATATGGGGCGCACGAAGTTCCAGCTTTGCCAGAAGCTTGAGCGGGACGGTTATCCGGAGGATATTGTAGAGGAGGCAGTTTCCTACGTGGAGTCCTTCGGTTATATTAATGATGAGAACTACGCGAGGATATTTGTCGAAAGCAGGAAGAGCAAAAAAAGCAGAAAAGAGATCTGTGCGGGACTTTTGCAAAGAGGGATCGATAAAGAGCTGGCCGAGCAGGTATTTGCAGAGTATTACGGAGAAGAGGATGCCTGCGCAGCCATCACCGGGATATTGAAAAAGAAGCATTTTGACCCTGAAAAGGCCGATAGAAAAGAGACGCAAAAGATGTTTGGATACCTGGCGAGGAAAGGATTTAAGTGCGAGGATATATTTAGAGCGACTGAAATGCTTGACATCTATGACAAAACAGTATAAAATTTAACTGTTGTATTTGTACAATGAAAACTAAATAAGGAGGTGCTCCTGTGCTAAGTAGTGGATTCATTATTGCAATTGCAATAGTGCTTATCATAGCAGCGGCAGTTATCAGCCATTTTGCCACGGTATCCAGTCTGAAGAACAACGCAGAGTCGAAGATTGGCAATGCAGAGACGAAAGCCCGCGAGATCATTGACGACGCGGTCAAGACGGCTGAGGCGAAAAAGAAGGAGTCTCTTTTGGAAATTAAAGAGGAATCGATCAAGAATAAGAATGAGCTTGAGAAAGAGACCAAGGAACGCAGGGCGGAATTACAGCGCTATGAGAAACGTGTTCTTTCCAAAGAAGAGGCTTTAGACAAGAAGTCCGACGCAATTGAGAAGCGTGAGGCAGGATTTGCAGCAAAGGAAGAACAGCTCAAACACCGTGAAGCAAAGGTGGAAGAGATGGGCAGGCAAAGAGTACAGGAACTAGAAAGAATCTCAGGACTTACCTCCGAACAGGCAAAAGAATATTTGTTGAAAACTGTTGAAGACGATGTGAAACATGACACCGCCAAACTGGTGAAGGAACTGGAAGCTCAGGCGAAGGAAGAGGCGGAGAAGCGCGCGAAGGAGTGCGTGGTAACCGCAATCCAGAGATGTGCGGCCGACCATGTGGCGGAGACTACGATCTCGGTTGTGCAGCTTCCAAGCGACGAGATGAAGGGCAGGATTATCGGAAGAGAAGGACGCAATATCCGCACGCTGGAGACGATGACTGGCGTGGAGCTGATCATTGACGACACTCCGGAAGCAGTAGTGTTATCCGGTTTTGATCCGATAAGGCGCGAAGTCGCAAGGATCGCTCTCGAAAAGCTCATTGTTGACGGGCGTATCCATCCGGCGAGAATTGAGGAAATGGTAGAGAAGGCTCAGAAGGAAGTCGAAGCCATGATCCGCGAGGAAGGCGAGGCGGCGGCTTTGGAAGCCGGTGTCCATGGTATCCATCCAGAGCTTATCAAGCTCCTTGGAAGAATGAAGTTCCGTACAAGCTACGGACAGAATGCACTTAAGCATTCCATGGAAGTATCACAGCTTGCAGGGCTTCTTGCCGGTGAGATCGGGCTTGATGTCAGAGTAGCAAAAAGGGCAGGACTTCTGCATGATATCGGGAAGTCGATCGACCATGATGTGGAAGGCTCCCACATTCAGATTGGTGTAGATCTTTGCAGGAAATACAAAGAATCTGCAACAGTCATCAATGCGGTAGAGGCTCATCACGGCGATGTAGAGCCGGAAACGCTGATTGCGTGCGTTGTACAGGCGGCAGATACTATTTCTGCGGCTAGACCGGGCGCAAGGCGGGAGACATTGGAAACATATACAAACAGGTTAAAACAATTAGAAGACATCACCAACCAGTTTAAGGGAGTTGATAAATCTTTTGCAATTCAGGCAGGTAGAGAGATTCGTGTTATGGTAGTTCCAGAGCAAGTATCTGATGCAGACATGGTATTGATGGCCAGGGATATCGCAAAGCAGATTGAGTATGAGCTAGAATATCCCGGACAGATCAAGGTCAATGTGATCCGTGAGTCACGGGTAACAGATTTTGCCAAGTAGCGTGATATATTAAAAGTATGAGCATGGAATCAAGGAAAGTCTTGAAAGGATAAGGTATACAAGGCTTTCCTTATTTTTTTGGCATCGGAGGAAGACAAAGCATCCGGGAAATTTTATTTTCGGATAATTTTTCAAAAAAATATGGATAGAAGAGGAGGAAGGACAGATGAGTGGTGAGATTAAGAGGACAGGGAGGGAGCTTGTCCATAAAGGAGCGATCATTGACGTATATACAGACCATATGGAATTTCCGAACGGGCATCATGCGGACTGGGATTTTATCCATCATGACGGGGCGGCGGCAGTAGTGCCGGTTCTTCCCGACGGCAGGATCCTGATGGTGAGGCAGTTTCGCAACGCCCTGGACAGGGAGACGCTTGAGATTCCTGCAGGGAAGCTGGACGCGGCTGACGAGCCGGGGCTTGCGTGCGCAAGGCGGGAGCTTAACGAGGAGACGGGGTATAAGTCTGATGAGCTTGAGTGGCTGATCACCCTCCGCACGACCGTTGCGTTCTGCAATGAAAAGATTGAGATCTATGTTGCGAAAAACCTGATACCATCAAAGCAGAATCTTGACGAGGACGAATTCGTGGATGTGAAGGCATACACGTTGGAGGAGCTTAAAAGGATGATTTATGACGGAACGATCCAGGATTCCAAAACGGTGGCGGCGCTGCTGGCATATGAGGTGAAATACCTGCATGCCTGATAAGTGCTGCCGGCATATGGGGCGAAGTACCTGCATGCCTGATGGTGCGTGCAATTCGGACGATTTTCACTCTCTACGTAATATTTTTCGCATATATTATTTGCGGCCATACATATAATGAAGTATCTTGGCTAGGGAGGGAACGTTTGTGAGGATACAGGAAAACGGGAAGCATTTTGTTCTGTATTATATGTTGGGATTTTGTGCGGGAATTTTGTATGCCAATCTTTTCGCGAAGGATTACATTATCAGTATGGGGATTCTCAGCGAATATTTTCTGAACCAGTACAGCGCCGATGAGATCGAGACGGCGGAATATCTCTGGTATGTGGCGAGGATCCGGCTTGCGCCGGCGCTGCTTTTAGGGGCGCTTGGCTGTACAAAACTAAGAAAGGGCGTTGCGGCGGTATTTATTCTGTGGACAGGCTTTTCAAGCGGGCTTCTCTTTACCTCGGCGGTCATAAAGATGGGCGTCAAGGGGATCATCCTGTGCCTGATTGCCCTCGTTCCCCAGTTTTTTTTCTACATTGCGGGGTATCTTGCTTTGCTTTGGTACCTCTATACCTATCCGCAGATCCGGTGGAACCTGACGAAGACAGTTATCTTTCTCCTCCTCCTGGCGGTGGGTATCCTTTTGGAATGTTACGTAAACCCGGTGCTCATGCAGATGTTTATCCGGACGCTCTGATGGCAGTGCCGGTGTGCTTTGCAAAAATTAATGGAGCGCCAGATGTTCTGCCCGGATATGAACTGCGGCTCTGTTTGGACGGAACCAAAGGCACGGTCAGTTCTTTGCGGATGCGTGAAGGTAATGGCTCAGGTAGAAGATACACAGCAGGAATGAAGCGAGCTGGCTGGCTAAAAGCCCCAGAAGGTAACCCTCGATCCCAAATACGGGGATGCAGTAAAAGACGCTGAAGATCCGTAAGATCAGGCTGAAGGTATTGATGAGGAAGGAGAGCGCCGTTTTCCCGATTCCGTTGATGATGCTGATGAGCGTCGTATTTGCATATAAAAACGGGCACATCCACGCCAGTGTGACGATATAGTCCCCGGCGGAGCGGCTGTTGAAGATGACCAGGCCGATCCACTGTCCGGAGAGAAGCAGCAGCATGCAGCAGAGGGCTCCAAGCAGCACGCAGCAGCAGACGCTCTTTTGGATAATATTCCTCATCTGCCGTTCGCGGTTCAGGGTCTGCGCTTCTGCCACTGTCGGGAGGAGCATGGTGGAGACGGAGTTGGTGATGGCTGAGGGGAAGAGGACGCAGGGCAGCGCCATGCCGGTCAGCACGCCGTATACGCTCAGCGACTGGGAGACGCTCATGCCGTGAGCCTGGAGCTTTAGCGGTATGGAGACTGCCTCGATGCTCTGGAGCAGATTTAACAGTACCCGGCTAGCGGTCAGCGGGGCAGAGAGGAGAAAAAGCTCTCCGGCAAGGCTTAGATACCTGGGAAACTTCGTGATCTTTCTGGTGAGGCTCTGGTAAAGGGGAGCCTTTTTTGCCATGTGCTTTAGGCAGAACATGGAGGAGGCGATCTCACCGGTGACCAGCCCGCCTACGGCGATGGAGATGCCGAATCCGGCTCCGTTTTTTTCGCCGATCAGATAGAAGAGGTATACCGAGAGGATTCTTACTGCCTGCTCGATCAACTGGGAGAAAGCAGGGATTTTTGTCTGTTTAAGCCCCAGATAGTATCCGACGATACAGCTATGGATGGAGGCGAAGGGAAATGCGTAGGACAGGATGATCAGTAGCCCGGCGCAGCGTTCCTCCTGTAAAAATTGTGCGGCGACGGCATCAGCATAGCGCTGCAGAGCCAGCATGATAACGGCCGATAAGCTTACAGAGATTGCCATGGCGGTAAAAAGAAGTGTCCTGGCTTCTTTTTTTTTGCCTACGGAAGCGCGTTTTGCCACGCACCTTGCCAGAGCCGTCTCGATGCCGGCGCAGGTGAGTGAAAAACAAAGTGCGTAGACGGGGAAGATGAGCTGATACAGCCCCACGCCTTCCTCGCCGAAGGTATGGCTTAAGAAGATCCGGTAAAAAAATCCCATGAACCTGGTGGCGAAGCCGGTGATGGTCAAGATGACCGTTCCTTTTAAAATCGTACGTTTAACAGACATTCATTTGCTCCTTGAGCTTATTATTAAAGCATATTCCGGGTGATGCGCAACTATTCGCGCATCAGGTCCGCGGCGCTGCTGCGGCAGCTGTTTTTCTGCCGTTCGGGTCAGCATGAGTTGAAGCGGAAGACATTGGATCAGGCAGAGTTGGATAAGATAATGCTGGATAGGACGATGTGAAATGTTTAACAAGGGCTTGACAGATACATTTGCGGGTGGTATCCTACAGATGGAAATAAATCCGAGCAAATTACTAGGGATTAAAGAGGGTGAGAGATTGAAGCTTTCGACAAAGGGAAGATACGGGTTGAGGGCGATGATAGACCTGGCCAGGTACAGCGGCAGGGAGCCGGTCACGATTGGCAGTATCGCCGCGAGGCAGAACATATCTGAACGGTATTTGGAGCAGATCGTAGCGCTGCTGAAAAAGAGCGGGCTGGTGAAGAGTATCCGGGGGGCGTCCGGCGGCTATGTGCTTGCGCGGGAGATGAAGGAGATCTCTGTGGGAGATATCCTGCGTGCGCTGGAGGGGAGCCTCGAGCCGGTGAAATGTGCGGCATTTGACTCTGCGGATGGCTGTACGGCGTCCGGCGGCTGTGTGACGAAGTATGTGTGGCAGAGGATAAATGAAAGCATTACCCGGACGGTAGATGAGATGGATCTGGCGGAGCTGGTCCGGGAAAGTGAGCGCATCAATCCGGAGGGCGATTATACCAATCCTATGTGCAGCTCATAAAGATGATATAGATGGAGGTACGAAAATGGACAGATTGATATATCTTGACAACGCGGCGACCACAAAGACGGCGCCGGAGGTTGTGGAGGCGATGCTTCCGTATTTTACAGAAAATTATGGGAATCCTTCCAGCGTGTATGGGTTTGCCGCAAAGAATAAAGAGGCGGTTTATATGCAGAGGGAGGCGATTGCGGATATACTCGGTGTGGAGGCGAAGGAGATTTATTTTACAGCAGGAGGGTCCGAGGCGGATAACTGGGCGCTTAAGGCAGCGGCGGAAAGCTATGCTTCAAAAGGCAACCATATCATTACCACGAAGATTGAGCATCACGCCATTCTCCACACCGCTGAGTATCTGGAGAAGCGAGGCTTTGAGGTGACTTATCTTGATGTGGACGAGGACGGTGTGGTAAAGCTTGAGGAACTCAAGGCGGCAATCCGGCCGACGACTATACTGATCTCTGTCATGTTTGCCAATAACGAGATCGGGACAATCCAGCCGATCAAAGAAATTGGGAAGATCGCGAAGGAGCACGGCATATTGTTCCATACAGACGCGGTACAGGCATTCGGGCAGATACCCATTTCCGCAGATGACTGCCATATCGATATGTTAAGCGCCAGCGGCCATAAGCTGAACGGGCCGAAGGGCATCGGATTTTTATATATCCGTACGGGAGTGAAGATCCGCTCCTTTATCCATGGCGGTGCCCAGGAGAGAAAGCGCCGGGCAGGTACAGAGAATGTGCCGGGGATCATCGGTATGGGAACAGCCGCTTTGCGGGCGGTGGAAACGATGGAAGAGCGGGCGAAGGAAGAGACAAAGCTCAGGGATTACCTCATTAAGCGCGTGATGGAGGAGATTCCTTATACGAAGCTTAACGGGCATCCGGTAAAGCGTCTTCCGAACAATGCGAATTTCAGCTTCCGGTTCGTGGAGGGGGAATCGCTGCTGATCATGCTGGATATGAAAGGAATTTGTGCGTCAAGCGGCTCTGCCTGCACGTCAGGCTCCCTTGACCCGTCCCACGTGCTTTTAGCCATCGGGCTGCCCCATGAGATCGCCCACGGCTCTTTGCGGCTGACGCTTGGCGGGGAGACGACCAGGGAGGAGATCGATTACACGGTAGACTGTTTAAAAGAGATCGTGAAAAATCTGCGGGAAATGTCGCCTCTTTATGAGGATTTCCTGAAAAAGCAGGGAGCGTAAAGCAGTGTGAAAGCCAGGACAGGAGAAGGAGGAATAAGTGATGTATTCAGAGAAAGTAATGGAGCATTTCCAGAATCCGAGAAATGTAGGAGAGATAGAAAATGCCAGCGGGGTAGGGACCGTCGGCAATGCAAAGTGCGGGGATATCATGAGGATTTATCTTGATATCGACGAGAACAGGATCATCAGAGACGTAAAATTCAAGACTTTCGGCTGCGGCGCCGCAGTTGCCACCAGCAGCATGGCGACAGAGCTGGTGAAGGGAAAGACAATCGAGGAGGCCATGAAGGTGACAAACCGGGCGGTGATGGAAGCGCTTGACGGGCTTCCGCCGGTGAAGGTGCACTGTTCCCTCCTTGCGGAGGAGGCAATCCATGCAGCACTCTGGGATTACGCTGAGAAACATGGGATAAAGATCGAGGGGCTTGAAAAGCCGAAATCGGATATCCATGAGGGTGAGGAAGAGGAAGAAGAGGAGTATTAAAGATTGACCATAGACGCTTAAGGCTGATCTGTCATTAAACAGGGGAAAGATAATATGGAGAAAAAGAAGGTAGTCGTAGGCATGTCGGGGGGAGTGGATTCTTCTGTTGCGGCATGGCTGTTAAAGGAACAGGGGTATGAAGTCATCGGCGTGACGATGCAGATCTGGCAGGAAGAGGACAACATTTCTATGGAAGAAAACGGGGGGTGCTGCGGTTTAAGTGCCGTTAACGATGCCCGCCGGGTGGCGGCAAAGCTTGGGATTCCTTATTATGTGATGAATTTCAAAGGGGAATTCAAAGAAAAAGTCATTGATTATTTTGTGGATGAATATATTCACGGCAGGACGCCCAATCCATGTATCGCTTGCAACCGCTACGTGAAGTGGGAATCGCTGCTGAAGCGAAGTCTTGAGATCGGCGCGGACTATATTGCCACCGGGCATTACGCGCGGATTAAGACGCTTTCTGACGGACGGATCACCCTGCGCACTTCGGCCACCAGTGAAAAGGATCAGACCTATGCGCTCTATAACCTGACCCAGGAGCAGCTTAAGCGGACGCTGATGCCGGTGGGAGGCTTTCACAAGGATGAGATCCGTGCCATGGCGGAGCTTGCAGGGTTTCGCATCGCCGGAAAGCCGGACAGTCAGGATATCTGCTTTGTGCCGGACGGGGATTATGCCGCTTTTATCGAGAAATCCATGGGGAAACAGGCAGTGCCGGGGAATTTTGTGGCTCCTGACGGGACGATCCTCGGGCAGCACAAGGGGATTATCCATTACACCGTAGGGCAGCGGAAAGGCCTTGGCATCGCTCTTGGCTATCCCGTATTCGTATTGGAGATCCGTCCGGAGACCAATGAAGTAGTCCTTGGGAGCAGCGAGGAATCCTTATCTCCTTATGTGCGGGCGAACCGGCTGAATTTTATGTCCGTGCCGGAACTTCCCGGTGAGATGCGGGTGTGGGCGAAGATACGCTACAACCATAAAGGCGCGTGGTGCAAGGTTAAGATGAACGGGGAGGATGAGATCCTCTGCGAATTTGAAGAACCCCAGCGGGCGGCGGCGCCAGGGCAGGCGGTCGTGCTCTATGACGGGGACTGCGTGCTTGGCGGCGGAGTGATCATCTAAGACCACAGATAAAAGAAATTAGACGGAGGCAGAAAGAGTATGATAAGCGCAGATGTACATATGCATACACATTTTTCCCATGATTCGGACAGTACGCCGGAGGAGATGGCAGAGGGAGCCATTAAAAAAGGGCTTGAGGTCATCTGTTTTACCGACCATTATGATAAGGATAACATGGACTGGGGGTCGGAGGATATCTTTGATCCGGATCAATATTTTGAAAAAATGGTTCAGGTCCGGGATCGGTATAAGGACAGGATCAGTATCCGTATCGGGGTCGAGTTGGGGCTTCAGCCTCATCTTGGCGGTTATTACGAGGAGTTTGTGAAAAAATATCCCTTTGACTTTGTCATCGGTTCCGTCCATTCTGCGGAGCGGACAGATATCGCCCAGAAAAAGGTGTTTGCCGGGAGGACGGACGGGGAAGCTTACGGGATCATTTTCCGGGAGATGATCGAGGATGTAAAAGCATACAGCGGGTTTGACGTGTTTGGGCATGTGGATTATATAGCCAGATACGGCAGGGAACATGAAAAGGAATATTCCTATCAGAGGTTCGCAGATGAGATCGACACGCTTCTTCGGCTCCTGATCGACAACGGCTGCGGGATAGAGCTTAATATGTCCGGGCTTAAGTACGGCCTGCCCTTCGCCCATCCCCATACGGATGTGCTGAAAAGATACCGGGAGCTTGGCGGTGAACTGATCACTGTCGGTGCCGACGGGCACAGGCCGGAGCATATCGCCTATGATTTCCATAAGGTGAGGGATATCCTTGCGGAGTGCGGGTTTAAGTATTATGCTGAGTTTAAGGAGAGAAGGCCATCGTTTTTCAAAGTGTAGCGGGAGCGGCATGCATTTCGCATATCTTTAATTTATGGCAGAAGCGTGAGGGATTGTCAAGAGAAAGTATGTACAGATTTTGAGGAAACCTCTGTGCAAGCTGCTGAAAATATCAGTTCAGGGCTGAACTACAGTAAAAATATAGAAAAGGCACTTGAATTTTTGTATCAGATTTAGTACAATAGCAAATAGTTGATGATTCTTTAACAATGATTAAGGAATTCATTATAAAAAGGCTGTGTAACCAGTTAATAAAACTTTTAGGAGGAATTTAATCATGGCAGTAAAAGTAGCGATTAATGGATTTGGACGTATTGGACGTCTTGCATTCAGACAGATGTTCGGAGCAGAAGGATACGAGGTAGTAGCGATCAACGATCTGACATCCCCGAAGATGCTTGCACACTTACTTAAGTATGATTCTTCTCAGGGCAAATACGCTTTGGCTGACAAGGTAGAGTCTACAGAGGATTCTATCATCGTTGACGGAAAAGAGATTAAGATTTATGCAAAGGCTAACGCTGAGGAGCTTCCATGGGGCGAGATCGGTGTTGACGTAGTTCTTGAGTGTACAGGCTTCTATACATCCAAGGAGAAAGCATCTGCTCACGTTAAGGCAGGCGCTAGAAAGGTAGTTATTTCCGCACCGGCTGGAAATGACCTGCCGACTATCGTTTACAATGTTAACCATGAAACACTGAAAGCAGAGGATACTGTTATTTCTGCAGCTTCCTGTACAACAAACTGTCTGGCACCTATGGCTAAGGCTCTTAACGATCTTGCGAAGATCAAATCCGGTATCATGTGCACGATCCACGCTTACACAGGCGATCAGATGACACTTGACGGACCGCAGAGAAAAGGCGACTTAAGGAGATCTCGTGCAGCAGCAGTTAATATCGTTCCGAACAGTACAGGCGCGGCTAAGGCTATCGGCCTTGTTATCCCTGAGCTTAACGGCAAGCTTATCGGCGCAGCACAGCGTATCCCGACACCGACAGGTTCTACAACAATCCTTACAGCAGTAGTTGAAGGCAATGTAACGGTCGACGAGATCAACGCAGCAATGAAAGCAGCAGCAACAGAGTCCTTCGGATACAACACAGACGAAATCGTATCCAGTGATATCGTTGGTATGAGATTTGGTTCCCTGTTCGATGCTACACAGACAATGGTATGCCCGTTAGACAACGGCACAACAGAGGTTCAGGTAGTATCCTGGTATGATAACGAGAATTCCTACACAAGCCAGATGGTAAGGACGATCAAGTACTTCTCTGAACTTGCGTAGAGCACTGGCATTGAACACTTAGCGAGGTTTTTCACGAGCGTAGTGTGAAAGCCGTTCGAGGAGCAAAGCGAATCGAACTTCCATGTGGAAAATGGTGAGTAGCACGAGCTTAGTCTCGAAGAACTACCTTAGAAAAGACTCAACAAAGGGTCCGGTCTTTTGGACCGGACCCTTTTTCAATCCACAATGAAACCTTATATTTTACAGGAGGCTATATATATGCTTAATAAAAAATCAGTTGACGATATCAATGTAAAAGGCTTGAAGGTTCTTTGCAGATGTGATTTTAACGTTCCGCTCATCGACGGAAAGATCACAGATGAGAACCGCCTTGTAGCCGCACTTCCGACCATCAAGAAACTGGTTGCAGACGGCGGAAAAGTAATCCTCTGCTCCCACCTTGGAAAGCCGAAGGGAGAGCCGAAACCGGAGCTTTCTCTTGCACCGGTGGCAGCGCGCCTTTCTGAGCTTCTCGGTCAGGAAGTAAAGTTTGCCGCTGATGCAAATGTTGTGGGCGAGAATGCGAAAGCTGCAGTTGCGGCTATGAATGACGGAGACGTTATCCTTCTTGAAAATACACGTTACCGCGCAGAGGAGACAAAGAACGGCGAGGCGTTCAGCAAAGACCTTGCGTCTCTCTGCGATGTATTTGTAAATGATGCATTCGGGACCGCACACCGCGCGCACTGCTCAAACGTGGGCGTGACACAGTTCGTTGACACGGCGGCAGTGGGGTATCTCATGCAGAAAGAGATTGATTTCCTCGGAAATGCAGTAAACAACCCGGAGAGGCCGTTTGTGGCAATCCTTGGTGGAGCGAAGGTTTCCAGCAAGATTTCCGTAATCGAGAACTTGCTTGACAAGGTGGACACGCTGATCATCGGCGGCGGCATGTCCTATACGTTCAGCAAGGCGCAGGGCGGCAGTGTAGGCGGCTCCCTTCTTGAGGCTGACTATTGCGAGTATGCCCTTAACATGTTAAAGAAAGCGGAGGAGAAGGGCGTGAAGTTACTTCTTCCTGTTGACACCGTGATTGCAGACGACTTTTCCAACGATGCGAACGCTAAAATCGTGGCATCCGGCGAGATTCCGGACGGCTGGCAGGGACTTGACATTGGACCGAAGACGACAGAGATTTTCTGCGAGGCAGTGAAAGACGCAAAGACCGTTGTATGGAACGGGCCGATGGGCTGCTTTGAGATGCCGAAGTTTGCCACAGGAACAGAGGCGGTAGCAAAAGCTCTGGCAGACACAGAGGCAGTGACCATCATCGGCGGCGGCGACTCCGCAGCGGCAGTGAACCAGTTAGGATACGGCGATAAGATGACCCACATCTCCACAGGCGGCGGCGCATCCCTCGAGTTCTTAGAAGGCAAGGAGCTGCCGGGCGTAGCGGCGGCTAATGATAAGTAAGCACTTAGGCTTGGTCTTTTCGAGCCTTAGTGCGAACTTACTTCACCGCACTTGGCATTGAACACTTAGCGAGGTTTTTTCGAGCTTAGTGTGAAAGCCGTTCGATGAACAAGGCGAATCGAACTACCACAAGAATGAACTTAGTAAGGTGAAGCTACATTAAATTATATTTTGGAGGAGAATAAAAATGGCAAGAAGAAAGATTGTTGCAGGCAACTGGAAGATGAACAAGACACCGAGCGAGGCAGTTGCTTTAGTTGAGGAATTAAAACCGTTGGTGGCAAGCGAGGATGTTGACGTAGTATTCTGTGTTCCGGCGATTGATATTATCCCGGTTGTTGAGGCATGCAAAGGCTCCAATATCCAGGTTGGCGCTGAGAATATGTATTTTGAGGAGAGCGGCGCTTACACCGGCGAAATCGCTCCGGCAATGCTTGTAGACGCGGGCGTAAAATATGTAGTTTTGGGACATTCTGAGAGAAGAGAGTATTTTGCTGAGACAAGCGAGACCGTAAATAAGAAGATGTTAAAGGCATTTGAGCACGGCATCACACCAATCATGTGCTGCGGCGAGACATTGGAGCAGAGAGAGCAGGGCGTGACTATGGACTTTATCCGCCAGCAGGTTAAGGTTGGTTTCTTAAATGTTACGGCAGACCAGGCGAAGGAAGCGGTTATCGCTTACGAGCCAATCTGGGCAATCGGGACAGGCAAGACCGCTACGACGGAGCAGGCAGAGGAAGTGTGTGCGGGAATCCGCGCATGCATCGCAGAGATTTACGACGATGCTACAGCGGCAGCTATCCGCATCCAGTACGGCGGTTCTGTAAATGCCGGGAATGCGGCAGAGCTGTTTGCACAGGCTGATATTGACGGCGGTCTTGTAGGCGGCGCGTCTTTGAAGGCTGATTTTGGCAAGATTGTAAATTACAAATAATTGCTACATTAAGGCATAGAGGGAAGGCCGCCAGTTTTACCGGCGGTCTTTCTTTAAGAACAGCCTGCGATGGATAATGTTTGTGAGGTAAACAGCTATGCGTTATATGGAAATTCCGATTCAGGCAGAAGGCTCCCGGGATTATGTGCGGCTTGAGACTTATCTTCTGGACACTCCGGCGGACAAGATTAAGATAAAAAAACGCCCGATGGTGCTTATCTGTCCTGGCGGCGGTTATGAGAAATTAAGTTACCGGGAGGGCGAACCTGTCGCTATTCATTTTTTAAACCAGGGATATCATGCATGTGTGCTCCGCTATTCGGTCGCTCCGGCAAGGCATCCGGCTCCGCTCCTGGAGCTTGGCACTGCCATGAAGATAATCTGCGAAAATGCGGCAAAGTGGCAGGTGGATGAAAGAAAGATCATCCTTGCGGGATTCTCGGCGGGCGCGCATCTGGCGGCGTCTCTTGGAGTGTTCTGGAATCGGGAGCGGCTTTTGAAGGCTCTGGGTGTGGAGAAAGAGGCGTCAGAGACGCTTAGGCCGGCGGGAATGCTCTTAAGCTATCCGGTCATTACGTCAGAAGAGGGGATTTCCCACAGAGGGAGCTTTGAAAATCTTTTGGGAGAGCGTTTTTCCGAGCTTTCCGGGGAGCTTTCGATAGAAAAACAGGTGACAGAGGATACGCCGCCCTGTTTTATCTGGCATACCCTTGATGATGATACGGTTCCGGTGGAGAATGCATTTTTAATGGTATCTGCCCTTAAGCGCGCCGGTGTACCGGCGGAGCTCCATGTATTTCCGAAGGGAGAGCACGGGCTCAGCCTTGCGTGCCGGACAGTGGAGCGCGCGGACGGAAGCGGGATTAATGAGCCGTGTGCACAGTGGATTACGCTGGCCGACGCGTGGCTTGGAACGATATTGTAATTTAAAGGAGATTAGGAAAATGAGTAAGAAACCAACGGTTTTAATGATATTAGACGGTTATGGGCTGAATGAGAATACTGCCGGAAATGCGGTGGCGGAGGGCAAGACCCCGGTCATGGATAAGCTGATGGCAGAGTGTCCGTTCGTTAAGGGCAACGCAAGCGGACTGGCGGTAGGGCTGCCGGACGGGCAGATGGGAAACTCTGAGGTGGGCCATCTTAATATGGGTGCAGGACGCATCGTATACCAGGATTTGACGAAGATTACGAAATCTATCCAGGACGGCGATTTTTTTGAAAATAAAGCGCTCCTTGCCGCATGTGAGAATGTGAAAAGGAATGACAGCGCCCTCCACATGTACGGCCTTGTGTCCGACGGCGGCGTACACAGCCACAACACGCATATCTACGGTCTTTTGGAGTTGGCGAAGAGGCAGGGGCTTAAGAAAGTCTATGTACACTGTTTCTTAGACGGGCGTGACACGCCTCCGGCTTCCGGGAAGGAATATGTGGAAGAGTTAGTGGCAAAGATGGAAGAGATTGGTGTCGGTGAGGTTGCTACTGTGATGGGGCGTTACTATGCCATGGACAGGGATAACCGCTGGGACCGTGTGGAGAAAGCTTACCGCGCTATGGTTTACGGTGAGGGCGAGACGGCGGCGAGCGGGCCGGAAGGCATCCAAAACTCATACGATAAAGACACTACGGATGAGTTCGTACTGCCTACCGTTGTGATGAAAGACGGCGCTCCGGTTGCCACGATCAAGGATAATGATTCCATTATCTTCTTTAACTTCCGCCCGGACCGCGCAAGGGAGATTACGAGGACTTTCTGCGACGACGGATTTACCGGATTTGACCGGGGCGGCAGGGTAAAGACAACTTATGTGTGCTTTACGGAGTATGATGTGACCATCCCCAACAAGCAGGTTGCATTTGTAAAGGAAGAGATTACCAATACATTCGGAGAATTCCTGGCAAAGAGCGGACTTAGACAGGCGCGTATCGCAGAGACGGAAAAATATGCACATGTAACGTTCTTCTTCAACGGCGGCGTGGAGGAGCCGAATGAGGGTGAGGACAGGATTCTTGTAAATTCCCCGAAGGTTGCCACTTATGACCTGAAACCGGAGATGAGCGCCTATGAGGTGTGCGACAAGTTGACTGGGGCGATTAAGTCCGGGGAATATGACGTGATCATCATTAACTTTGCCAACCCGGATATGGTCGGGCATACCGGTGTGGAGGCGGCTGCCATCAAGGCCATCGAGGCGGTGGATGAGTGCGTAGGAAAGGCAGTGGACGCGGTGAAAGAAGTGGGCGGACAGATGTTTATCTGCGCGGATCACGGCAATGCGGAGCAGCTTATCGACGATGAGACGGGTGAGCCTTTTACTGCCCATACGACCAATCCGGTGCCGTTCATCCTGGTGAATGCCGACCCGGCGTATAAGCTTAGGGAGGGCGGATGCCTAGCGGATATCGCGCCGACGCTGATTGAGCTTATGGGGCTTGACAAGCCGGCGGAGATGACCGGGAAATCGCTCTTGATGAAGTAGATAGAATGAGCAGATAAGATAAGAAAACCGCAGCCCCATGGGAAGCTGCGGTTTTTTATGCAGGTTGTATCCGGAAAAATATTTTACAAATAGCGGGGCAGAGAGTACAATGATAACGATGTGACATTATTTTATCTGACTTTTGAGACAGGGAGAGATCTATGAATATTTTGATTGTCGAGGATGAGCCTGTCATCCGGCAGGAGCTTTCGGTTCTCCTTAAAAATGCATTGTATGAAGTGACTGTGTTAGAACATTTTGAACGGACGGCGGAAGCTGTCTTTGAAATCCGGCCGGATCTTGTGCTTTTAGACCTCAATCTTCCGGGAGTGTCAGGGTTTGATATCTGTACGGAAATCCGTGCAAAGTCAGAGGTGCCGGTAATATTTCTGACCAGCCGGACCGATTCGGCAGACGAGCTTAACGGGATGATAAACGGCGGCGACGATTATATCACGAAGCCCTTTTATCCTCCGGTTCTTCTGGCACGGATTGCGGCGGTGTTAAAGCGGGTGAAAAGGGAGCCGGATGGAGAGCAGTCACAGCTTTCCTATAAGGGCGTGAAGCTGTACTTGGCAAAAGGCTGTGCGGTCTTCGAAGGGAAAAGCACAGAGCTTACCAAAAATGAAATCAAGATTCTGCACTGTCTGTTCATGCGGCAGGGAGAGATCGTATCGAGGGCAGAGATGATCGAGTATCTTTGGGATAATCAAGTGTACATTGACGACAACAGCTTAAGTGTCAATGTAACTCGTTTAAGAAGCAAGCTTGACAGTATCGGTGTCCACAAATTTATCGAGACAAAACGGGGGATGGGGTATCGGATATGACCTTGATGGCGTATATAAAAGATAAGTTTTTTACGATGATCCGGCATATATTCTGTCTGTCGGCTGTATTTGCCTTTCTTGGGATTACCGGATATCCGAAAGAACTGAGGAAGCTGCTTTTTGTCTGTTATCTTCTGGTAGCGTCTGCAGTTTTTCTGGCGGAATATTACCGGCGGAGAAAATATTTTTCTGAGCTGTCAAAGCTTTTAAAGGAGATGGACCAGCGTTATCTTCTTGGAGAGCTTATGCCCGCATCCCCGAGGCTGGAGGACAGGCTTTACCGGGAGATGATAAGACTCTCCAACAAATCCGTCATCGAGAGGATATGTGCCATTGAACGGGAAAAAGAGGATTACCGGGAATTTATCGAGAGTTGGGTGCATGAGGTGAAAGCGCCGATTACCGGCGTGTCTTTAATCTGTGAAAACAATAAGAATGAGCTGACAAAGCGGATCCGGATGGAGAATCGGAAGACAGAACATCTGGTGGATCTGGTGCTTTATTATGCCAGAGCCGGAGAAGTTTACAAAGACTATATGGTCCGGAAGACAGATCTTTCACAGCTTGTCTCATCAGTTCTTGCGGAAAATAAATACGAGCTGATTGAGAATGGTGTACAGGCAGAGGTTGACTGCAGGCAGTTTGTATATACCGATGAGAAGTGGATTTCTTTTATGCTGAACCAGTTGATCTTAAACAGTGTGAAATATAAGCGGGGAGACAGGGAACGATTGTTCATCCACACGAAGGAGCAGGAGAGAAGTGTGTGGCTTATGGTTGAGGATGACGGACTGGGGATAAAAAAAGAAGAGCTGCCGCGTATTTTCGAAAAGGGCTTTACCGGAAGCAACGGCAGACAGACGAGACGGGCAACAGGGATGGGGCTTTATCTGTGTAAAAATCTTTGTGAAAAGCTCGGGATAGAGATTGTTGCTCTTTCTGAGGAGGGAAAAGGAACAAAGATCATTCTGAAATTTCCGATGGGGAATTATCATGCAAGGGATGAGGAATATTTATAGTTTCCACTTATTAATGACCCAAATATGACGATATATTTATTAGTATATTGGCTTGTTTTTAGAGCCGTTATGTTGTGCCCGAAAGCATGAGATTCAGAATGGTTTCTGGGGCGCAAAGATGAAAGGAGAAAAAGGATATGATAAACAGCATCCGGAATTTTAAAATCAGTATAAAGCTTTATATCCTTGTGGGTGTTGCATTGGTTGGAATGCTCATCATCGGAGGGATGTCTTTCTTTCTGATGAACAGGATGAACGACAAGACAAATGATATTACGACAAGCTGGCTTCCGAGCGTGGATGTGGCGAGAGAGATGGACACGACCATATCCAATATCCGGCTGAATGAGTTGGCGTATCTTACGGCTGGCTCTGATGACATGGCCGAGATGAGCCTTACTTACGTCCAGAAGGAAAAAGGCGATATGGATGCACTTCTTGATAAATATGGAAATCTCATTGATGAAGAAGAGAAGGAGTTTTATAATAATTTAAAGAACCTCTGGACACAGTACAGCGAAGATGATGACGAGATTGAAAAGCTGGCAGGAGAGGGAAAGATACAGGAAGCGCGGGCTATTTTAGACGGTGAGTGCATTGAGCTTTACAGTGCGATCCAGAGTGCGGTCGGTGACATCATTACATATAATTCGGAAGGCTCCGATGCAGTATCGGCAGAGAGCAGGAAATTTTATAATATATCTCTGATCGCTATGGCGGTGATTATGATCGTGATCATTATCATTGGTGTGATTTTCTCATTCGTCATTATAAGGGGAATCAAATTCCCGATATTTGAGATTGAAAATGCTGCAGTCAAGATGGCGCAGGGCAATCTCGATGTAGAGATTTCTTATATATCAAAAGATGAGCTTGGCGTGCTTTCTAATCAGATGCGTGAGCTGATCCGAAAGCTTCGGGCAATTATTGATGATGAAAATGCATTTTTGGCGAAGATGGCTGCAGGTGATTTTGATGTGGATTCCGTATGTGAGCATGAGTATGTGGGCGGTTTCCACCCGCTGTTGGTGTCCTTCCGTACAATTGCAGAAAAGCTTAATGATACGATGCTCCAGATCAGCGAAAGCTCCGCTCAGGTTGCCAATGGTTCTGAGCAGGTATCAAGCGGTGCACAGGCGTTGTCACAGGGAGCGACCGAGCAGGCCAGTTCCGTACAAGAGCTTGCTGCCACGATCTCTGAGATTTCCGAAAAGGTTAAAGAGAATGCGGAAAGCGCACAGCAGGCCAGTGATATGGCGAACAATGTAGGTAATGAGATGGAGGCAAGCAACCAGAAGATGCAGGGCATGATCCGGGCGATGAATGACATCAGCAGATGTTCGGATGAAATCGGAAAGGTGATCAAAACCATTGAGGACATTGCATTCCAGACAAATATTCTTGCACTTAACGCCGCTGTAGAGGCGGCCCGGGCGGGAACTGCCGGAAAAGGCTTTGCAGTTGTGGCTGATGAGGTGCGCAATCTGGCCAGCAAGAGTGCAGAGGCTTCCCAGAATACGGCGGTATTGATCGAGAATACGCTGACAGCGGTAAAGAACGGTACGATGATCGCGGATGAGACTGCGAAAGCTCTGAAGGAAGCAGTGGATGGAGTCAGTGAGGTGACCGGTATCGTCGGGCATATTTCAGAGGCAAGCAGTAACCAGGCTGCGGCTGTCTCTCAGGTTACGATGGGCATTGACCAGATTTCCAGCGTGGTGCAGACTAACTCAGCGACTGCCGAGGAAAGCGCGGCTGCCAGTGAAGAGCTGTCCAGCCAGTCCAGGCTGATGAAGGAGCTTGTGGGAAGGTTTAAACTGAAAAATGCGTAATCTTTCAAAACTGTAAGACTACCGTAATCTTGCGCGATACAAAAGCATAGACAAAGCTGTTACAATTACCCTTAACCGGCAGGAAGATTTTTCTGCCGGCAAGGGTAATTTTTGTTATGATATGATGCTAGGGTCAAAAGGTCATGTGATTCATGTTTGCATGAATAAACATGACTTTGGGACCCGTAAAAACATGAAAAAGTAGCCCGATTAGGGCGGATTTTGAATGTTTTTAGGATTGTGGGAGCGCGAAGTGCGGAACAATCCGTGGCATCGTCCGAATATCATAGTTATCTTGCAAACAGCAGTTACAGAAAACAGGAGGGATTCAGCATGGATGGATATATCCGCATATGCGATGTGGAGAAATATTACGGGAACGGTTCTAATGTGACGAAGGCGGTTGACCGGGTGAGTTTTCATGTGGAGCAAGGTGAGTTCGTGGGGGTGATGGGGGCGTCCGGCTCCGGGAAGACGACGCTCCTTAACATGCTCTCCACCATCGACCGGGTGACGGCGGGGCATATTTTTTACGGGGATACGGACATTACGGAGCTTTCGGAGGATGGGCTTTCGGAGTTTCGCAAGCGGAATCTCGGGTTTGTGTTCCAGGACTACAATCTTTTGGATACGCTGACGATTGAGGAGAATATTGTCCTTGCTATGACGATTCACAGGAAGGGGAAGGCGGAGATTAAGGAGAGAGTAAATGCGATGATGGGGATGCTTGGCATCCGGGAGATTGCCGGGAAGTTTCCCTATCAGGTGTCGGGCGGGCAGAAACAGCGGTGCGCCTGCGCCAGGGCTTTGATAAATGAGCCGAAACTTCTTCTTGCGGATGAGCCGACGGGGGCGCTTGACTCGCGCTCAGCCCAGACGCTCCTTGAGATGTTTACCCGGATGAACGAAAAGCTTGGGGCTACGATTTTTATGGTGACTCACGATGCGTTTTCAGCCAGCTATTGCGGCAGGATTTTATTTTTAAAAGACGGGAAGATTTTCCATGAGCTGATTCGCGCCGGGAGGAACAGGCGGGTGTTTTTAAATGAGATTCTGGACGTATTGTCTTTGACGGGAGGTGAGCTTTCGGATGTTAGGTAAGCTTGCGGTCAGGAATGTGAGACGTTCGGCCAGGGATTATCTGGTGTATGTGATTACCATGACGTTTGTGACGGCGCTGATGTTCGCGTTTAACAGCATTATCTTTTCGCCGGATATCAGGGAGCGGGTTGACCAGGTGGGGATTATGGCGGCGCTTGTGGGGCTTGCTACATTTTTCATTGTTATCATTGTGGCGTGGCTCATTAATTATATGGTACGGTTCATGCTGGAAAAGCGGAGCCGGGAGTTCGGGACGTATCTGCTCTTGGGGCTTAAGAAGAAGGAAATCTCAAGGCTTTATCTGCGGGAAAATCTGCTGATGGGCGCGGGAGCGTTTGTGCTGGGCCTGCTCCTCGGGGTGCTTTTGCAGCAGATTCTGATGGCGGTGCTTTATGCCATGCTGCAGACGGATTATGAGCTGCATCTGGAGTTTAACGGCTGGTGCATCTTTACGACGGTCTGCTGCTATGGGGGATGTTATCTTCTGGCGCTTTTTCGGTGCAAGGGCAGGTTTAAGCGGATGAATATCTGCGACCTGATGAATGCGGGAAGTAAGAATGAGGAGATACATGAATCCCATGAGCGGGCGAAACGGTGGCTTTTGCCGCTGTCGGTGGTATTTCTTATGCTGTTCGGGCTGTGGCTGTTCGTCGGCGGGAGGGTTGACGGGTGGAACGGGGGAACTATCATCGGGTTTATCGTGGGGCTGGTGCTTACCATCTACCTGTTTTATATTGGCCTTGCGTCCTCCATTGTCTGCTATATCCGGGGAGAGGGGAAAGGGATTTACCGGGGGCAGAATCTGTTTTTGCTCCGGCAGCTTTCTTCGAAGATCAAGACGATGCGGTTTACTATGGGAACGATTACGGCGCTGTTCATGCTTGCTTTTTTGGGGAGCACGGTGGCGATGATGTTTGCCGACTACCAGAATAAGATACTGGGGGAGAAGTTCCCCTTTGATGTGCAGGTGTACAGCGGGGATGTGGAGGATGATTTTTCCCTGGAGCTCGGGGTTATCGGGGAAATGTGCGAGATGAAAGAGGTTTATCCGTATCACATTTACACGGACGGGACTGCCCAGGTGAATGAGTGGCTTTATACTCATCTTAGGGAGTTCGGCAATATGTATACTACGCCGGAGGGAGAGCCGGATGTGAAGAAACTTGCCGGGCGGGATGACGGGTGTTACTGTGAGTTTGACACATATATGCAGCTTTCGGATTACAACCGTCTGCGGGAAATGCTTGGGTACGAGAGGATTTCCCTCGGGGAAAATGAGTATGCCATCCACATAAAAAAGCGTGTGCTGGGGGAGACAGGGGATTTCTCCGAGCATCTTCGGGTGAAGGGGAAGAGCGGGGAGCTTATCTTTTCGGGGTATTATTCAGAAACTTTCTCACAGGACGGGCATAACGGAGGCGATTATGTCATCGTGGTGCCGGACGGGGCGTGTGCGCTTACGCCTTACTATTCAGAGCTTGCGGTGGATATCGAGAGGGAGGCTCCGGCGGGGCTTGGCGAACGGCTGGATGAGCTGGATAAGAAGGATGTATACAGCTATCTGGATTGGAGTGACAGTGAGGAAGACGAAGAGGATGCGGCGTCCGGACCGAATAATTCCTGCTGCGGTTCGGATACGATCATCACATATGCGGCAGTGAACCTTGTGCGGGATAATTTGATTCCGGAGGTGAAGTATATGCTTTCTTCGATTGTGTTCCCTTGCTTTTATATCGGGCTTGTGTTTGTGTGCGTGGCTCTCACGGTGTTGTCGGTGCAGCAGCTTAGTGATTCTGCCAAGTATAAGTTCCGCTACGGGGTGCTTGGCAAGATGGGGCTTTCCAGGCGGGAGGTCGCCGGGGTGATAAGGAGGCAGCTTGTCGCTTATTACCTTTGCCCGGCGGCTTTCGCGGCGGCGGTCGCGGGGATCATTGCGCTTTTTATCAGCAGGAAGTTTATCTTTTATACGGGGGTGGAGACGGAAGTTTTTCAGTATTTTGGGATGTCGTTCCTTTTGTTCTGCGGGGTTTATGCGCTGTATTTTGTGACGACTTATGTGGAGTTTCGGCAGAATGTGGAGAGCGGGCGTTAGAGCGGAGGTGTATGAAATCTTCTTCTTTTGGCTGCGGAAGGAATATGCATCTGCGAGCGGTATTTTGCGACGGTTCTTCTTGCAATTGTAAATCCGCGGCCGGAGAGCTGCTTTACAATCTCCGGATCAGATAAAGGGCGCAGCTTATCCTCCGCATCGATAAGCTGCCGGATAAGCTGCTGTATTTTTTGCGAAGAGATTTTTTCATCAAAATTCTCCTGGGACAATCCGGAAGTAAAGAGGGAGGAGAGCAGGATGATACCGTGGCAGCATTCAACATATTTATTTTTCACCGCTCTGCTTACGGTTGAGACATTCAGGCCGATTTCATCCGCGATATCGCTCAGCGTCATGGGTTTCAAGTATTCCCTGCCGGAACGGAAATACTCGGCTTGCTGGCAGACGATTTCGGATAGACATAGAAATAAGGTTTTGTTCCGCTGGGTGATGCCGCTGATCAGAGATTGGGCACGCTTCAGGCATTCATCCAGATAACGGCTTACTTCCGGGTCTGAGGTCTCTTTGCTCATGTGGGCGTATGTGCTGCTGATCTTGATTTCCGGTATGGCAGGGTTTCCTATGGTTATGGAAAATTCGGTGTCTTCTATACTGACCTGTGCATCAGGGATGATATAGATCGTGTTTGAATTTCCGAAACAGGCGCCGGGTTTTGGATTGAGAGACTGGATCAACTGCGCTGCTTTTTCCGTCCTTTCTGCGGTGGTATTAAGGGCAGAAGCAAGTCTGGCAATCTGGTTATTGGAAAGATATTCCATATAGGTGTCAGATCTTATGATCTGTTGTACTGCTTCCGGGAAATCCAGTCGCCGGGCCTGCAAAAGCAGACATTCCTTATAATCGGCGGCACCGACCCCGGCAGGTTCCAGGCTTTGGATAATCCCGACGGCAGCATTGACTTTTTCCATGGGGATATGATATTTTTGGCTGATGTTTTGCGGGGAATCTTCCAATCTGCCATTATCGTCCATGTTGAGGATCAGGTACCGTACAAGGGGGAGAAGACCGTCCGGAATCTTGTTTTCCTCTAATTGTTCCAATAAATGCTCACACAATGCAGGCGCACACGGAGCGGCATAGGAAGCTGGGTCGGCTGGCGGATATGCGTTGGTGTACGTTTCTTCAAGTGCAGGGTTTCGTTCTAATTCCATTTCTATTTTTTCTTTCAGAGAGATAGCATCCATCTGTAAAAGTTCTAAGGATTGTCTCATATGCATGGACAGTGATAATTTTTGTTTTTGCGTAATTGAAATTTTCAGTGGCATGATGGCTCCTTTTTATGAAGGTCAGAAATGAAGTGTCCTCCAAATATAATGTGCAATTTGGAGGACACGTTATTGCGCCCGGCGGGTTGTTTATTTCGCTACCGTATAGTTCACTTTTACAGTAGAACCATTGTTGTATACGGTGACATTTTCCGGCTGCCGTTTCATGATGACATTGCCGTTCCGGATAGAGAATTCCGGTTTTACGTGACGGCGTATCAGATCATAAGCGTCGTCGGCAGGAATGATAAGCAGGCTTGCAGGTTTCCCTTCCTCGATGCCGTAAGCGTCTTCACGGTTAAGTGTTCTCGCGCCGTTTTTCGTGATCAGATCGAGGGAATCCAATATTTGCTGATATCCGGTCAGGTGGCTGACATGGATGCCCATGTTCAGGACATCCAGCATATCGCCGACACCAAGAGGATAGAACGGTTCCATAATATCGTCACAGCCCATGCTTACATTGATATGGTTTGCCAGTAATTCATCCACGCGGGTAATTCCCCTGCGTTTCGGATAGCTGTCGTAGCGTCCCTGCAGGTGGATATTGATGGTGGCGTTGGAAATGATATTGATCTTTGCATGCTCGAGGATTCCCATAAGCTTAAAGGCATAAGCATTGTTATAGGATCCCATTGCAGTAGTGTGGCTGGCGGTTACTCGGTTAAACATTCCTCTTTTCCACGCCTGATGCGCGACCTGTTCGATGGCACGGGACTGGGGGTCGTCTGTCTCATCACAGTGGACGTCCACTAGCTTGTCATATTTTTCTGCCAGGTCAAAGCAGTGGTACAGCGAAGAGATCAGGTCTTCCCGGGTATCCTCATAATGGGGGATTGCACCTACAGCATCGACGCCCATCCTGACGGTTTCCTCTAATAGTTTGTCTCCATCTGGGAAATTATAAACACCGTGCTGCGGAAATGCGACAATCTGAAGATCAACAAGATCCTTCACCTCTTCTCTCAGCTCAAGCAGGGCCTCGGCAGACACATGGCCGGGTTCATCACTGTTTACATGGGTACGGACAAACTGTGTGCCGTGGGCAATCTCCCAGTCCAGTACGTGCCGTGCGCGTTTCTTTACATCCTCCTTGGTGAGTGTTTTCTTGCGCTCACTCCAGATGCTGATTCCTTCAAATAATGTACCGCTCATATTATAGCGCGGCTCGCCGTAAGTACAGACATAATCCAGATGTACGTGTGAGTCTACATATGGCGGGATGACCATCTTGCCGGATGCGTCGATGATCTCTTCCCCGCTGGCGGCATCGATTTTTGCATCAATTTTACTGAATTTCCCATTCTCAATCCGAATATCCCATTTCCCTTCACGTCCCCGGATGTTTGCATTTTTGATCAACATATAAATCCCTCCTTAAATGTTATTGTTCTTAAATTTCCTTTGTCATGACCGGCATCTTTTTGCCGCATGCTTTTGCTGCAAAATAGTAAGCGATGGCGGCGATCGGCGTGGCGATAAAAAAGCTGTTGTCAAAGTCAACAAAATAACCGATCAAGCCTGATGCGATATAGATGAGCAATGCAACGATGTTTATGCCGCTCCAATAGTAATATTTCCCTTTTTTCCGGTAAAGCTCTGGCACGTCGTATTCCCTCCCGCGGAACAGAAAATAATCCACAAGCATGATCGCGATAGCAGGACCGGTAAATACGGTAAATAAATTCATCACAAAATCAAAGTAGTCATAGTAAGACCAGGGCTGGCAGATCACGGCAAGAACCGCAACAAGGATGATCCCCATCTTAAACTTAAGCTTCGGGATAAAATCGCAGGCAACGTAAGCACTCGGCATCAGGTTGGCTGACGTATTGGTAGAAAACTGGGCGACGACGATAAACAGATCTACAATGATCGCCAGAAGCTTCGATTTCTGCATCAATAATTCGGAAAATACAACAATTACATCCGTGCGTCCGCTCAGCACAACAGCGCAGTTTCCAAGCAGGCAGAAAAAGGTAAGGAAAGGGATGACGCCGATCAGTGTTGCAACCGCATATTTGTTGTTCATACCCATCCAGGTTTTCTGCTCTGTGTCTACGATACAGTCGCGGGTATAATCATTATTGCCCATAGAGCACATAATGAAAATACCGATAGCTACGGAGATACCATAAAGCCAGCTTTTAGAGCCGGCGTTTGCCCCGCCCATGTTCATCAGCTCGCCCATGGAAACATGATAAGTATCATACAGCAGATAAGCAAGATATATACCGATGACGAGTAAGAGCGGCGCTACAAGCTTCGTAAAGCGTTCGATTCCCTTTAACCCGAACATGGTAAGTACGACGAGGAGAATGATATTCACGGCCAGGGCGACAGTAATATTATCAAATGCAAATACCATCTTGAACAGTTCATTCAGTGCCTGTGAGCTGACATAGGCATTTGTCCCGAAAAAAATGACACTCGGAAAGGCGCGGATAAAAGAAGGAAGCTTTGCGCCCTTCTCGCCGAATGCGGCTACCGTCGCTTTGGCGAAACACAATCCGTGCTTTAAGCCGATATCCTGCATACCGATAGCTGCAAGTGCTGTGATCGCGGAGCCTATAATGTAAATAATAAGCAATTGTTTGATGGTAAAATAGCCAGGCATTGCAGCAAAAACAGCAAATCCGGTTAATTGTACAACGATCCCGAACCAGATGATCCCAAGTCCGAATGGCTTGATCGTACGGTCTTTCGCATCCACGGGTTTTAATGTCTCGTTATACTGCTGCATGACATCTTGGTTATTGTTGGTCATAGAAATACCTCCTTTGTAAGTTTTTAAAATACTTGAGTGTTTTTGAGCATAGATGTTCCGGAACGTGAATGCTCAGACGATTTTGGACCTCCCAATCCTTTTTATTTGTCTTATCTATTATTCAAGCAAAAAACATGCCTGTATCAATAAATAGATAAACAGAACATCAGTTTTATTGCGCGGGATTTCACAAAGTGTTAGAATAGTTAAAGCAAAAATTCAGATACTGATCAAAACAGGACTGGCTTTGGAGGCATCTATGACAGAATATATAAAAGAAGATGATTATCAATACTACAAAGAATCTTACCAGGAACATCAGGCGATCCTGGAGGTAGTTTGCGATCAGGTGACCGTAGCAGATAAAAATGGCATCTTTATCCGTGTAAGTGATTCGTGCGCCGAGAATTTCGGGGCTCCGAAAGAGAATATCATTGGCCATTCCTGCTATGAGCTGGAGAAAAAGGGGATATTGAGTACGTCTGTCACATCGGAAGTGCTTAAATCCAAGCGCGAGATGACGATCATCCAGGAGACAAAAGCCGGCCGTCGGCTGATGGTCACAGGAAAACCGCTGTTTGATGAGGGCGGGCAAGTTTACCGGGTGATCAATGTGTCTCACGATGTTACCCTTGAGGAGGAATTACAGCGCCGTCTGCAGGAAACCCAGAATCTCCTGGGAATCATCAAGCAGCAGATACAGGAAGAGCACTATGTGGATTCTCCGCTGATCCTTGGCTGCAGCGAGGTCATGGGTGCGGTATTTAAGATGATAAAAGCCGTCTCTTTGATCAATGTCACGATTCTTCTGCAGGGAGAGACCGGTGTCGGAAAAAGTGTATATGCTAATTATATCCATAAGCTAAGCCCCCAGAGGGAGCAGCCTTTTATCCAGATCAACTGCGGGGCGGTTCCGGTCGACTTGATCGAGTCAGAGCTTTTTGGCTATGCTCCGGGGGCATTTACCGGGGCCAGTGCAAAAGGGAAGGTAGGTCTTTTGGCGGCGGCAAAGAAAGGAACGATCTTTCTCGATGAAATATCGGAGATGCCCCAGGCGCTGCAGGTGAAGCTTCTTCATATTCTTCAGGAGAGAAAATATCTGCGTATCGGGGAGACGGCTGCCAAGCCTTTTACCGCCCGGGTGATCGCAGCTTCCAACAGAGATCTGAAAGAGCTGGTCAGGCAGGGGAAGTTCAGGGAGGATCTATATTACCGGCTGAATGTCGTCCCTATAACCATACCGCCTTTGCGGGAAAGAAGTGTGGATATCCCGTTGCTTACCACACATTTTCTCCGACAGGCGAATAATAAATATAATCTGCATAAAAGGTTATCCGAACAGGCGGTAAAAAAGCTTCAGTCATACTGTTGGCCGGGGAATGTCCGGGAGTTGGAGAATACGGTCGAACGCCTGACAGTGATCGCGGGAAGCGATGTTATTGATGTGAATGATATCCACGCCATCATCCCTGAGATGGAATTCGGGATGGATACCGGCCGCTCCGGGACAAAATTAAAGGATATTCTGGAAAATGTGGAGAGAGAGGTGTTAAGGAAAGCGTTAAAGGAACAAAAGACAACGAGAAAAATAGGTGAGACGTTGGGAATCGACCAGTCTACCGTCGTGAAGAAGCTGAAAAAATATAATCTTCATGCAAATTAATGCGTGAGGTATCCGTACCGATGATGGATGTCATCTACTGATGATATTTTTCATCGGTATTTTTTGCGCGGAAAAATGGATGGTGAAAAACGGATGGCATTTGCCGAAAAAATACAGGCATAGTTTTTGCTTGGATATATAGTAAGAAAATATCATTGGAGGTGTTGCTATTTGAATGTAAACAGAGAAAGGATCATGCAGCGGATTGATGCTTTCGCCGGATTCAATGACAATGATGACGGCGGCATAAGCAGATTCTCCTATGGACGGGCTGATGCAGACGCAAGGGCATGGCTGATGCAGATATGCAGGGAGCTTAAGTTACAGGTCACCGTTGATCCGGTCGGAAATATAAGGGCATGTTATGAGGGGGTGGATTCGTCCCTTATGCCGGTCCTTGTAGGTTCTCACATAGATTCAGTCCGAAACGGCGGAAAATATGACGGGATCGTAGGCGTCGTGGGAGCGATGGAGGTTCTGACGGTGATGCGGGAGAACAATTGCCTTCCCAGACGGTCTGTGGAACTGATCATATTTGCGGAAGAGGAGGGGTCTAACTTCGGTACGACGATGGTGGGCAGCAAGACGCTCATCGGAAAGCTTTCCGCGGATGACCTTAGGCACTTACATACAGAAGACAAAAGAACCTGTTTGGAAATACTTGAAAAATCCGGGCTTGATCCGGGAAAAATGAAAGATTTTGTCTTGAAACCCGGAGATATCGAAGCGATGCTAGAACTTCATATCGAGCAGGGAATTGTTCTTGAACAGGAGAAAAAAAGGCTTGGCGTTGTACAGGCTATCGCAGGGATGACGACGATGGAGGTGACCGTATGCGGGACATCTAATCATGCGGGTGCAACGCCGATGTATTTAAGGAATGACCCGATGTCAGCGGCAGCGGTATTGATCGAAGACATAGAGGATATTGCGGCCAATCATGTCCTTGAGAGTACGGTAGCGACGGTGGGATCCATTTCCTGCAGACCGAATATGCCGAATGTTATTCCCGGGGAGGTGACTTTCACGATCGATATCCGTGACATCGAGCAGGATGCAATCGAGAAAACAGTCGCACAGATAACATCCTGTGCAGAAAAGATAAGTCAGGAGCGAAAGGTCATGATCCGGTTCCGGACGATCGGCTCGTCTAAGCCTATCAGGCTGTCGCCGCGTATTATGGATACGGTGAAGCGGGCGGTTTCTTCCTGCAGTGATTCCTGGATGGTGATGAACAGCGGTGCGGTGCACGATGCGGCGATGATGGCCTCCATCACCGATGTAGGGATGATCTTTGTGCCAAGTGTAGGAGGAAAGAGCCATAATCCGGAGGAATATACCGATCCTTCAGATATCGCGCTGGGATGTCAGGCTTTGCTGCTGGCAGTTACAGAGTTGTGTGTATGAAGAACAAATTCAGAAAAAATGAGAGGAGATCAACAGTATGAAGACAATTATTAAAAACGGGACGATTGTTACAGCGGAAAGCGTATACCGCGCGGATATGCTTATGGAAGACGGAAAGATAAAAGCCATCGGGCAGCAGATTAACTGCGAAGAGGCGGAAGTGATCGATGCAGAAGGGAAATACATCCTTCCCGGCGGGATCGATCAGCATGTCCACTTTTCCTTCCAGTTTAACGGGACGTCGACCCGTGGGTTTAAGACATCCTGTGCGGCGGCAGCAGGCGGGACGACGACAGTGATCGAATTTGTAAATCAGGTAAAAGGAAAAGGTCTGATAGAATCCGTCGAGGATTACCGGAAAGAGAATGCGGACGGTGTTGCTGCGGTAGACTATTCTTTCCATGTGGTAATGACCGATCCAAGACCAGAAGTTGTGGAAGAGATCCCAGAGCTTGCCAGGGTCGGCTATCCGGTGATGAAGCTTTTTATGGCTTATAAAGGAATGTTCTTTCATGCGGATGATGATGCGATCCTGAACGCGTTATTGAAGGCAAAGGAAGCGGGCGTCACAGTGATGGTCCACGCGGAAAATGCAGATATCATTGACGTCCTTCAAAAGCAGTTGATCTCCGAGGGAAAGACAGAACCTTATTACCATGCCGTTTCCCGTCCCCCTGTTGTGGAGGCAGAGGCGACACGGCGGGCGATTTATCTGGCTGAGACGGCAGATGCACCTTTATATATTGCTCATGTGACCTGCCGTGAGGCAGTGGATGAGATCGGCGCAGCGGTGTCACGGGGACAGTCCGTTTATGGAGAGACATGCTCCCACTATCTCGTCCTTGACGAAAGTAATCTTGCGAAGCCTGATTTTGAAGGGGCAAAATATGTGTGCTCACCGGCTCTTCGTACGCCGGAGCATTTAGAATATCTCTGGCACGGTTTAAATTTGGGCTGGCTGAATGCCGTAAGTTCCGATCACTGCGGATTTGACTGGAAGGAACAAAAGCATATGGGATATGATGATTTCCGGAATATCCCCAACGGTGCGCCGGGACTTCAGAACCGTCTGTCCGTACTTTGGACTTACGGTGTGGAAAAAGGGAAGATCAGCCGTCAGCAGTTAGTGGATCTGTATGCCACGACACCGGCAAAGGTAAATGGCCTGTTTCCTCAGAAGGGAAGTCTGTGCGTGGGCGCGGATGCGGATGTCGTAATTTTTGACCCGGATTACAAGGGCACATTTACCGTTGATGATATGCTCCACGATGTTGATTACTGTTCTTATGAAGGGATGGAACAGATCGGTCGTGTAGATGCTGTTTTCCTGCGGGGCAAAAAAGTGGTAGGCAACGGGGAATATATCGGTAAAAATGGAGACGGACAGTGGCTTAAGGGAAAGCCGTTTGGACTTTTGTATCAGAAATAAATCTGCTGGTATGTCCTGGCATTCCTGATCTGAAATTTGGAGTCTCTTGCTTGAAAATCTATAGAAAGCGTAATATACTTATTGTTAGTAGATTTTCTGTACCTTTGGTAAAGAGGATGCAGGCAGGAATGAGAGGATAGAGACAGGATGTCCGGCAAGATAAGCAAAAAAAGAGTTTTTGATATTATACAGATTGGATATTACGGGGATTGGCAGAGCAAGGCGTTTGATATTATGGTGATCGTGATGATCCTGATGAATCTTTTCATCGCCATCTTCCAGACGTTTGACGGCTCCGCGCCGTACCGGGAGCTTTTGAACACGGTGGAGTTTGTGACGGTAGTTGCGTTTGCGGTGGAGTATGTGCTTAGGCTTTGGACGGCGGAATACCTGTATCCGGAACTGGAGAGGAAGAGGGCAGTGCGTAAATATGTGCTGTCCTTTAATGGGGTTATCGAGCTTTTGGCATTCCTGCCTTATTTCCTGCCTGTCTTTTTTCCGGCGGGAGCGGTAGCGTTTCGGATGTTCCGGGTGGTGAGGCTGTTGCGGCTTTTCCAGATCAATGCGTACTATGACGCGCTGAATGTGATCGGGGATGTCATTACAGGGAAGAAAGACCAGATCCTGTCTTCGGTGTTTATCATTATGGTTTTGATGGTCGCATCGTCGCTTGTGATGTACAACCTTGAGCATCCGGTGCAGCCGGAAGTGTTTGAAAATGCTTTTTCTGGGTTCTGGTGGGCGGTGTCAACGCTGCTTACGGTTGGGTACGGGGATATCTACCCGGTGACGATCGCGGGGCGAATCTTTGGCATCATCATTACGTTCCTTGGAGTGGGGATGGTGGCGATCCCTACGGGTATCTTGTCTGCCGGGTTTGTGGAGCATTATACGAGGATGAAGACCATGAAGGAGGCATCGGAGGAGAGCGATATCCGTTTTGTGCAGCTTCGGGTAGGGGAAAACCACCCCTGGACGGGCATGAAGGTGAGGGAGCTCCCGCTGCCGCCCGGACTTTTGATCGCGGCGGTCCAGAGGCGGGGGAGCGTGGTCGTTCCCCGGGGAAATACGGAAATCTGCCAGGGGGATTTTCTTGTCCTTGGGGCAGAAGGATATAAGCAGGATATCGGCATCCACTTAAAGGAGCTGGTGTTAAAGGATCAGAGCGCGTGGGTAGGGCTGCGCGTCAGTGAGCTTGACATCTCAAGAAAGACGATGATCGTCATGATCCGGCGGGGGGATAAGATGCTGATCCCCAACGGGTCTACCATACTCCGCAGCGGGGATGTGCTGCTGCTCTATACGAGGAAGAATATCCGGGATGCGATGGATGTGGAGGTGTGATGGCGTAAGTTGGCTGGCGAATCATATAATTTACAGATAACGGGAGGCGGTTAGTTTATGAGAGATTATCATACTTATTTTTTTGATCTGGACGGAACGATCACGGATTCTTCTTTAGGGATTACGAATTCGGTGATGTATGCGCTTGAGAGGTTTGGGATCAGGGAGAGTGACCGGACAAAGTTGTATAAGTTTATCGGGCCGCCGCTTACGGTGTCGTTCCGGGAGCATTATGGGTTTTCTGAGGAGAAGGCTCTTGAGGCGGTGGGCTATTACCGGGAATACTATCAGGATAAGGGGATTTTTGAGAACCGGGTGTATGACGGGTTTGAGGAAATGTTAAAGGTGCTTAAGGCGGCGGGGAAGAGACTTGTGGTGGCGACGTCCAAGCCGGAGCCTTATGCAAGGCAGATTATCGATTATTTTGGGCTGACGCCTTATTTTGATTATGTGGCGGGGATGGAGCTTGACGGCGGTCGGGGAACGAAGGCGGAGGTGATCCGTTATGCCCTTTCTGTCTGCGGGATTGAGGATAAGTCCGGGGTTCTTATGGTAGGAGACCGGGAACATGATGTGTTTGGTGCGCGTGATGCAGGAATAGACTGCCTGGGCGTATTGTATGGTTTTGGGGACAGAAAGGAGCTTTTGAACGCCGGTGCAGATTATATTGCAGAGGATGTAGCAGGAATCCCGGGATTTTGATCCGGGGTTCTTTTTTGAAATAAAAGCTGTTTCTGTTTTTTTGAAAAACTACTTGCATAATACCAATAGGGGGTATATAATAATTGTGTTATCTGGAAAAAGTAATCGTAGAAAGCAGGTGGATTTTATGGAAGACCACAATCGGATGGAAAAGATGAAGGAATGCTGCGGCAGCAGGACAAAGGAACGCACGGAGAAGGAATACCGGGATCTGATCAACCGGTTAAGCCGGATTGAAGGGCAGGTGCGGGGCGTAAAGCGAATGGTTGAGCAGGACGTTTATTGTACGGATATCCTTGTGCAGGTGTCGGCGATCAATGCGGCGCTCAACAGCTTTAATAAAGTGCTGCTCGCGGAGCATCTCCGCACCTGTGTCGCGGAGGACATCCGGGCGGGGAAGGAAGAGACGATTGACGAGCTGGTAGCGACGCTGCAGAAATTGATGAAGTAAGGTCGGCAGCATGAAAGATCAACAGAGGTGGACAGATAGATGGAACAGTATACAGTGACAGGTATGAGCTGCGCCGCCTGCAGTGCGCGGGTGGAGAAAGCAGTATCGAAAGTGCCCGGCGTGACTTCCTGCTCGGTAAGCCTTCTTACCAATTCTATGGGCGTGGAAGGCGAGGCGGACGCAGCCGCGGTGATTGCCGCCGTTACTGACGCCGGGTACGGAGCGGAGAAAAGGGGCGGCGGAAAAAGAAACGCAGAAGCGGGCAAGCCAGGCGGAGCGAGTAGCGCGGAGGGAATGAGCGGAGCGGGCAGCATGGGCGGCGCGAACAGCGCAGCGGAGGAGATGTTGAGGGACCGTGAGACGCCGAAGATGAAAAAACGGCTGATTGCGTCGCTCTGCCTTTTGATCCCTATGATGTATGTCTCCATGGGGCATATGATGTGGGGCTGGCCGCTGCCGGAGATTCTGGCGAAAAATCATGTGGCCCAGGGGCTAATACAGCTCCTTTTTACGACGGCGGTGATGGTAGTGAACCAGAAGTTTTTTGTCAGCGGGTTTAAGAGCATGATACACAGAGCCCCCAACATGGATGCGCTGGTGGCTCTCGGCGCGGGGGCGTCCTATGTGTACAGCACATATGCTTTATTTGCCATGACAGACGCCCAGATGCGGATGGACATGGACGGGGTGATGGCATACATGCACGAGTTCTACTTTGAGTCGGCGGCTATGATCCTGACGCTGATTACGGTGGGGAAGATGCTTGAGGCCAGGTCTAAGGGGAAGACGACGGATGCTTTAAAGAGCCTGATGCGCCTTGCGCCGAAGACGGCTGTGCTCCTTGAGAATGGGGAAGAGAGAGAGGTTCCCATCGAGCAGGTGAAAAAAGGAGACATTTTCGTGGTGCGCCCCGGTGAAAATGTACCGGTGGACGGTATCGTGCTGGAAGGCAGCAGCGCGGTGAATGAGGCGGCGCTTACCGGGGAGAGCATCCCGGTTGACAAGGAGGCGGGCGGGAAGGTGTCGGCAGCGACACTGAATCAGTCCGGGTTCCTGAAATGCGAGGCCACAAGGGTAGGCGAGGATACGACACTGTCGCAGATCATCCAGATGGTCAGCGATGCGGCGGCGACGAAGGCTCCCATCGCGAAGGTGGCAGATAAGGTGTCGGGGGTATTTGTGCCGGTGGTCATCGGCATCGCCGTAGTGACGACCATCGTGTGGCTTTTAGCGGGGCAGGGGATTGGTTTTGCCCTGGCGAGAGGGATTTCCGTGCTTGTCATTAGCTGCCCTTGCGCCTTAGGGCTTGCGACGCCGGTGGCAATCATGGTGGGGAACGGCATGGGCGCGAAGAACGGCATTATGTTCAAGACGGCGGTTTCCCTGGAGGAGACGGGGAAGACGCAGATTATCGCCCTTGATAAGACCGGGACTATCACAAGGGGAGAGCCGGAGGTGACGGACATCTGCGCCGCGGAGGGCGTGACAGAGGAAGAGCTCCTTGCTTATGCCTATGTGCTGGAGAAAAAGAGCGAGCATCCGCTGGCGCGGGCAGTTCTTGAATTTGCCGAAGGACAGAGCGAAGAAATCAAGGATTTCCTGGTTTCCCGGGAAGGGTACGAAAAAGCGGAAGTGACAGGATTTTGCGCTGTCGCGGGAAACGGGCTGACCGGAAGGCTTGGCAGTGACATCCTGACGGGCGGCAGCCAGAAGTTTATCTCCGAGACGGTGAGCATCCCGGAGGAGATGGGCGAGAAGGCGAAAGCGCTTGCAAGAGAGGGAAAGACCCCCTTATTATTCAGTAAAAACTGGAGCTTTTTAGGCATTATTGCCGTGGCGGACGTGATTAAGGAAGACAGCCCGGCGGCGGTGAAGGAGCTGCAGAGTATGGGCATCCATGTGGTGATGCTGACGGGAGACAATGAGCTTACGGCAAGGGCCATCGGAAGACAGGCGGGCGTTGACCAGGTGATTGCGGGTGTCCTGCCGGACGGCAAGGAGAGTGTTATCCGCGCCCTGAAGGAGAAGGGAAAAGTTGCCATGGTGGGCGACGGCATCAATGATGCCCCGGCTCTTACAAGGGCGGATATGGGCATCGCCATCGGGGCAGGAACGGATATCGCCATCGACGCGGCGGACGTGGTGCTGATGAAGAGCAGGCTCAGCGACGTTCCGGCGGCAATCCGGATGAGCCGGGCGACTCTTACGAACATCCATGAGAATCTGTTCTGGGCATTTTTCTACAATGTTATCGGCATCCCGCTGGCGGCAGGGGTGTGGTTCCCGCTGTTCGGGCTAAAACTGAACCCTATGTTCGGGGCGGCGGCGATGAGCCTTTCCAGTTTCTGCGTGGTGACCAATGCGCTGCGGTTGAATCTGTTTAAGATGCACGATGCAAGTAAGGATAAGAAGATGAAAAATAAGGCGGCGCCTGGCGTATCGTTACTTGGGGAGCCGGATGCGTGCGGCGCGGACGGCGATTGTGGCAATGATGCTCTGAATGGCAAAACGAGTGACAAAATAAATAACAAAATAAATGATAAAAATAAGTCTGAGGAGGATAAGAAGATGACTAAAACAATGAAGATTGAAGGTATGATGTGCGGGCACTGTGAGGCGAGAGTGAAGAAGGTGTTGGAGGCTCTTCCGGAAGTTTCAGAGGCTAAGGTAAGCCATGAGGCGGGAACGGCTGTCGTGAGCCTTAGTGCGGAAGTGTCTGACGATGTGCTGAAAAAAGCGGTGGAAGAGCAGGATTATCAGGTGGTTGGGATAGAGTAGTTTGGGCAGAAAATCTGGAAAGACTTGTAGATTGATACAGGAAAGAAAGCCGTGATTGTATGTAAAAATAACCGATGGATGGGAGTGACATAAGATGTCAGGAAGACAGGTAAAGCTGGAACACGCGGAAAAGGGCAGCATCCTTTACCACTATACAAAGAGCAACGGTATCAACGGTATTATCAACCACAACTGCTTTTGGGCGACGAAGAGCGATTTCCTCAATGACCCTACCGAATTCTCCCACATCTACGGGATTATCGAAGAGGTGTGCGGGGAGCATATAAAGAACGGGGAGCTTAAGGATATGTTCCTCAAGGACTCTATCTATGCCGAGAGGGAGAAGAGCCGGGAGTATTTTGTGCTTTCTTTTTCAAAATGCCGGGACAGCATTACGCTGTGGTCGGAATTTGCCAATAAGACAGGCTACAATATCGGATTCCGTAGCGACGGAATCATCGCTAGGATTGAGGAGGCTGCGGAGATTGCCTATCACGGGCTTGTAGTCTACGACGGGAAGAAACAAAAGCAGCTTATCCGGAAAAACATCTGCAATTACCTGCCGAACCTCCTTCGGATGCCCCTTGAGAAAGTGCTGGAGATGGGGAAGGCCGACAGGCAGGACGCCGCCTATCTGAAAGCATGCAGGAAATTCCAGCGGACAGCGGATGTCTATGCCATGTTTTTTAAGTACGGGGGATTTGCAGAGGAGCAGGAATATCGGTTTGTTTTTAAAAAGCAGAAGGATACAAAGGTTTATTTCCGGGCGAAAGACGGCTTTATGCTCCCTTATATCGAGATTCCGCTGAGCGAGAAGAACCTTCCGGTCGAGGAAATCGTTATCGCGCCGCAGAACCATATCGACCTGGCGAAGAGCGGGATGGAATATATGCTCTACACGAAAGGGTATAAGGCGGATGTATCTCTGTCGAGCATAAAGCTCAGATATTAGGCGCGGCAGGGGAAGAAAGCGGTTAAAAACGGAAAGAGCGAAAGACACTGTACAGACGTAAAATAGAAACATGAGACAATCATTGGAAAGGAACAGAGATGGAACTGACAAATATTTATGATACGTTTACGCTGAATAACGGCGTGAAGGTTCCGTGCGTCGCTTTCGGCACATACAAAGCGGCGGAGGGGGATAATGTTGAGATTTTGAGACGGGCGGTCGCGTGCGGTTACCGCTACTTTGACACGGCGTCCTTTTACGGAACGGAAACCTTTCTTGGGCAGGCGGTAAAAGAGAGCGGCATTCCCAGGGAGGAATTCTTTATCACGTCAAAGATGTGGAAGGATGAGATGGGATACGAGGCGGCGAAGGAGGCGTTTGCAAAAAGCCTTGAGCGGCTTGGCATGGATTATCTTGACCTATACCTGATACACTGGCCGCAGCCGTCACCGGGCTGTGAGGATTGGAAGACTGTTGACGCCGAGACGTGGCGGGCGCTTGAGGAGCTTTATGAGGAGGGAAAAGTCCGGGCAATCGGACTTAGCAATTTCCTGCCTCATCACATAGAGAATCTTATGAAAAACTGCCGTGTAAGACCCATGGTGGATCAGATTGAGTTCCATCCGGGGCATACACAGGAAACGGTTCTTTCATACTGCGGGGAACATGACATCCTTGTACAGGCGTGGAGCCCTGTCGGCAGGGGGCGGGTTCTTGCAGATGAGCTGATTACGGAGCTGGCGGCAAAGTACGGCGTGTCACCGGCGCAGGTATGCCTGCGCTATGCGCTCCAGAGGGGAGTGGTTCCCCTTCCGAAATCATCGTCCGAGGAAAGGATGAGGCAGAACCGGGATCTGTTTTCTTTTGAGATATCCGGGGAGGATATGTACCGCATCGGGGCGATGCCGCCTGTCGGGTGGTCAGGGGAACACCCGGAGAGGGAGAGAGTAAGGCTATAATATAGAGGAATATCCGATGACGGTTCTTTCACCGTGTAAAAAATCAGGCATATTTCCAAACGCTCATGCTTACATTAATAATAATAGTATATTATGGAGCGTTTTCTTAATGAAACATTTGCTGCGAAGAGTAATCGGCGTGTCTTTAAGTGCAGTCCTTGGGATGAGCACGCCGCTTTCGGTAACGGCATCCGGTATCGGGCTTGGGGATGACTACGAAAGGTTAATTCAGTGCGAAGAGGTGACAGGAGAAACACCGGAGGAGACGGCAGAGGAAGATCAGGGAATACAGCAGGAAGAAGGAAAGAAGAAACAGCAGGGGGAAAAGGCCGGCAGCAAAGATTCAGTGTCGGCACCTTCTGCTATTTTAATGGAGACATCTACAGGGCAGGTTATTTTTGAGAAGGATGCAGACAAAAAAAGACCGCCCGCCAGTGTGACGAAGGTGATGACATTACTCCTGATCTTTGATGCCCTGAATGAAGGGAAGATAAAGCTTGAAGATGAAGTGACGACTTCGGAGTATGCGGCATCTATGGGCGGTTCGCAGGTTTTTTTAGAGCCGGGAGAGACACAGACAGTAGATACAATGATCAAGTGTATCTCCGTGGCAAGTGCCAATGACGCCTGTGTGGCAATGGCGGAATTTATCGCCGGCAGCGAGGAGGAGTTTGTAGCCAGGATGAATGAGCGGGCCAAGGGTCTTGGCATGGAGCATACGACCTTTAAAAACTGCAATGGCCTTGATACTAACGGGCACCTGACGACTGCCAGGGACATCGCCCTCATGTCCAGGGAGCTGATCACCAAATATCCGCAGATCCATGACTATTGCATGATCTGGATGGAAAATATCATTCACAGGACGAAGAAGGGGGAGAAGGAATTCGGGTTAAGCAACACGAATAAGCTGGTCCGCCATTACGAGTATGCCACGGGACTTAAGACTGGCTCTACCAGCAAGGCGAAGTTCTGTATCTCTGCCACAGCTAAAAAAGAGGATATGGAGCTGATTGCGGTGATCATGGCGGCAAATGACAGCAAGCTGCGCAACAAGGACGCTATCACCCTGTTTAATTACGGCTTCGGAAAATGTCAGAAGTACATAGAAGACGGCATCAAGCCGGTAAAGCCAATCAAGGTGAAGCGGGGAGTTAAGGAGAAGGTGGCTGTAGCGCAGAAAGAGCCTTTCTTCTATGTGGATGCCACAGGAGCCGACTTAAGTACGATAGAGCGCAAGGTCACGGTAAAAAAGAATCTGAAGGCGCCGGTAAAAAAAGGGAAAAAGGTAGGAGAAGCAGCGTATTACCTGGGCGGGGAGAAGATCGGAAGCATAGATGTCATCACAGAGGAAGCAGTTAGGCAGGCCAGTTATAAAAGTGCCATGGGTGACGTGGTGAAAAAGATGCTTTTGTAGGCGCGCGATATCTTATATAGAAGGAACTGACAGGAAAGTGCAGAGCCTGAGCGATATTCAGACTCTGTACTTTTTTGCGCAGGTGGAAACTCCTGTAATCTGGCGCAGATTTACAATTGATAAAAATGATTTATAAAAAATGCATAAAGTATGTTGACAAACGGGAATCGTAGTGTTAAATTAATAATCGTAGATGTTAGCACTCTCCAAATTCGAGTGCTAACAGGAAGATCTGGAAGGAGGAGGATGGATGGTAACAGAGCATGGACTGAGTGACCGGAAGCTTAAGATTCTTCATGCGATCATCAAGACCTACTTGGAAACCGGAGAGCCGGTGGGTTCGAGGACCATTTCCAAATATACGGATATGAACCTTAGTTCCGCGACGATCCGTAATGAGATGGCAGACTTGGAAGAACTCGGGTTTATCATGCAGCCTCACACGTCGGCAGGGCGTATCCCTTCAGATAAAGGTTACCGGCTGTATGTGGATATGCTGATGGATAAGAAGGAGCAGGAGCTGTTGGAAAAGGAAGAGCAGATGCTTGAGAAAGCTGACAAGATGGAGCATCTCCTCAAGCAGGCAGCGAAGGTCCTGGCCAGCAGCACGAATTATGCCACGATGGTCTCCACGCCTATGGGAAGCAGCAATAAGATCAAGTTCATCCAGCTTACGATGGTGGATGAAGAGCAGATCATCGCGGTGATCGTGCTTGGCGGCAACGTGATCAAGAACAAGATCATCCGGGTTGAAGAGCCTTTAAGCAATGAGAACCTGCTCAAGCTTAACATGCTGCTCAACACGACCCTTAACGGTATGCCCATTGAGGAGATCAATCTGGGGCTTATCGCCAGGCTCAAGGAGCAGGCAGGTATCCACAGCGAGGTGGTGGGAAATGTACTGGATGCGGTGGCGGATGCCATTCAGGTGGATGAGGATATGCAGATCTATACCAGCGGCGCCACGAACATTTTCAAGTATCCGGAGCTTTCCGACAAGCAGAGTGCGCAGGAGATCATCAGTGCCTTTGAAGAAAAGCAGCAGCTTACCGAGCTGGTGACCCAGACATTGTCGCAGGAGGATAATACAGGAATTCAGGTTTACATCGGCGATGAGGCGCCGGTACAGACCATGAAGGACTGCAGTGTTGTTACCGCCACCTATGAATTGGGCGACGGGATGAAGGGGACGATAGGGATTATCGGACCGAAGAGAATGGATTATGAACATGTGTTAAAGTCCATGAAGCGTCTGCAGGGTGAATTAGACGCGATGTTTCATGGAGAAGGGAAAGCTTAGCAGAATAAAAATGGAGAAAGGTGGAATAACCCTTGGAGAATCAGCAGGAGAAAAGCCAGGAAGATATGGTAAAGGAAGCGGTTGAAGAGGCGAAGAAGGCTGCGGCTAAAGAAACGCAGGGAGAAGATAATAATTCGGATGCCTGCGGAGGAGACACAGAGGACGCAGAAGATACAGAGAGCGCGGGAAACGCGGAGGACGAAACGGAGGATGCCTGCGGAGCGGATTCCGGAGAAAGCGGAGGCAAGGAAGGCGGCGAAGAAGAAAAGCGCGGGAAAAAGCTTTTTGGCAAGAAGAATAAAAAGGATAAGAAAGACGAAAAGATTGAAGAGCTGACTGACCGTCTCACCCGGCAGATGGCAGAGTTCGATAATTTCCGCAAGCGCACGGATAAGGAAAAATCCCAGATGTACGAGATTGGGGCGAAGGATGTCATTGAGAAGATACTCCCCGTTGTGGATAACTTCGAGAGAGGGCTTAATACGGCAAAGGACAGCCCGCAGGACGACCCATTCGTCCAGGGCATGGAGATGGTGTATAAGCAGCTTATGACGGCGCTTGAGGGCATCGGAGTGAAACCCATCGAGGCGGTGGGAAAGGAGTTTGACCCGGAGTTCCACAATGCGGTGATGCATGTGGACGACGCGGAGCTTGGCGAGAATGTAGTTGTGGAAGAATTGCAGAAAGGGTACCTTTATCGGGACAGCGTCGTGCGCTACAGCATGGTGAAAGTGGCGAACTAAGAGAGCGAAGGGCAGCCGGCTGACAGGCCCGGCAGAAAAAATCCGCAGGAAAGAAAATTAACATTTTTCAGCATATAAAAACAGATTTAAAAATCAGGAGGAATCGAATCATGGGAAAAATAATTGGTATTGACTTAGGTACGACAAACAGCTGCGTAGCCGTTATGGAGGGCGGACAGCCGACGGTTATCGCGAATACGGAGGGCGCAAGGACGACGCCGTCTGTAGTGGCATTTACAAAGGCAGGGGAGCGTCTGGTAGGCGAGCCGGCAAAGCGTCAGGCAGTTACCAACGCAGAGCGGACCATTTCTTCCATTAAGAGGGAGATGGGTTCCGATTACAGAGTGACGATTGACGATAAGAAGTATTCTCCTCAGGAGATTTCCGCGATGATCCTTCAGAAACTTAAAGCGGACGCGGAAGGATACCTTGGCGACAAAGTGACGGAGGCGGTCATCACGGTTCCGGCTTACTTTAATGACGCGCAGCGTCAGGCGACCAAGGATGCGGGTAAGATTGCCGGCCTTGATGTAAAGCGTATCATCAACGAGCCTACGGCGGCGGCTCTCGCTTACGGCCTTGACAATGAGAAAGAGCAGAAGATCATGGTATATGATTTGGGCGGCGGTACGTTTGATGTATCCATTATCGAGATTGGAGACGGCGTTATCGAGGTGCTTTCCACTGCCGGAAATAACAGGCTCGGCGGCGATGATTTCGACCAGAAGGTTGCGGATTATATGATTGCTGAGTTTAAGAGGGAGCAGGGTGTTGACCTTTCCGCTGACAAGATGGCGATGCAGAGGATTAAAGAGGCGGCTGAGAAGGCGAAAAAGGAGCTTTCTTCCGCAACGACCACCAACATCAACCTTCCGTTTATCAGCATGAACGAGAGCGGGCCGCTCCATTTTGATATGACGCTGACAAGGGCAAAATTCGACGAGTTGACAAATGACCTTGTACAGAAGACTTCCGAGCCGGTGACAAGAGCCCTTTCCGACGCGGGCATCTCAGCGTCCGAGCTTGGCCAGGTATTGCTTGTGGGCGGTTCCACCCGTATCCCGGCAGTCCAGGAAGAGGTAAAACGTCTGACAGGCAAGGAGCCGAGCAAATCCCTGAACCCGGATGAGTGCGTGGCTCTGGGCGCATCCGTACAGGGCGGCAAGCTTGCGGGAGACGCCGGCGCAGGCGACATCCTTCTTCTGGATGTAACTCCGCTGTCACTTTCCATCGAGACTATGGGCGGCGTGGCGACAAGGCTGATTGAGAGAAATACGACGATTCCGACAAAGAAGAGCCAGGTATTCTCTACGGCTGCCGACAATCAGACGGCAGTTGACATCAACGTGGTACAGGGCGAGAGGCAGTTCGCAAGAGACAATAAGTCTCTGGGGCAGTTCCGTCTTGACGGCATCGCGCCGGCTCCGAGAGGAGTACCGCAGATTGAGGTTACTTTTGATATTGATGCAAACGGTATCGTAAATGTATCCGCAAAGGACCTTGGCACAGGAAAAGAGCAGCACATCACCATCACCGCAGGTTCCAATATGTCTGACGAGGATATCGACAAGGCGGTGAAAGAGGCGGCAGCGTTTGAGGCCCAGGACAAGAAACGCAAAGAGGGCATTGACGCAAAGAATGACGCGGACGCTCTTGTATTCCAGACCGAGAAGGCTTTGGGAGAAGTTGCGGATAAGTTAGACGCGTCTGACAAGGCAGAGGTTGAAGCAGACTGCAAGGCGCTTAAGGATGTCCTTGAGAAGATCAATATGGAAGACATCACGGACGCTCAGGTTGCGGAGATTAAAGCAGGAACCGAGAAACTTACGGCAAGCGCGCAGAAGGTATTTACGAAGATGTATGAGCAGGCCGGCGCGGCGGCAGGAGCAGCAGGAGCGCAGGGCGCAGGCCCGAATCCGGGAGCAGGAGCAGGTCCGCAGGCAGGCCCGGCACCGGAAGGTTTCCAGGGCGACGATGTGGTAGACGGGGATTACAAGGAAGTATAAGCTTTTGAGCCTTTGCGGCTTGAGCGGAATTAAATGGGGAATCGTTCCGGGTGGGCTGGATTTTAAAATTTGGCATCCCGGAACTTCCTTGCGTTACTCAAAGGCTGAAGATGAAGAAAGGGATAGATCATGGCAGAATCAAAAAGAGATTATTATGAGGTGCTGGGCGTCGGAAAGGACGCGGACGACGCGGCGCTTAAGAAAGCCTACCGGCAGGTTGCCAAGAAGTACCACCCGGATATGAACCCGGGGGATGCGGAGGCGGAGAAAAAGTTCAAAGAGGCATCGGAGGCTTACGCGGTACTCAGCGACCCGGAGAAACGCCGTCAGTATGACCAGTTCGGCCATGCGGCGTTTGAGGGCGGGGCCGGCGGCGCAGGAGGCTTTGGAGGCTTTGACTTCAGCGGCGCGGATTTCAGTGATATTTTCGGAGATATATTTGGAGATTTGTTTGGCGGCGGCGCGAGGAGAGGGCGCAGCCAGGGACCGATGAAGGGCATGAATGTGCGGAAGAGTGTTCGGGTGACTTTCGAGGAGGCTGTGTTCGGGTGCGAGAAGGAGCTTGACGTAGTGCTTAAAGACCCTTGCCCGAAATGTAACGGAACCGGGGCGAAACCGGGAACTTCCCCGGAGACCTGTCCGAAGTGCGGCGGCAAGGGGCAGGTTGTCTATACCCAGCAGTCGTTTTTCGGCACGGTGCAGAATGTGCAGACTTGCCCCCAGTGCGGCGGTACCGGGAAGATTATCCGTGAGAAATGTTCGGACTGCCAGGGAACAGGTTATGTGTCCAACCGGAAGAAGATTGCCGTTACCATTCCGGCGGGCATTGACAACGGGCAGAGCATCCGCATCCGGGAGAAGGGCGAGCCGGGAAGTAACGGCGGGCCGAGAGGCGATCTTCTTGTGGAGGTGAGCGTGTCCAGACATCCGATCTTCCAGCGGCAGGATATGCATATCTTCTCCACTGTGCCGATTTCCTTTGCACAGGCGGCGCTTGGCGCGGACGTGAAGATCAAGACGGTGGACGGCGAGGTGCTGTATACGGTGAAACCGGGAACTAAGACGGATACGAAAGTGCGCCTTAAGGGCAAGGGCGTTCCGTCGGTGAGAAATTCACAGGTGCGGGGCGACCATTATGTGACGCTGGTCATCCAGACACCGGAGAAATTAAGCGCCGAGGCGAAGGAGGCACTTAGGAGGTTTGATGAGCTTTCGGGAAATTCGCTGAACTCGGCGGGAGCGGGAAACGGTACGAGTACCGGGAAGAAAAGAAAAGGATTTATGGGGAAGATGAAGGAGGCCTTTGATGAGTAATCATCAGGGGCTTTTGCTTTGTTGGCGGGATATGTTGGAAAATGTATGGGCGGAATATATAGATGATGTCTATATAGATATATGATAAAACGATTAGCGTATTTGGCTTTTGTCTTGTAAAATGAAATCTGTAGCAATATTTTTTATTTATGAAAGGACGTAAGACAAATGAAAATGAGAGGAAGAATTTTAGGGATACTTTTGTGTGTGGCTTTGACGGCGCTTGTGGGGTGCGGTGCCAAGGATGGGGCTGAGAGCGGCGGAGAGGCGAAGGAAGAGACGGCGGCTGAGGAGTCTGCCGGGGGTTCGGATGATGGGTCAGAAAGTGATAAGGTTATCCGTATCGGATGCGAGGCGACGACGCCGGGATGGATTCAGACGGGCGACGACGGGAATCTTACCGGGTATGATTTTGACGTGTGGCAGGAGATTGGAAAGCGCACGGGCTATGAGATTGACTATCAGGTGATGGATTGGGATGCTATGTGGCCCATGCTGGAATCTGACCGCCTGGATTCTGTCGGGGAGCAGATTTCCATGACGGAGGAGCGGGAGAAGAAGTATACGTTCTCTGCGCCCTATGCGTACAATGTATACTGTCTGCTGGCGGCAAAGGACAATGACAAGCTTAAGACGATGGACGACCTTGAGACGGGGATGACCATTTCCTGTGAGACGAATACCAGCGACGAGATTATCGTAAATGCCATCAACAAGGAGTACGGGATTGAGCTTAAGCCTACCTATTATGACGGCATGTCGGTGCAGGATGTTGCCCTGGGAAGGTGCGACCTCTGGCCGAGAGCGGAGACTTCCTGCAATACCACGGTGAAAGAAGTGGACAACTTAAAGATTCTCGGGAAGACGAACATCTTAGAGACGAATGCGTATCCTTTTGCAAAGACGGAGCGAGGGGAGGAGCTGGCGAAAGTCGTTTCCGGCGCGCTTGACGAGATGAGGGAGGACGGAACGCTTAAGGCATTGTCCGAGAAATGGTTTGACATCGACATTTCCGAGAAACCGGCGGACGCACAGTAATTTGCAGGAGGCCTGAACATTGAGTTTGGAATTTTCTTTTAATACTTTAGGGGCGATGGTCAGGGTGCTGCCGGTGACGCTGTCACTGACGGCGCTGTCCTTTGCGGCATCGCTGGTGCTGGCAATCATCATTGCGGTGATTGACTATTTCCGGGTGCCGGTGCTCAGGCAGATTTTTGCCGTGTATGTGTCATTTTTCCGGGGAACGCCTCTGATTCCGCAGCTTTTTTTGCTGTATTTCGGCATTCCGACCTTTGTGGCGCCGCTGCGGGATGTTCCAGCGTTTACGGTGTGCGTGGCGGGGCTTACGTTAAACTCGGCGGCATATATGAAGGAAGTGGTGAGGGGCGCGCTGCTCTCCGTGCCTGACGGGCAGAAGGAGGCGGCGCTTGCCCACGGCATGACGCCGGTGCAGACGATGTTCCGGATTGTGCTGCCCCAGGCTACCCGGGTGGCGGTCCCGTCGCTTTTTAACAACCTGGTGGATATC
>CANAPP010000012.1 GCA_947363565.1 uncultured Lachnospiraceae bacterium | reverse complement strand
ACTATGATACTCATAAAATCAGGGTCTTGTGGATAAAACTGCGGAAACTCAAGAAGTAAACATGTATTGACATTTTCGGAGAAATCTAGTAAAGTTTTATGTGTAAAACAAAATATTGCAAACTTTCTCTTATTCAGAGCAGTGGAGATACAAAGGATCTGTGAAGCTGCGGCAACCCCCAGACGCGGGAAGGTGCCAACCTGAGCGAGATATCGAACAATAAGAGGATTGGTTTATGAGAATATAAAACAGTCCGCTTTGTGCGGACTGTTTTTAAGTAAAAGGCAGGAGCGCAGACTTTTTCCTGTAACCAATTTCTGTAAGAGAAAGGATGCTAAAGGGGCGTAAGGTACGTCTCTTTCGGTATGAAAGGAGAAGAAAATGGAAAAACGATTATTTACTTCAGAATCCGTAACAGAGGGGCATCCGGATAAGATGTGCGACCAGATATCCGATGCAATCCTGGATGCGATTATGGCGCAGGACCCCATGAGCCGGGTAGCTTGCGAGACAAGCACGACGACAGGACTTGTGCTTGTGATGGGCGAGATTACGACGAAAGCGTATGTGGATATCCAGAAAATCGTGCGCGATACGATTAAAGAGATTGGATATACCCGCGCAAAATATGGATTTGACGCGGAGACCTGCGGGGTCATCACAGCGATTGACGAGCAGTCCAGCGATATCGCCATGGGCGTTGACAAGGCGCTTGAGGCGAAGGAGAATAAGATGTCCGAAGAGGAGATTGCGGCAATCGGCGCAGGTGACCAGGGAATGATGTTCGGCTATGCATCCAATGAGACTCCGGAGCTTATGCCGTATCCGATCTCACTGGCGCATAAACTGGCAATTAAGCTTACCGAGGTCCGCAAAGACGGAACTCTTACCTATTTGAGGCCGGACGGGAAGACACAGGTTACGGTGGAGTACGACGAGAATGGTGCTCCGAAACGGTTGGATGCGGTAGTGCTCTCGACCCAGCATGACCCGGATGTGACCCAGGAGCAGATTCACAAAGATATTAAGAAATATGTGTTTGACGCGGTGATCCCTGAGGGAATGGTAGATGAGAACACGAAGTTTTTCATCAATCCTACCGGGCGTTTTGTAATCGGCGGGCCTCACGGCGACAGCGGGCTTACCGGACGCAAGATCATCGTAGATACCTACGGCGGGATGGCGCGCCACGGCGGCGGGGCGTTTTCCGGAAAGGACTGCACAAAGGTTGACCGCTCGGCAGCATATGCCGCGCGCTATGTGGCGAAGAATATCGTAGCGGCAGGACTGGCGGACAAATGCGAGATTCAGCTTTCCTACGCAATCGGCGTTGCAAACCCGACTTCCGTTATGGTGGACACTTTTGGCACAGGAAAGGTATCCGACGAGAAGCTGGTGGGGATCATCCGGGAAAACTTTGACTTAAGGCCGGCAGGGATCATCAAGATGCTTGACCTTAGAAGGCCAATCTATAAGCAGACGGCTGCTTACGGACACTTTGGGCGTACGGATGTTAAGCTGCCCTGGGAGAAGTTGGATAAGGCTGAGGCGCTGAAAGGGTATTTGGAATAAGCGCAGATTTCCTGCAAGAGAGTGAACCGGTTTTATAGAAATTTAATAAATGTTTATGGGCGCTTTGGTGTGAAGCGCCTTTTTTCGTGCTATACTTTTCTTTGACAAGACAAGATTTGATTCGGGGGATGGTTTATGAAGTTGAGGAACCGGCTTTTGATTGCATTCTTGACAATTACGATTATACCGATTATTCTGTCGGTTACGCTGGTCGTTGTGTTTGCAAAGCTGCAGCTCGGGGCTATTGATAAGGCATACGGGATCAGCGGTACGACGGTGGAGTCTCTGTCGAACTCGACGGAGGTGCTTGCGCGGCTGGCGGAGAAGCCTTACCGGGAGCTTAAGCAGATGGTGAAGGACAGCCCGCAGCATATGGAGGATGCGACCTATCTGAAAGAATTTAATCATAGCCTGAGGGACAAAAAGACGTATCTGCTTGTGCGCAAGGATGAGACGATTATTTTTATCGGAGCGGATTCGGATGAGGCGGAGCATGTGATCGGACAGCTCCCGCCCTACGGCGAGGAGGACGCTCCCGTTGAAAATGTTGCGTATTTCGGCGGCGAGGCACAGGCGTTAGTCAGGCAGGTGGATTTCCGTTATCCGGACGGCGAGGAAGGAAGCGCATTTATCGTCACGGATGTCAGCAATATGATCCCGGAGGTGGAGCAGTTTTTCATCGATATGCTTTTTGGCATTATCATCGTGCTGATCTTAAGCGCGTGTCTTTTAGTTGTCTGGATCTACCGGGGAGTTATGGGGCCGCTTAAGAAGATGCGGGCGGCGACGGAGAATATCAAGGAAGGCAATCTCGACTTTGAGCTTTGCCCGGAGGCGGACGACGAGCTTGGCCAGCTCTGCATGGATCTTGAGGATATGCGCAAGCGCTTAAGGAGCAACGCGGAGGAAAAGGTTACGTTCGACCGGGAGAATAAGGAGCTGATCAGCAACATTTCCCATGACCTTAAGACGCCGGTGACGGCTATCAAGGGGTACGCGGAAGGAATCATGGACGGCGTGGCGGATACGCCTGAGAAGATGGATAAGTATATCCGGACCATTTACAATAAGGCGAATGAGATGGATACGCTGATCAATGAGCTGACCTTTTACTCGAAGATTGACACGAACAGGATCCCGTATAATTTTAATATTATTTCGGTAAATGAGTATTTTAATGACTGTGCGGAGGATGTATCGTTAGAGCTTGAGTCGAAAAATGTCGAATTTGGGTTTTTCAATTATGTGGACACGGAGGTTAAGGTTATCGCTGACGCAGAGCAGATCAAGCGGGTTGTCCACAACATTATCAACAATTCGTTAAAATATATGGATAAGCCGAAGGCAAAGATCAATCTCAGGGTAAAGGATGTGGGAGATTTCGTCCAGATCGAGCTGGAGGACAACGGAAAAGGAATTGCGGCAAAGGATCTGCCGAATATCTTTGACCGGTTTTACCGTTCGGATGCCTCGCGCAATTCGTCGAAGGGCGGAAGCGGCATCGGGCTTTCAATCGTGAAAAAGATCATCGAGGAGCACGGCGGTAAGATCTGGGCGACAAGCAGGGAGGAGACGGGGACGACGATGTATTTTGTCCTTAGAAAATATCAGGAGGTGCCGGTAAATGAGTAAGATTTTGATTGTGGAAGACGAAGAGGCGATTGCTGATCTTGAAAAGGATTATCTGGAGCTGAGCGGATTTAAGGTTGAGGTGGCTAACGACGGGGAGAGCGGGCTTCATAAAGCATTGAAGGAGAATTATGATCTGTTTATCCTCGACCTTATGCTGCCGGGAGTAGATGGGTTTGACATTTGCAGGCAGGTGAGGGAGGAAAAGAATACGCCGATCATCATGGTGTCGGCGAAAAAGGATGATATTGATAAGATCCGAGGGCTTGGCCTCGGGGCGGATGATTATATGACAAAGCCGTTTAGCCCGAGCGAACTGGTGGCGCGGGTGAAAGCGCATCTGGCGCGCTATGACCGCCTGACAGGAAGTGCGGCGCAGAAGAATAAAGTGATCGAGATCCGGGGGCTTAAGATTGATACGACAGCGCGCCGGGTGTGGATCAACGGCGAGGAGAAGACCTTTACGACGAAGGAGTTTGATCTCCTTACCTTCCTTGCCAGCCATCCGAACCATGTATATACAAAGGAAGAGCTGTTCCGCGAGATCTGGGATATGGAGTCTATCGGCGATATTGCTACGGTCACTGTGCATATCAAAAAGATACGCGAGAAGGTGGAGCTTGACACCTCGAATCCACAGTATATCGAGACGATCTGGGGCGTGGGGTACCGGTTCAAGGTGTAGATGCCGTATCGGTACCTTTGGGCAGATCAGGCAGAAGGCAGGAGTTTTGGTATGATTACGAGTACGGCAAATGTGAAGGTAAAGCGTCTGGTAAATCTAAAAAAGAAGAAAAAACTGAGAGACAGCGAGAAGATATTCCTCGTGGAGGGCATCCGGATGTTTAGGGAAGCGCCGCACGGGGGGCTGTTGGAGATTTATGCGGCGCAGTCATTTTTTGAAAAAGAGAAAGAGCTGGTGGAAAGGCGTGCGGCGGATGCCGGTATCCGGGCTGAGATTCTTTCAGACCCGGTCTTTTCGCATGTCTCCGACACGAAGACTCCCCAGGGGATCCTATGCGTGGTAAGGCAGAGACAGATGACGCCCCGGGAAGTGTGCGGGGGAGAGGACCCGCTGCTTTTGGTTCTTGATAATATCCAGGATCCCGGGAATCTGGGGACGATGATAAGAGCAGCAGAGGGGGCGGGGATAACCGGCATCATCATGAGCGGCTGCTGTGTGGATGTCTATAATCCGAAGACGATACGCTCCACGATGGGGTCGGTATACCGCGTGCCGTTTACGTACGTGGACGATCTGCCGGAGACGGTCCGGGAGCTTAAAGCAGAAGGGATATGTGTTTATGCGGCGCATCTTGAAGGGAGTTGTGCTTACGATAAGGCAGATTACCGCGGAAAGAGCGCGTTTCTTATCGGAAATGAAGGGAACGGGCTGAGGGAAGAGGTCGCGGGGTGTGCCGACCGGTATATCAGGATACCCATGTGCGGGCAGGTGGAATCTCTGAATGCCGCAGTAGCGGCATCAGTACTGATGTTTGAGGCGGCCAGGCAGCGGCGGGCAGATTAAGCAGAATACAGCAACTATTACATTCCTGTTACATTAATATTACATTAAAGCCGAATCATTGCTTTCTCAGAAAAAGTATAGTAAAATCAAAAATAAGAGATACTGATACTAAGGCATTAGAAAAGAGGGAAGAATATGCAGACAGTATATTGGCTGGGGATATTCGTAGTATTGCTGATCATTGAGATTGTGACGATGGGGCTTACGACCATCTGGTTTGCGGGAGGAGCACTGGCGGCTTTCCTTGCAGGGGTGATCGGCTTCGGGGTTACCGTCCAGGTAGTCGTGTTTCTTGCGGTGTCTATTGTACTTCTAGTGATGACAAGGCCCATAGCGGTGAAGTATTTTAATCAGGAGAGGCAGAAGACGAATGCGGAGAGCCTGATCGGGCATACCGGCCTGGTGACCTGGGATATCGATACGCTCAAGGCCGAGGGCAAAGTTGAGGTAAGCGGACAGGAGTGGTCGGCGAAGACGGATGAACCGGACGGAAGGATTGAAAAGGATGCCGTTGTAGTAGTTGAAGGAATACAAGGTGTCAAACTGATTGTAAGGAAGAAGGAGGACTAGATGATGAGTAGCATAGTTGGCGTAATTATCAGTTTGTTTTGGGTGTTCGTGGTTGTTGTACTGCTGGTGATCCTGACGTCGTGTATCAGGATCGTAAGGCAGGCGCAGGCATTGGTTATAGAGAGACTCGGAGCGTACCAGACGACGTGGGGCACAGGGCTTCACTTTAAGATGCCGATTCTTGACCGGGTGGCAAGGAAGGTTGACCTTAAGGAGCAGGTGGTTGATTTTGCACCGCAGCCGGTCATCACGAAGGATAATGTAACGATGAGGATTGACACGGTAGTCTTTTACCAGATTACTGACCCGAAGATGTTCTGTTATGGGGTTGCCAATCCGATCATGGCTATCGAGAATCTGACCGCGACGACACTGCGTAACATTATCGGTGATCTGGAGCTGGACCAGACACTGACCTCCAGAGAGACGATCAACACGAAGATGCGTGCGTCGCTTGATGTGGCGACAGACCCGTGGGGAATCAAGGTGAACCGTGTGGAGCTTAAGAATATCATCCCGCCGGCAGCCATCCAGGATGCCATGGAGAAGCAGATGAAGGCAGAGCGTGAGAGACGTGAGGCCATCCTGCGGGCGGAAGGTGAGAAGAAGTCTACAATCCTTGTTGCGGAAGGTAATAAGGAGTCGGCGATCCTCGATGCCGAGGCGGAGAAGCAGGCGGCGATTTTACGTGCCGAGGCTCAGAAGGAAGCCATGATCCGTCAGGCGGAAGGTGAGGCGGAGGCTATTCTTAAGGTGCAGCAGGCGAACGCAGACGGTATCCGTTTCCTGAAGGATGCGGGAGCGGACGAGGCGGTCCTTACGATGAAGAGCTTAGAGGCGTTTGAGAAAGCAGCGGACGGCAAGGCGACGAAGATAATCATCCCATCTGAGATTCAGAGCATTGCCGGACTGGTGAAGTCCGTTGTGGAAGTAGGAGAGAAAGAAGAGTAAACGGAACAAACAGAACAAAGATCATGATTTTTAAGACACCATTACTGCGTATTGACGAGGTAATGGTGTCGCATTATAGTGTCTGTGTAAGGGATGAAAATTTATGAAAAATGAGATATTGCGATTATTAAAGGAGAGCGATACATATATTTCCGGACAGCAGTTATGTGATGATTTTAAGGTGTCAAGAACCTCTATATGGAAGGTGATGGAGCAGCTTAAGAAAGAGGGATACGGGATTGAAGCCGTAAGGAACAGGGGCTATCGGCTGATCAGTTCGCCGGATGTCATCTCTGAGGCGGAGATCAGCAGCCTGCTTAAGACATGCTGGGCGGGAAACAGGGTGATATATTTTGATGAGGTAGATTCTACGAATAACCGTGCAAAGGATTCTGGTGAGAGGGGCGGTATCCACGGGACACTTTTTATTGCAGACAGACAGAGCGCCGGAAAGGGCAGGAGAGGACGGACATGGAGTTCGCCGCCGGGAGAGAGCATCTATATGACGATTCTCTTAAGGCCGTCGATTACGCCGAGCCGGGCGCCGATGCTGACGCTGGTCATGGGGCTGAGCGTGGCTGAGGCGGTCCGTGAGGTGACGGGCGCCGATGCAAAGATCAAGTGGCCGAATGATATCGTGATCAATAAAAAAAAGGTATGCGGGATACTGACAGAGATGGCGACGGAGATGATGTATGTCAATTATGTAGTGATCGGCGTCGGCATTAATGTAAATCAACGGCAGTTCCCGGGGGAGCTTGCCGGGATGGCGGCATCGCTTTGCGGCGAGACGGATAAGGTCTACCGGCGGTCGGAGATCATCGCGGCGGTGATGGAGCGGTTTGAAAAAAATTATGAGACATTTCTTGTGTCCGGAGACCTGTCGGGGCTTAAAAAGGCATATGATGCAGTCTTAGTGAACTGCGGGCAGGAAGTCAAGGTATTGGAGCCGGGCAATGAATACATAGCCGTCGCGGAGGGGATCGATCAAGTCGGGGAGCTTATTGTCAGGCTGCCCGATGGCCAGAGGAGGCGCGTTTTTGCCGGGGAAGTGTCGGTCCGCGGCATATACGGCTATGTGTAGCGCATGACAGGAGGGAATATGTACGAAGAAAAGATTGTGCTGTGCGGCGCGAATTCTTATGAAGAAAAATATTATCTGAATCCGGATTTTGACGCACTTCCGGACAGCATCAAGGATGAGCTGAAGATCATGTGCGTGCTGTATGTCAATGACGTGGGCGGGATACTGACGCTTGTGTATGATGAAGACGGAGGCTTGAATTTCGAAGTTACGTCCGGGGAGTTTGATCCGATGTTTGATGAGATCGGGAGCAGGCTTAAGATCAAAAAGCTCCGGAGGGAGAAGGAAGAGCTGCTTACGGCGCTGCAGATGTATTATAAGGTATTTTTTCTTGGAGGGGATCTATGTTATTAGTCATTGATGTGGGAAATACAAATATCACGCTGGGCGTGTTTAAGAAGGAGGAGCTTCTGGGGACTTTCCGAATGACGACGAAGCTTCCGCGGACTTCCGATGAGTACGGGATTATGTTAAAGGAACTGGTGGAGCGTCAAGGGATATCGAGCAGGGATATCGACGCGGTCATCATCGCATCGGTTGTGCCAGATATCATGCATTCTCTCGGGAGCGCCATGATCAAATATTTCGGGATCAAGCCGGTGGTGGTGTCGGCAGGGATCAAAACAGGAATCCGTATCATGACGGAGAATCCGAAGCAGGTGGGTGCAGACCGTATTGTGGATGCGGTCGCGGCGTACACGCTGTACGGCGGTCCGGTAATCGTCATTGATTTCGGGACGGCGACGACATACGATATCGTAGGGCCGGAGGCGACTTTTGAGGGGGCGGTCATCGCGCCGGGTATCCGCACGTCCGCACAGGCTATGTGGGGGCAGGCGGCCATGCTCCCGGCGATAGAGATAAAGAAGCCGGATACCATCCTTGCGAAAGAGACGGTGTCCAGTATGCAGGCAGGTATTGTATTCGGGCAGATCGGCCAGGTGGAATATATCGTGGACAGGATCCGCAGGGAGTCCGGCTACACCGACGCCAAAGTGGTAGCCAGCGGTGGCCTCGGCAACATCATCGCCAGAGAGACGCCGGTCATCGACGTCTATGACCCGCAGCTTACCCTGAAGGGGCTGAGGATCATTTACGAAAAAAATAAGCGTGAAAGATAAACAGTAGAATGGTGTTTGGATGAATATCGGAGCTATAGAACTTAAAAATCCATATATACTCGCGCCCATGGCGGGCGTCACAGACCTTCCGTTCCGTCTGCTCTGCAAGGAGCAGGGAGCGGGACTTCTCTGTATGGAGATGATCAGCGCAAAAGCGCTTCAATATAAGAACAAGAACACGAAAGCCCTTCTCTCTATCCACCCGGAGGAATATCCGGTGTCCCTGCAGCTTTTCGGCTCGGATGCGGATATCATCAGCCGGATGGCCAGGGAGATTGAAGAGCTGCCCTTCCAAATCCTGGATATCAATATGGGATGCCCCGTTCCCAAGGTGGTCAAAAACGGCGAAGGTTCGGCACTGATGAACCGGCCGAAGCTGGTCTATGAGATCGTGTCGAAGACAGTGCGCGCCATAAAAAAGCCTGTGACCGTGAAGATCCGCAAAGGCTTTGACGCAGATCATGTAAATGCGGTAGAGACAGCAAAGATTATCGAGGAAGCGGGAGCTGCGGCAGTGGCCGTCCACGGCCGGACGAGAGAGCAGTATTATTCCGGGAAGGCTGACTGGGACATTATCCGGAAGGTCAAGGAGGCGGTGTCTATCCCGGTCATCGGGAACGGAGATGTATTTTCCGGCGTAAGCGCCCTTAAGATGCGCCGGGAGACGGGTTGCGACGGGGTGATGATCGCCAGGGGCGCCCAGGGGAACCCCTGGATATTTTCAGAGCTTCTGGCATATGAGCAGACAGGTGTGCTGCCCAAGCGTCCGGAACCGGAAGAGATCCGGGGGATGATGCTTCGCCATGCCAGGATGCAGATAGCGTTCAAAGGAGAGTATCTGGGGATCCGGGAGATGAGAAAGCATGTGGCGTGGTATACAAAGGGGCTTAAGGGCGCGGCAAGGCTCAGGGACGAGATCAACAAGACAGAGTCCTACGAGGAACTAAAAGAGCTTCTTTATCAGCGGATATAATAAAAATCTGCCATCCTGCATATAATGAATCAATGCAGGATGAAAGCACAACCGTTTGTGTGCAAATGTATGCTTTCTGTTCGGAAAATGTTGACATCGCGCAGAGCATTATGTATAATATTGAAATTGTGAAATTATCTTTATTTCCGCGAGCAATGAGCCGGGCAGGTATGCCTGCGGCGCGAAGTCGGTCCTTTAGGGCATGCACATTTGGTGACTGCCGCGGAAGTCAGAGGCCATGCTGTTTTAGCGGTGCTGCAGGTTTGAATTCCGTTACTTGCGGCAGGGTATTTGACTTACATAAGTGTTCGTTACTTCTACAGTAACACTATTTGCAGAATTTGCTTGTATTATAGTCACATGCAGCATGTGATAACGAAGAAAGAAAAGGAGCTAGACAAATGGAAGCAAAGAAAAGATTACTTACGTATGCGGGTCTGAAGGCACTGGAGGATGAGCTTGAGAATTTGAAGGTGGTAAAGCGTAAAGAAGTTGCCCAGAAGATTAAAGAGGCCAGAGAGCAGGGCGACCTGTCGGAGAATGCGGAATACGACGCAGCAAAGGATGAGCAGAGAGATATCGAGGCTCGTATCGAAGAATTAGAGGGTATTCTTAAGAATGCAGAGGTTGTTGTTGAAGATGAAGTTGATTATGATAAAATTAATGTAGGCTGTACGGTAAAAGTATTTGACATTACATTTGACGAGGAGATGGAGTTTAAGATTGTCGGCTCCACAGAGGCGAACAGCCTGGCGGGCAAGATTTCCAATGAGTCGCCGGTCGGACAGGCTTTGATGGGCAGGAAGGTCAACGATGTGGTAGAGGTAGAGACACAGGCCGGAATGATGGAGTACAAAATCCTGGCCATCGACCGCACAGTATAGCATCCTGCTTACGGCAGGTTATTCCCGTCTTTGACTGTATATGCAGATAAAAGAACCCCTCATATGACGAGGGGTTTCGTTTGGCTATGATGGAGAATCAGAAAGGAGAGAAAACGTGGGAGAACAGAAGAATAATCAGCAGAATAATGCAAAAGAGCCGGATATGAACCAGCTTAAGAAGGTGCGCCGGGAGAAGCTTTCGGATCTGCAGGCTAATGGGAAGAACCCTTTTGTCATTACGAAATATGATGTGACGCACCATGCGGCTGACATCTTAGCGCACTATGAGGAGCTTGAGGGCAGACAGGTCACTCTGGCAGGACGTGTTATGCAAAAGCGCGTGATGGGAAAGGCATCATTTTGCAATATCCTTGATCAGACGGGGAATATCCAGTCTTATGTGGCAAGGGACAGTATCGGCGAAGAAGAGTACAAGGACTTTAAGAAATTAGACATCGGGGATATCGTAGGTCTTGAGGGAGAAGTGTTTAAGACAAAGACCGGAGAGATATCTATCCATGCATCCGCAGTGAAGCTTCTTTCCAAGAGCCTCCAGATCCTGCCAGAGAAGTACCACGGACTGACGAATACAGATATGCGTTACCGCCAGCGGTATGTGGATCTGATCATGAACATGGAATCCAGGGATACGTTCATCAAGCGTTCCAAGATTATCAGCGCTATCCGGAGATATCTGGACGGACAGGGCTTTTTGGAGGTGGAGACACCGATGCTTGTAAGCAATGCCGGCGGTGCGGCGGCAAGGCCTTTCGAGACACATTTTAACGCGTTGGATGAGGATTTTAAGCTGCGGATCTCCCTGGAACTTTATCTGAAGCGTCTGATCGTAGGCGGCCTTGAGCGGGTGTACGAGATTGGACGCGTCTTCCGCAACGAAGGTCTTGATACAAGGCACAACCCGGAGTTCACGCTGATGGAGCTTTACCAGGCGTACACTGATTACAACGGCATGATGGATCTTACGGAGAATCTGTACCGCCATGTGGCGAAAGAGGTACTCGGCACGACGACTATCGTCTACAACGGTGTGGAGATGGATCTTGGAAAGCCGTTTGAGCGGATCACGATGATTGATGCGGTGAGGAAGTACGCGGGCGTTGACTGGAATGAGGTGGAAACATTAGCGCAGGCGAGAGAGCTTGCCAACAAACACCATGTAGAGTACGAGGACAGGCACAAAAAAGGCGATATCTTAAGCCTGTTCTTTGAAGAGTTTGCAGAGGAGCACCTGATCCAGCCGACTTTCGTTATGGATCATCCGATAGAGATTTCCCCGCTTACGAAGAAAAAGCCGGAGAACCCGGAGTATGTGGAGCGCTTTGAGTTCTTTATGAATGGCTGGGAGATGGCTAATGCTTACTCGGAGCTGAATGACCCGATTGACCAGAGAGAGCGTTTTAAGGCGCAGGAAGAACTGCTGGCGCAGGGCGACGAAGAAGCGAACACGACAGACGAGGATTTCCTCAACGCGCTGGAGATCGGTATGCCGCCGACAGGCGGAATCGGGTTCGGCATTGACCGGATGTGCATGCTGCTGACAGATTCGGCGGCGATCCGCGATGTGTTGTTGTTTCCGACAATGAAGTCCTTAGACAAAAAGCCGTCCGATGCCTCCCAGTCAGGCAAAAAGGAAGCTGCGCGTGAGCCGAAGAAGAGCTGTATCACCCGCGGGCAGGCATTAGAACTGCTGAAAAAATATAACAAAGAGCCGTTCCACATCCAGCACGCTCTGACAGTTGAAGGTGTGATGCGCTGGTTTGCCAAAGAGCTTGGCTATGGAGAGGAAGAGGAGTTCTGGGGCATTACCGGGCTTCTCCACGATATCGACTTTGAGCTTTATCCGGAGGAGCACTGTAAGAAGGCACCGGAGCTTCTTCAGGAGGCCGGAGTGGGCGAGGATATGATCTACGCGGTCTGCTCTCACGGCTATGGGCTCTGCAGTGAAGAGGAGCCGAAGCTTGAGATGGAGAAGGTACTTTTTGCGGCGGACGAGCTGACGGGGCTGATCTGGTCATGCGCACTGATGCGCCCGTCTAAGAGCACGATGGATCTGGAAGTAAAGAGTTTAAAGAAAAAGTTTAAGGATAAACGGTTCGCAGCAGGATGCTCCAGGGATGTTATTTCCCAGGGCGCGGAACGTCTGGGCTGGGAACTTGATGAGCTTTTCGATAAGACAATCAAGGCTATGAGAAGCTGCGAAGCGTCAGTGGCAGAAGCGATGGAGAATTAATAAAAAGGGCTGTTGCAAAAGCAGGCGGGTGGCCTGCTAAAGCAACAGCCCTTATTTCCATTAGTTCAGATTAACCTTTATCGCGGATTTCACTGTGGAGCGCCTGCAGGGATTTTACCTCTCCGTTTCCATGCTCTTTTACATAGCGGATCCCCTTTGCGGTCGCTCTGGCAGCAGCGATAGTCGTCATATAAGGAATCTTGGACTTGATGGCTGCCTTGCGCAGATAGCTGTCGTCATGTATGCTGTCCTTTCCTACGGGGGAGTTGACGATGAAGTCAATCTGCCCGTTCGTGATCATATCTAAAATATTCGGGCGGCCTTCATAGAGCTTATTCACACGCTCCGCCTCAATTCCGGCCTCACGGATCAGCTTGTAAGTATTGCCGGTGGCAATGATTTTAAAGCCGTCATCTGCGATACTCTTTGCAATCTCCACAACTTCTTCTTTGTCCTTGCGGTTTACGGAGATAAGTGCCGTGCCGCCAAGCGGAAGCTTTGTCTGTGTTGCCTCCTGAGCTTTGTAAAATGCTTCGCCGTAATACGGGGAAAGTCCTAAGACCTCTCCGGTAGAGCGCATCTCCGGCCCTAAGATCGGATCAACTTCCTGGAACATATTGAACGGGAAGACAGCTTCCTTCACGCCGTAATATGGGATGTCCTGTTCTTTAAGTTCCGGAACCGGCGACGGTTTTCCGGTAATCTCCGCGGTGATGATCTCCGTTGCCAGAGGAACCATCCGTATATTGCATACCTTCGAGACAAGCGGCACTGTTCTGGATGCCCGCGGGTTGGCTTCTAATACATACACCTTGCCGTTTTCAATGGCATACTGCATATTCATCAAACCTTTGACGTGCATCTCCTCCGCGATTTTTCTTGTATATTCCTTGATCGTGGCCACATTTTCTTCGGAAATGTGAACCGACGGGATGATACAGGCGGAATCGCCGGAATGCACTCCGGCAAGCTCAATATGTTCCATAACGGCAGGAACAAATGCATGTGTCCCGTCGCTGATGGCGTCTGCCTCGCACTCTAAGGCATGATTTAAGAAACGGTCGATAAGGATGGGACGGTCAGGAGTGACTCCTACAGCAGCCTTCATATATCCTTCCATGCTCTCATCGTCATAGACCACTTCCATCCCGCGTCCGCCGAGAACGTAGGAGGGACGGACCATAACCGGGTAGCCGATTTCTTTTGCGATCTGTAAAGCTTCTTCCACAGTAGTTGCCATCCCGGATTCCGGCATAGGAATCTCAAGCTTATCCATCATCTCCCGGAACAGATCCCGGTCTTCTGCCAGGTCGATGACTGCCGGGGAAGTCCCGAGGATCCGGACGCCGTTCTCCTCAAGCTCGGACGCCAGATTAAGCGGTGTCTGACCGCCGAACTGCGCGATGACACCTAACGGTTTTTCTTTATTGTAGATGCTCAAGACATCTTCCAGCGTCAGCGGCTCAAAGTACAGCTTGTCCGAGGTGTCATAATCCGTCGAAACCGTTTCGGGGTTACAGTTTACGATGATTGTCTCAAAGCCGAGCTTTTTAAGGGCCAGAGCAGCATGTACGCAGCAGTAGTCGAACTCAATACCCTGCCCGATACGGTTCGGCCCGCCGCCTAAGATCATGATCTTTGGCCGGTTGGTATTTACCGGATTTTTATCCTCGGCGTTGTAGGTTGAGTAGTAATAAGCGCTGTCTTTGGTACCGCTCACATGTACCCCTTCCCAGCTCTCCGTAACGCCGAGCTCGATGCGCCTGTTGCGGATATCTGCCTCTGGGACAGCAAGGATCTGTCCCAGATATTTGTCCGAGAAACCATTTTTCTTAGCGGAAATAAGCTTATCATCCGGCGGAAGAGAGCCTTTGTGCGCAGTGAGCGCCTCTTCCTCCTCCACCAGCTCCTTCATCTGTTCGATAAACCAATGCTTTACTTTGGTAATCTGGAAGATTTCCTCTACTTCTGCGCCTTTCCGCAGTGCTTCGTACATGATAAAGTGGCGGTCGCTTGACGGCGTGATCAGAAGCTTAAGGAGTGCCTCCCTGGATTGGTCTGCGTAATCTTTTGCATGACCCAGGCCGTACCGTCCGGTCTCAAGGCTTCGGATCGCTTTTTGGAAAGCTTCTTTGTAAGTCTTTCCGATACTCATCACTTCGCCTACCGCGCGCATCTGTGTGCCCAGCTTGTCCTCAACGCCCTTGAATTTTTCAAAAGCCCAGCGGGCGAATTTGATGACAACATAATCGCCGTCCGGCACATATTTGTCGAGAGTCCCGTATTTGCCGCAGGGGATGTCCTTCAGGGTAAGGCCGGCGGCAAGCATAGAGGATACAAGGGCGATAGGGAACCCGGTAGCCTTTGATGCCAGCGCAGAGGAGCGGGATGTTCTGGGATTGATCTCAATAACAACGATGCGGTCGGTGACAGGATCGTGTGCGAACTGCACATTCGTCCCGCCGATGACCTGCACAGATTCAACGATGCGGTAAGCCTGTTCCTGAAGCCGTGCCTGACATTCCTCGGAAATGGTCAGCATCGGAGCGGAACAGAAAGAATCCCCGGTGTGTACGCCGAGGGGGTCGATATTTTCGATAAAGCAGACAGTGATCATTTTGTTTTCAGAATCGCGGACAACCTCGAGCTCTAATTCTTCCCACCCGAGGATAGATTCTTCCACGAGCACCTGGCCTACAAGACTTGCCTGCAAGCCTCTTGCGCATACGGTCTTTAACTCTTCTTTGTTGTAGACAAGACCGCCGCCGGCGCCGCCCATGGTGTAGGCCGGACGAAGTACAACCGGATAGCCAAGCCTGTCAGCGATGCCGAGAGCCTCGTCTACCGTGTAGGCAACTTCGCTCCTTGCCATCTCGATACCGATGGCATCCATGGATTTTTTGAATTCGATGCGGTCCTCGCCGCGTTCGATGGCATCCACCTGTACGCCGATGACCTGTACATGATACTTGTCAAGGATGCCTTCCTTTGCAAGCTCGGCGCAGAGGTTAAGTCCGGACTGGCCGCCGAGATTGGGAAGAAGCGCGTCCGGCCGTTCCTTTGCAATGATCTGTTCCAGACGCCTGACGTTCAGCGGCTCGATATAAGTCACATCGGCAGTTTCCGGGTCAGTCATGATCGTAGCAGGGTTGGAATTTACCAATACAATCTCGTAGCCAAGCTTTCTTAAGGCTTTGCACGCCTGCGTCCCGGAGTAGTCAAATTCGCATGCCTGCCCGATGATGATGGGACCGGAGCCGATGATCAATACTTTGTTAATATCTGTTCTTTTTGGCATATGTACCTCCTTTGATATTAAAGTGCATATCTTTGCAATTCACGGGTTGAAAAACGGTGTATATTTATGCAGGAAAAATAGCATAATCTTTTAAACCCATCTACCATTATATAGGAAAAACCAGAAAAATCATAGTAAAAATTAAAACTCTTCAATATTTATACACTGTGTAGTCGCGATATCGTAGGGCAGGATGGAGTTGGCGAACTTCGTGAACTTTTCTGCCGCGTCGCTGACATAGAATTCGTAAGTGCCGGGTGTTCCGGAAGTATTCGCAATCTGCCGCTCCTTCAAGACCGCTTTCAGATCCATGGCGGTCTCATATGCCGGGTTCACGATATGTACGCGCTCCCCTAAGTATGCCATAATCTTTGAGCGGAGCAAGGGGTAATGGGTGCATCCGAGGATCATGGTGTCAATATCTGTGTTTTTCATATCGGCCAGATAGATATCGATGACCTGCTCTGTGATAGAGTGCTTTGCAAAGCCTTCCTCCACCAGCGGCACAAAGAGCGGGCAGGGCTTTCCGATGACGGAGGCGCCCGGGAGATGGGAGCGTATCACTTTCGTATAAGTCTCGCTGCGGATGGTGGCCTCGGTTCCCACAACCCCGATTTTTTTATTTTTCGTCTCCTTTACAGCGGCTCTTGCGCCCGGCGCGATAACACCGATGACCGGGATGTCCGTCTCCGCCTGGACAGTCTCTAAGGCGAGGGCGCTGGCTGTATTGCATGCGATGACGATTGCCTTTACCTCTTTTGTTTTTAAAAACCGGATAATCTGCCTGGAAAACCGGATAATCGTATCTTTTGACTTGCTGCCGTAAGGCACTCTGGCAGTATCCCCGAAATATACGACATTTTCGCTGGGGAGCTGGCGCATAATCTCCCGGGCGACGGTAAGTCCGCCGACGCCGGAATCGAAGACGCCGATTGGCATCGTAAGTTTATCCTGAATCTGCACGGTAAAATCTCCTTAATCTATAATCTGATTTACAGTCCGTGTTTATTGTAGCGTTATTGCGGGAGGTTTTCAAGCGATATGATGCATTTCATCCATTTTCCCGAAATCGGCGGCAACAAATCTATTGCAACATCCACGCAGATTTTCTATAATAGGAGCAAGGGATGTACAATATCTTGATAAAGGAGAGGTTTAGGATGGAAAGAACAAATGAAAAATACGGTGCATATATCCAGATTCTCAATGAGGAGCTTGTGCCGGCGATGGGCTGTACGGAGCCGATTGCGTTAGCTTACGCCGCAGCAAAGGCGAGAGAGGTTCTGGGGGAACTGCCGGACAGCGTGGAGATTGGCGCAAGCGGCAGCATTATTAAGAATGTAAAGAGCGTGATTGTTCCCAACACGAACCACCTGAAAGGGATTCCGGCGGCGGCGACAGCGGGGATTATCGCGGGAAAGGCGGAGAAAGAGCTGGAAGTGATTGCAGAGGTTTCCGAGGAGGAGACGGTGCGGATGGCAGAGTTTTTAAAGACCGTGCCAATCAGCGTGGAGCATATTGACAACGGGGTTACCTTCGACATCATCGTTCTGGCGAAAAAAGGAGATTCCTACGCGAAAGTTAGGATTGCCAACTATCACACGAATATCGTCCTGGTGGAAAAGGACGGGGAAAAGCTTTTAGATATCCCGGTGGAGGGCGAGACGGAGGAGGGCCTTACGGACCGTTCCCTCCTTAATATGGAAGATATCTGGGATTTTATTAACAGCGTGGACATCGCGGATATCAAAGAGGTCATCGGCAGGCAGATTGAGTACAACACGGCTATCGCTGACGAAGGGCTTAAAGGGGATTACGGCGCGAATATCGGCAGCGTCCTTCTTGACACCTACGGGGATGATGTCCGCACAAGGGCAAAAGCCAGGGCGGCTGCGGGCTCGGATGCCAGGATGAACGGCTGCGAGCTGCCGGTAATTATCAATGCAGGCAGCGGCAACCAGGGGATGACATGTTCTCTCCCTGTGCTGGAGTATGCAAAGGAGTATAACTCCGGGGAAGAAAAGATGTACCGTGCGCTGGCACTCTCCAACCTGACGGCGATTCACCAGAAGACGGGCATCGGAAGGCTTTCCGCATACTGCGGGGCGGTCAGCGCAGGAGCAGCGGCGGGAGCCGGGATTGCGTACCTGATGGGCGGCGGCTATGAGGAAGTGATACATACGGTAGTCAACGCGCTGGCTATCGTGTCAGGCATGGTCTGCGACGGGGCGAAAGCGTCCTGCGCGGCGAAGATTGCCGCATCCGTGGACGCCGGGATCTTAGGATACAATATGTTCCTTCGCGGGCAGCAGTTCTATGCCGGAGACGGCATCGTGACGAAAGGCGTGGAGGCGACCATCAGCAATATCGGGCGTCTCGGCAAGGACGGCATGAAGGAGACCAATGAAGAGATTATCAAGATGATGATCAATGATTAAGAAGATGCTGCAGAAAATATTTTAGAGAATAGGAGAGATGATATGGCAAAATCAAAAGTGTATTATACAGATTTCAGGGCGAAGATTGGGGAAGGACTGCCGACCAAGCTGAAACGCCTGATCAAGGCGGCAGGAATCGGAGAGATTGATATGGATAACAAGTTTACCGCAATCAAGATGCATTTCGGTGAGCTTGGGAATATCAGTTTCCTGCGCCCGAACTATGCGAAAGCGGTGGCGGATGTGGTGAAGGAGCTTGGAGGAAAACCGTTTCTTACAGACTGCAACACGCTCTATCCAGGCAGCCGCAAAAATGCCCTGGAGCATCTTTATTGTGCGTGGGAAAACGGGTTCACGCCGCTTACGGTTGGATGCCCGATTCTCATCGGCGACGGGCTTAAGGGAACGGATGATATAGAAGTTCCGGTTGAGGGCGGCGAGTACATAAAGAAAGCGCTGATCGGCCGCGCGGTGATGGATGCGGATGTGTTTATCAGCCTGTCCCATTTTAAGGGCCATGAGATGACCGGGTTTGGCGGCACCATCAAGAATATCGGTATGGGATGCGGTTCCCGCGCGGGAAAGAAGGAGCAGCACAGAAACGGGAAACCGTCTGTTGACCCGGAATTGTGCCGGGGATGCCGCCTGTGCATGAGACAGTGTGCCAATGACGGACTTGTGTTTGACGAGACGGCAAAGAAGATGTCCATTAATATGGAAAACTGTGTCGGATGCGGACGGTGCATCGGGGCATGTAATTTTGATGCCATTGACTTTGTGGACAATGCGGCGACGAAGGTACTGAACTGCCGGATGGCGGAGTATACGAAAGCAGTCGTAGACGGCCGGCCGAATTTCCACATCTCCCTGATCGTGGATGTATCGCCCAACTGTGACTGCCACGCGGAGAATGATGCGCCAATTCTGCCGAATATCGGGATGTTCGCGTCCTTTGACCCGTTGGCTCTCGACCAGGCGTGTGTGGATGCCTGCTTAAAGGCAGAGCCTCTCCCAAACAGCCAGCTTGCGGACAACATGAAACAGGCGGATTTCTGCGACCATCACGACCACTTTGAGAATACTACCGTGAACTCCGAATATAAGACATGCCTTGCACATGCAGAGAAGATCGGGCTTGGCAGCAGGGATTATGAGATTGTTACGGTAAAGTAGGAAATGACATGAGAATAGCGAAGATACTGCTCCTGCCGCTCATCTGCCTGATGGTTTGTTCCGGGTGCGGACATAATGAGGCTGATACGCAGGAGAATGTAAAGACCCAGACAGAAGGGACAAAAGAAGCCGCAGAAGATACCGCGCAGGGCAAAGGCGATATGGATTCCCGCACGGATAATGAGATTATCGCAGAAGCGATGGAAAAGACCGCGACGCTTGCATCATTTAAGGCTTTTACAAAGGGCAGTCTTAAGCTTGGCGGGAAGACGATTAACGGGGAATTCGGGATGGAAGCTAAAATCCAGGCGGTACAAGGAGAGGACAGACAAGACCTCCAGATGGCCATGGAGACCCGGCTGAGCCCGGGGGATGCTGTGTCAACGGCGTATTACAAAGACGGATGGTACTACACCGATGACGGGAAAAAGAAGGATAAGCAGCAAAAGTCTCAGGATGAAGTCCTCGGAATCATCATGGATATTACGGATATGGTCATAGATGCATCCGGCGACATTGAGAATATCCGTGTGGAGGAAGACGGCGCGGATAAAGTATATTCCTACGAGCTGCCGTCTTTTATCGCCGAGGATTACATCGCGAAGCTCTTGGCGCAGACGGGAGCTGAGGACATGCTTCCTGGACATGCTTCTGTGGAGGTGGAAAGCTTAAGCCTTGTAAGTACGGTGAATAAACAAGGATTTGTAAGCCGGCAGAAGATTACTGCTTCGGGGAGATTCAAAAAGGCGATAGTTGTGGTTCCGGTTAAGGCGCAGATGACAGCGGATTTTGAAGAGACGGATGTGCAGGAGCTTAAAATGGAACTGTGGTAGGAAATGCGTATACAATTATTGCATTTATCTGCTATAATATGACAAAGATAAAAAGATTAAGGAGACATTACCCATGAAACAAGATTTGATCGTAATTCTGGATCTGGGCAGCACGCAGAACACAGTTGCTGCCAGAGAAATCCGCGAACTTGGCGTATACAGTGAGATCCATCCCCATGATATCACGGCAGAGGAGTTAAAGGCATTTGACAATGTAAAGGGCATAGTACTTAACGGCGGTGAGAACCGCATTGTAGACGGAGCGCCGGTTGAGGTAAGGCCGGAGCTTTATGACCTGGGAATCCCGATGATCTCCATCGATTATCCCCAGTCCAGATGTGATACGCAGTTTGATGCGCTGCCGGATAAGGATGCATGGAAGGAGTTTATATTTGGGACATGCAAGGCAGAAGCGAACTGGAAGATGAAAAACTTCATTGAAGACCAGGTAGAGCTTATCCGCCAGCAGGTGGGCGGCAGGAAAGTGCTGCTGGCGCTGTCCGGCGGGGTTGATTCTTCTGTGGTGGCGGCGATGCTCATCAAGGCGATCGGGCAGCAGCTTGTGTGCGTCCACGTTAATCACGGCCTGATGCGGAAAAATGAATCCGAGAGTGTTGTAAAAGTGTTTCGCGATGAACTTCACGCTAACCTGATCTATGTAGATGCGTCTGAACGTTTCTTAGGCAAGCTTGAAAATGTAGCGGATCCGGAGCAGAAGCGCAAGATCATCGGCGGGGAGTTTATCCGCGTGTTTGAGGAAGAGGCGAGAAAGTTAGAAGGAATCGACTTCCTCGGTCAGGGAACCATTTACCCGGACATTATCGAGAGCGGGACGAAGACAGCGAAGATGGTGAAATCCCACCACAACGTAGGCGGCCTTCCGGAAGATCTGAAGTTCGAGCTGGTAGAACCGCTGAAACAGCTTTTCAAGGACGAAGTGCGTGCATGCGGCGTAGAACTTGGCCTGCCTTACGATATGGTCTACCGCCAGCCGTTCCCGGGACCGGGGCTTGGCGTAAGATGCCTGGGTGCGATTACAAAAGACAGGCTTGAGGCGGTGCGTGCGTCGGATGCGATACTCCGGGAGGAATTTGCAAAAGCCGGACTTGATAAGAAGGTATGGCAATATTTTACCGTGGTGCCGGACTTTAAGTCTGTAGGTATGAAGAACAATGCGCGGGTGTTTGAGTATATGGTGATCATCCGTGCGATTAATACGATCGATGCTATGACGGCATCTGTGGAGAAGGTGGACTGGGATGTGCTGGAGACGATAACGAACCGGATACTTTCTGAGGTGGAGAATGTGAATCGGGTGTGCTATGATATGAGTCCTAAGCCGCCGGCGACTATAGAATTTGAATAACTGGAGTTAAGCCGCATGACCAGCAAATACTGGGATTGCGGCTTTTTTCTCTTTCTCTTTGCATAATGATTGCATTTTCTGTTCAACCTCTTTGTGATAAATTGTTTTCCTGCTGCTCAATTATTTTCTTAAACATATAGACCAGATGCGTTAAACGGTATCCTTATCAGTTCCAGGATAAATATATGATGTTTCCCTCTTTTTTCATTATGCCCGGCAGACTTTTCCTTTTTTCATCTGATGTGCCCGCAGTGTATTCAGCGCATCTTCTTTTGCCCGGTCATCGGCGCCTCTGGCTGCCATGACCAGATCCATCTCATATTTTGTAAAAGTTGACATTGTTGTTTCAACATTACCAAGAAGATAGTCTACGGTAACATCAAAAAAAGAAGAAAGTTTAAGCAGCATTTCAATGGAAGGTTCCCTTTCGCCGCGTTCGTATCGGGCATAGACAGTTGGGGAACATTGAATGCCATCCGCTACGGCCTGCTGTGTTAATCCTTTTTGCATACGGATTTTTTTTAGTTCCATGACGATACCTCCTGCTTTATTATTATATTTCTGTTTTGGTATAATTTAAGCATCCAAATTGGACAGTTTTAGATTGACAACTAACCGTTTCGGTCTTATGATATAACCATAGTGGATATATCAAAGGCAGAAAAGAAACGTGGCGGAGGTGAAGATAAAGTGGTTATGGTATCCGTATACCATATGGGACATGACGGAGCAGTTAAGTTAGTATAAGTCTTGACGGAAATCTGAACAATGTCCCTGACGGCTGCCAGACGACGGGTGTGTCCCAACAGAAACGGAGACAAAAGATGAGTAAGAAAATAAAGGTTGCCGGATATGCGAAGCTGGCAAAGCTGTGGGGTGAACGGCGGGACGATGCCCTTTCGTATCATCAGAAATATTATGCGGACAAATATGCAGGATCCGATAAGTATGAACTGGCCGGGGTCTACGTTGACATTACCGGGAACAGGGAAATTGCTAAGAGACCGGAAATGTTAAGGCTCCTTCATGAATGCAGGTGTGGGAAAGTGGAATGCATTGCCGTACAGACCAAAGGGTATCTCGCCGCGGATACAAGGGAGTTCTGTTATTTGTTTAAGATGCTCAGGGGATTCGGTAATGGTGTGGATATCATTACGGAGGATAAGCATTATCACATCGATACAATAGGAAACGCAGAAAATCAACTGCAGGAGCTGGCTAAGATGGCGGAGAAATACATTTCCTTAAATCCCGATGATTTCAGGGAGTGGCAGACGACCATCATGCGTGCGGTCCGATGACGGGGAGGTTTGCAATGGACAAAGAAAAAGAGATCCAGGTACCGCAGGATGCAGATCAAGAACAACGGAAAACTTTTACAAGGCAGAGGGTGCGAAATGCCAGGATACCGGAAGGGACTGTGTTTTATCCGGCCAGACCAAAGCCTTCTATTCTGGACAAAGGAGAAAAGGCTGTGGCAGTATACGCCAGAGTCAGCACTAAGAGTGAGGAACAGGTGTCGTCAATTGAAAACCAGACGAAATATTACACAGAGAAGATCAGTAAAACTCCGAACTGGACGATGCAGGAAATCTACGCGGATGAAGGGAAAACCGGCACTTCAATAAAGAAAAGGACGGAATTCAAAAGAATGCTTAAAGACGCGGCAGATAAGAAGATGGACTTGATTCTTTGTGCCAGTGTCTCCCGATTTGCGAGGAATATGACTGACTGCATAGAACAGATCAGCAATTTAAAGACAAAGAACCCCTCTCATCCGGTAGGCGTTTATTTTGAGACGGAAAATATCTATACCTTAGATCCAGACTGCCATCAGGCGCTTTCCATCCATGCCATGCTTGCAGACTGGGAGTCGGATAACAAGAGCCGCAGGATGATACTCTCTTATGATCAGCGGATCTGTACAGGACAGTTCCCGGTATCAGATCTGCTGGGGTACAGGCATACGGCAGAGGGCGGCTTTGTCATTGTCGAGGATGAGGCACTGACTGTCCGTTTTATATTCCTTGCACGCATTTACGGATATTCTTATGATGAAATAGCAAAAATACTTACAGACAAGGGACGGAAAACCCTTACAGGCAGAACAGACTGGAACGGCGACATGGTCAGTAATATTCTCATGAACGAAAGAAGGTGGGGAGATTTGAGGGCAAGAAAGACGATTACTGTTGATTACAAGAAAGGAAAGAAAATGAAAAACGACGGCATAAGAGAAAGTGCATTTGTACCAAATCACCATGGAGGGATAGTTACTCCGGAGATAGCAAGAGCAGCACATATGATGGCATCCAGCAGAAGAGTGGATGGCGTACCGGATATCCGTGTGATCAACACGGGAAGATTAAAGGGATTCGTTAGTATCCATCCGGGCTTCAGCGGCATAGACAGAAAAGCTTTGGTGGAACTGTCACGCAGTGTATACAGTGATGAGGAATATGAACATTTAGAGTATGAGGCGAGGATAATTAGCGGGGAAGAGCACAGTAAAGTCCTTTCCATGGATTTTACCGGATACTATGCCCCGCACAGCGCTTATTTTATCGGCTGGGATACTCCGACCCTTACGATAACTAATAAACAGATAAAGTTCAATAAAAAATGCCATGACAGGTTTAATAATTGTGCAAATATAGAACTTTTGTATCATCCGTTGCTGCAGACGATCATCATCAGAAACTGCGGCGATGGATCGGGAAGTTTTCGGTGGAAAAACGAAGAAGGCAGTCCGATACTGTCATTTTCAGCCAATGCCTTCTGTACGGCTGTATATGAAGAGCAGGACTGGATCAAAAAATACAGTTTCAGGTTTCGCGGTATTACCAAGGAGAGGGGCGGCAAAAAACTTATGGTCTTCTTTCTTGATGAGCCGCAGATCGTAGCAAGTAAGACGGTAAAGAAGGCAGCGGAAGTATTGTCAGAAGAGCAGCGGCAGTTACCTTCGAGATACATACCGTACAAGAACAGTGAGCTTTATTTATATAATGAGGATATGGAGGAATGGAGAAAACACCGGGCCGGGATGCTTTACGCAATGCGAAAAAGAAGAGACAGTATAGTTGCTTCGCTTTCGGAAGACGATATGGCAGAGGCGGGAAATATTGCGGACAATCCTCTTATCGGGAAAATCCCTGCCAGAAAAGAGATTGGGGATGAGTTGGAAGAAATGTTAATGCTGATGTAGAAGCGGAGGGCTGATCATGGATGATATAGAGATAATTCAGGATGCTGGTGAGGTAAAGAATGGAGCAAAGGAACAGTCATATAATTACAGTGACCAGGAACTGATCCGCCAGCTTGTGAAATCAAGGATGGCACAGAATCAGGAGTTAGAGTATGAAAATCTGGACGGCTATGTCCTGCCGCCCCGTACACAGTTTTCTATGCTGAAGAAGCCGGCGGTCAGTATCAAATACGGCAGGATGACATTTAACATGGCCAGTGTCCGTCTGTTTGCCGGAGTGGAATATATTCTGCCATTGATCCATCCAGACAAAAGAAAGCTGACGGTTGTTATGTGTCCGGAGGAGCAGAGCGCTTCCGTGGCGTGGGCGAGAAGACGGCAAAAGGATAACGAGTGGGTGAACCGTGACATTACCTCCGAGGATTTCATCCATAATGTGTATAAACTGATGGGATGGAAATTAAGCTGCCGGTATAAGGTCCTCGGACATGTTGCGAATTCCAGGGAAGGGCTGGTTTTGGTATTTGAGCTTGATGAAGCGATCATGTTCGCTTCCCGGCCGGTGGAATTTGTCAATGAAGAAACAGGTGAGATTAAGAAAAAACAGGTGAGATACTATCCGGATGCCTATAAGGACTGTATCGGTAAATCTTATAACGATTATGTTGAGGCAAGGCAGATGAATATATTTGAATATCTGGGAGAATATACAGGACAGTCATACGCTGACTATCCTGCGGAACAGGAGAAAAACTGCGGATCAATACAAAAGCCAGGGAGATGAAACAATGGATGAGATAATGGACCGGAAAGCCAGTGAAGCGCCAAATCGGTTATGGAAGGGCGAAAAAAAGAATGTAAGGCTTGAGATATCTTTTTACGGAAAGGGGAATGCGATTAATATCGGAAAAGATGTGGTAAGGGTTCTTGGGGCACCCTCGTATATATGTCTTAAAGTGAACAGGAGTATGGATTCCATCATCGTAGCACCGTGTAAAAAAACGGAAACGTTGTCCTTCAAGGTTCCGGACAGGATATATCTTGTGAATCATGTCCAGATGCAGGTGACAAGCCGGGCGTTTGTGCATGGGCTTATGACAATGAATGACATGGATTTATCGCATACATATAAGGTTGCAGGGATCTATTCAGAAAAGGATAATGTTGTCATATTTCATCTGACGGATAAGCGGTTATATGATCCGATGAGGCAAAAATGCCATTTATGCTGAAAACACCAAAAATATACGCATAGAAAGATTAATGACAGCGGAATTCTCTTGGAGTAAGTCCGTAGGCTTTGCGGAATGTTTTCCCAAAATAGGAACTGTCAGAGAACCCGCATTGATAGCATATTTCCGTTATAGACAGCTCACTGTTCCGCAGCATTTTCTTTGCCTCATTAAGTCTGTAGGAGATCAGGTATTCTATAGGGCTTTGATTAAGACTTTTGCGGAAACTGCGCATAGCTTCCCGCTCACTTATCCCTATGGCATCCGCGATTTGTGATACTGTAATTTTATCTTTATAATGATTATGAATAAAAGAAAGCATATTTCGGATTCTGTCTGACTGATCAAATTTTGATATTTTATTTATGTTATAATTTTTCTGTATATCCTCTAAAAGTAAAAGCCATGTTTCGGACAGAAGATTCCTGGTTTGAAATTCCATGTTCTCATGTGTTTGAAATTCCTTAAGCCGATAAAGATTTGTAAGAATTTTATCTGATATTGGCTGCCCCCTCCGGATAATATAAACTTCTATCTGGTGGTTATTGATAACTGGAGTTAAGTATTTTTTTTCAAAACGGCTTTTGAAATGTCCGCTCAGGAAAATAGGGTGAAATATGTGATTGATTTCCAGTACCCGTGCTCCCGGAGCGGCATTTTTTTTCATATCCATTACATTACTGTTGATAAAAAACCCGTCGCCCTGGCGGATAATATATTCTGCATGGATTGTGACGATCTTACTGGTGCCTTCCTGAATATATCCGAGTTCTAATTCCTCATGCCAATGCCACGGAATGATAAAATCCGTCAAATCCCGTTTATGCAGGCAATAAGGGTACTCTGTGGTCATGCCTTCAATTTGTTCTACTTGATTTTCGTCAATTTGAAATGGTTGCATCATAGTGGTCCTCATCATTTTTACTTTCAAAATATTAGAATTATCATATCATAATTGGCGGTATATTTCTATATATAGTCTATAAAATCATATTATGATATAAAATCATAAATTATAATAGTATTGTCGGAAATAAATATTATATGAAAAGAGAGGACGGTAATAATGGCAAACAATTTTAAGTATTATTCACCAACAGAAGTGATCTTTGGTAAGGACAGCGAGCGTGAAACAGGAAAACAACTTAAGCGGCTGGGGGCATCTCGTGTACTGCTTGTTTTTGGGGGAAATAGTGCGCGGAATTCTGGGCTTTTGGATAAAGTCAGATGCTCTTTAAAAGAAGAGGGTATATCCTTTTCGGAGCTTGAAGGTATTGTTCCTAACCCAAGGCTGGACAAAGTATATGAAGGTATTCGGATTGGGAAAGCGGAAAATGTTGATTTTCTGTTAGCTATCGGGGGCGGAAGCGCTATTGATACGGCGAAAGCTATCGCTTATGGATTGGCGGAACCGGAACATGATGTCTGGGAATTATTCCAGCATGTAAGAATTGCAGAAAAATGTCTTCCGGTAGCGAGTATACTGACAATTGCCGCTGCCGGCAGTGAGACTTCTAAAGGATGTGTCATCACTAACGAAAAAACCGGTGAAAAGCGTGCTTATGATGATAATCTTGCACGGCCGAAGATTTCGATTATGAATCCGGAATATACAAAATCACTTCCCGATTACCAGACGGAATCAGGCTGTGTTGATATCATGATGCATACGATGGAACGTTACTTTACCAATGGTGGAAATTTGGAAATTACAGACGCGATTGCTGAAGCTTTGCTGCGTACGGTGATGAAAAACGCGGTTGTTTTGCATGAGAACCCCGGCAATCTTGATGCGCGTTCCGAAATCATGTGGGCTGGAAGTCTGGCGCACAATGATCTGACTGGGTGTGGAAATGACGGCGGTGATTTTATGACCCATAAGCTTGAGCATGAAATTGGAGGAATGTTTGATGTAACACATGGGGCCGGCCTTGCTGCAGTATGGCCAAGCTGGGCAAGATATGTTTACAAGGACTGCCTTCACCGTTTTGTACGTTTTGCAAGAAATGTCATGGATATAACTTTAGAAGGAACTGATGAAGAAGTTGCAGAGGCCGGTATTTATGCAATGGAACAGTTTTATGGTAATATCGGTATGCCTACGAATATGCGTGAACTTGGTATCCGGCCATCCAATGACCAGATTCTTGATATAGCAAACCGGTGTATGATTGCTTCTGGAAACCATACAGGTTCCGCGAAAAAATTAAATTTGGATGATGCAGTAGAAATTTATAAAAATGCACGTTAATTCTTTTTATAAATGGCAGAAAAGACCAGCATCGGCAAATGAAATCCCTTTCAGGGTTATATCTAAGAGTTCGGGGAAAAAGAGATATTCTGCGTTTCAGAGGCGTTCTACCGGGAGCGGGTTGCTGCTTCGGCGTGCCGGTCACTTGCCTGTTCTTTGCGTCCATGAACAATATGCAGGTGCCCTTCAGGATCCCGTGGGCGTATGCTGCCGCCGCCATGGTGCTCGTCTTTCTGGCTCGCGTCCTGATTCCGGTCCGGGCTTACCGCGGGATAGATAAGAACGGATCTCTGGCAGAAAAATAAAAGAATTTGCGTAGGATACCTAAAAGTTATTGTTGATCAGGTCTTCCAGTGTGATCTGATAGAAAAAATCGCGGATAAGTGCATTATATTTTTCCCACAGTGGCAATGTGGCGCACTTATCCTTTCTGGGGCAGGCGTCTGCGCCGGGCATCAGGCAGGCAACCGGGGCGAGAGAACCTTCCGTCAGTTCGATGATCTCCCCCACGGTATAGTCCTTCGGCAGGCGTGTCAGCATATAGCCTCCGCCTTTGCCGCGGGCGCCTTTTAATATATTTCCCTTTACCAGTTTTTTTAAAATAATCTCCAGATACTTTTCGGAAATTTCCTGGCGGATGGCGATATCCTTTAGCGGAACGTAGCCGTTCTCTCCTCGCCCGGCAAGATCGGTCATTACTCTGAGTGCATAGCGTGCTTTTGTTGAAATCATAAAGTTCCCTCCGGTTTTTTACTATTATCTCCTGTATGCGCTGTGGGCAATCTTTTCGGTGAAAAGCTGGCTTCGGTTTTCGGTGTAGACATTCCGGTAAGTGTCGACCTCCAGCCAGTCTGCGGAAGATGTGTCAAGCGTCTCTGTCTGGATCCTTACAAATGCATCATCTGTTTTTGTCCCCCGGATAGTGACCGTCAGGTAACCGTCCCTGTAATCGACGTCAATCCGGACAGGGTAGCTTGTGTTGTTGGCGATCCTGAAGTCCAGCTCGTTCCACGCCACGGCAGCGTCCATCCCGGCAGCGATATAGCTGGAGACATAATCGTGCTCCCATCTTTCCACAATCTCAAGATTGGCAAAGAGAGCAGCGGCAAAGATGGTCGAGGAGACCTGGCAGATCCCGCCGCCATATGCCTGTACTGGTTTTCCGTTCAACGTAGCTCCGGCTTTCTTAAAACCGGTTTGGGCATTCTGCGCGCCTACCGTTTTGTTAAAAGAAAATTCCTCTCCGCTAAGAAGGATTGTTCCGTTACATTTTTCGGCGGCAAGGCTTACATTGACCAGCCGGTTCTGGCGGCCCGTGACTTTTGTCGCGTAGGAGCTTAAGCTGTCGGCGAACAGGTGCTCTTTAAGATCCTCGGTACTGATCTGCGGCTGTGTATAGAACAGGTCGATCTTGGAGACGTCGCCTTTCTTGGTTTCAAGAAGGATTTTTTTTGCGTTCTCTTTGTCAAAATCCACTCCGGTGACTGCCTCTTTGATGGCATAATCATTCTTACGGTCCAGCGTGGCGTTTCGGGGCTCGGTGTGGACTTCCTTATATATCTGCTCAAGATTCTCAAGGTCGTTGGAAACCGCGGGGCAGGGGATGACTGTCTGGAAATCCTTTGTCTGGAGAGCCAGGATGAGCTTTTCCTTCAGCCTTTCTTCGTCAGGTTTTTTCGCGGCTCCGGTGGTGAGGATAAGTTTTCCTTCTTCCAACTGGTAAGTGTCTTTAACGTCGGTCGCGGCGTCTGAAAGCCCGCAGGCTTTTAAGGCTTCATGATAAGCCTTCGTATCCTCGGCGATGGGCGGGTGCTCAATATGGTTACCGGTAAAATAAGCCTTTGCCCGCGCAATCCCTCTCTTAAAGAAGGAGGAATGCCCTTCCCGGTAAGCCTCTCTTGCCGCCCCTTCATAGTCCAGGATGAGCGCGTCGCTGACATCTATCTGGTAATGCTTACCTTCAAAGGCAACGGTGAATGCGGAGACGCTGCGCCGTGCTTCGGAATCGCTTTTTAATACCTCGGCGGCCTCTTTCTGCGTCATGCCGCTGACATCAATATCATTTACCATAGTATCCGGCAATATACGTTTGGAGTCTGCCGCGGCGCAAAAAACGGTATATCCGGCTGCTGACAGCAATAGGATCATAAGAAATAAGGTAAAACGCTTCATCAGTACTGCTCCTGTGTTTTTGGGATTAACTTCGTATATACAATTATATCCGCAGAAATCCTTTTTTTCAATTAAAATCCTATAAACCTACTAAAATGATGGACAAATAGTGGCAGCAGGAAGTGTGAAGGACAGGGGTGCGAAGGCGATGATCGAGGATGCGGCGGAACATCCTTAAGGCATACGCTGCCGGGCTTGTGCTGCACGGAAATTGCTGAAAACTGTTGGTTTTTTGTAAAATATTGCGAATTTAAAATTCTTTATCGACATATCCCCTGACATATGTTAATCTACAAGGTGGAGATATATAGTTGAAAGGGGAGAAAGATTTGAAGAACATTAAGACAAAGATTTTAATTGTTGTTATTGTCTGCATGATGGTTATTGCAATTACTCCCGCATTCCTTTTTGGAGAACTTAAAGACGAGTCATTGTCGATGATGGTAGGAGATGATGCAGAGATTGCATTGACGAATCCTGTGCTTCAGATGGTGGCGAAATACGAGACTGTAGACGGCAACCTGATCGCTGCCGGGCCGGGCGGGCGGATAGAGGCCTACGAGCCGGGCGAGACAGAGGTGGAAGTGAAGGTGCCTTTCCGCACATTGAAGTGTAAAGTATATGTTCTCGGATTTGAGGAAAGTGAGCTTACGATGCTCACCGGGCAGACGATGGAGCTTGGGATAGGCGGCGCGTCTGAGGAGGCGGAATTTTATTCCAGCGACAAAGAAGTTGTTGATGTGGTAGACGGTGAGCTTGTGGCGCTTAAGGACGGAGTTGCGGATATTGTCTGCAATGATAACGGGCGCCAGGTGTCCCAGTCTGTTTATGTAGCAGGTATCACTGCCGATCAGCCCTACCTGTTTGCCGGGAACAAGATGCAGTTAAGTACCAATGAAAGCCTGATTGGGAAGGCAAAGGGCTGGATGAGCTCTGATCCCCTGGTCGCAATGGTTGACGAGACAGGCGCCGTGACGGGCGTCGGGGCAGGGACGGCGGAAGTGTCCTGCCAGACAGAGGACGGTCAGTCGCTGTCCACGACGGTGAATGTTGTTGCGATGAAGGAGCCGGAGATTTTCCTGCAGGCCGGTGATGTCTATTCTGACCTGCTTACCGGCGGCGAAGTATTTGACACCGAGGGCATCGAGTGGAGAAGCGCCAACAAGGATGTGGTGCGTGTCGACGAGTCGGGGAATATCCGGGCGGTGAACGGGGGAGAAGCTGATGTCACCTGTTCCATCGAAGGGCAGAAGCTTACCGGAAAGGTGCATGTGATGTCGCTTCCCGAGCGCGCGTATACGGCAGTAGGGATGAATTCCAAGCTTCAGCTATCCAATGCGGGCAACAGCAGCGTCCTGTGGAGCAGCAGCGATGAATCCAAAGTAAAAGTAGCCGGCGGTGTATTACAGGGGGTCGGCGTAGGGACAGCGAAGATTACAGCGACAGCGAATAATAAAAGCCTGTCCTGCGATGTGTCTGTCGTACAGTTAAGTAATTCTTCCGTTACGATGAAGGAAGAATCCAAGACAAAGACGATCAAAGTCGCAGGAGCGGAAGGGCAGGAAGTGAACTGGGCGTCTGCGGACACTTCTATTGCGCAGGTGAGCCAGACCGGGGATATTACTCCGATCAGCGAAGGCAAGACGATGGTTTTCTGTAATATCGGGCCGTCGACCATGTCTATTCCGGTAACGATCGAGGAAAAGGACCTGGATCAGCAGGCGAAGGAAGTCAGCGCGCAGGCAGCCGGCCAGGCAGGAGAGATCTCCGGCGCAGAAGGGACAGCCGGCCAGAATACACGGACATTAGCGGACGGTAGTACTACGCCGTCATATACAGCCTCAAAGGAAGCCTCTTCTGATAATTCAGGCGGAACGAATACGGCAGAGAGCAAGAAAGATTCTGCGGATAAGAAGACGGAAGGAACTTCAGGCACAAAGAATAAGACAGAAGACACCAGGACAGAATCCGTGGACAAGGCAGATAAAGTTGAGAATACCGGTGGGCAGCTTACCGGGCCGGAGGCTATAGTGGCCTGCGGCAATTATTACAACAGCGTGCTCGAGAAGGCCGTGGAGAACGGGGAGAAATGGGTATATTCCAACAGCAGCAAATATGTTGCCCAGAGTGGTACTTTTGAGAAGATGCTTGCAGGCAAGATACGCGGAGGAAACTGCGCGTCCATCGCCAACTGGGCGTACCGGGACATGGGCATTATCAGCAACAGCGAGAAGTTTTACGGCGACGGCAACGGGTATATCCGCAATTACAATTCTGGCTCAAAGAATCTGAAATCCAAGCTGGATAAATATTGTACGGTCATTAACGGTAAAAAGAAATCCTTCGGGTCTCTTATGGATGACGGAAAGATTGAAGTGGGCGATGTGATCATCGGAATAGGCCACACCTACATTTACCGCGGCAACGGGACGGTGTTCGCCAGCGGGCACGATGCGAAGTGGCACAAGGACAGATCAGTGAAGAGCGACGATTCCAACAAGGCAGTATTTGAAAGCTGGGTGAGAAAATATAAGGGCACTTATGACGAACGGTTTAAGGTCCATTACATCATCCGGGTAAAGGACAGCTTTGTGCCGAAGTATTACCGCGACGAGGACGGCAATCTGGTAAAGAACCGATAGATGGATAAAAGATCTGAAGCAAAAGGAACTCGCTGTACGGCGGGTTCCTTGTTATAATAGAGCATAACTGCCGGTCATGGACGGACAGCAGCGATACAAAAAATAGGGGAGGTAAGCGATAGTGGAACTGGTAAGGATAACACATGAAAATATTGAAGAAGAACATATCTGCTGCGCCATATCGAACAAAAAGGATGTTCAGGTGGTGTCAAAAAAGGATTGGCTGAAAGACCGGTTAGACGAGGGGCTGGTATTTTTAAAAGGAGACGTCCGCGGGAAATGCTTTATCGAGTACATTCCGGCCGAGTATGCGTGGGCGCCGGTCGAAGCGGACGGCTATATGTATATTGACTGCCTGTGGGTGTCCGGGCAGTTCAAAGGGCATGGCTACTCCAGCCTGCTGCTTGGCGAATGTATCCGGGACAGCAAAGCGAAGGGAAAAAAAGGGCTTGTCATCCTGTCCTCGAAAAAGAAAATGGGATTCCTGGCAGACCCGAAATATATGCGGTATAAAGGCTTTGGGACGGCCGATACAGCCGATCCCTATTTTGAGCTGATGTACCTGCCATTTGACGAAGATGCAGAAAAACCTCGCTTCAGGGATAACGTCCATAAGCATGAGGATATGCCGGAGGGATTTGTGCTGTATTATACGAATCAGTGCCCGTTTACGGCCAAGTACGTGCCGCTGCTTGAGGATGTGGCAAAGGCGCGGGGAGTCAGCCTTTCTGTAGTGCATATCCGGTCGGGGGAGGAGGCGAAGAACGCGCCCTGTCCGTTTGCAACATTCTCCCTTTTTTACGATGGGGAACTTGTCACGCACGAAATATTGTCAAAGGGCAAATTTGAAAAAATCCTCTCAAGTAAAGGGCTGTAAATTGTAAATTGTCGTGGGGAAATATTGCGTGAACAGGATAAATAGAGTATAATAATACGGTATTTCGATTAGGTTTATACAAGTATAGGAGAAGGAAAATGAGCGAAACAGAGAAAAAGATCAACAGCAGTTTGTTTGGCGGATATAATAAGAAGAGTACGGAAGCCTATATCGAGGAGTTACAGACGATGATTGCAAAGCTTCAGAAGGATCTGGCGCTGGCCAGTGAGGCGAATGAAAAATATACGCAGAAGCTTGGGGAGGCGGAGTCATATTACCGGGCACTCTGGGAGCGCAGCAAGGAGCAGGAGGCGCTGATCGAGCGACAGAAAAGTGAGCTTCATACAAGTGAGAATGTGATCAAGGCCCAGAAGGATACTATCCGCACGAGAGGAGAGGTTACGAGAAAGCAGGAGAATCTCCTCAGGGAGAATAAGGAGACGATCCGGCTTTTGCAGGAGGATACCCTCAATCTGGACAGAGAATTACAGAGCAGTGAAGAACAGCTTCAGGAGCTGAAGGAGCAGTTAGAGGAAAAAGAAAAGATTCTTGCGGAGAGAGAAGAATTAATCGCGAAGCTGAAGGATAAAGTAGAAAAGCAGCAGTGGCTGTACGAACAGTTTTTTGAGAATAAGGAGAGAATCCCGCTTTCAAAAGTCGAACATTTTGTACAGGACAGCATGAAGAGGATGGTCAGACGCAAGCGTTAGGGAAAGGATGTGGACAGACATGAAATTGCAAAAAGTATTCGTCGTTCTTGGAATTAGTGTATGTCTGATTGCGGCAGAAATGCAGGCTACATTCGGTATTGAAGATGAACCGGGGCAGGGTGAGGATCTGGGGGTTGCAGAGGAGACAGTGCCCGGGGAGGCGGCGACAGCAGACGAATTACAGGGAACAGAAGGAAGCTTTGAGCCGGTGCAGCCGGTAATGGAAGCTGTACAGCAGCCAGTGGTTGAACCGGTGCAGCCGGTAGAAGAGCCAGTGCAGCAGCCGGCAGCGGAATCTGTGCAACCAGTGGAAGAGCCGGTGCAGCAGCCTACCGGTGAGGTGATCCAGCAGCCTACCGGCGAAGTGATCCAGCAGCCGGCAGAGGGAACAGCACAGCAGCCGGCCGGTGAGGTGATCCAGCAGCCGGCAGAAGATCAGCCGGTACAGACGCCTGGCAATCCGGTACAGACACCGGCGGAAGATAACGTGCAGCAGCCGTCGGGGGAGCAGGGCCAGGCTCCGGCAGACGGAGCGGATAATCAGCCGGTAATTCCGGCGGATGACAATGCATTGAATAATGGGAACTCTGGAGAGGAAAGTACAGCCGGGGAAGAGTCTCCGAAGGATGACGGCGGAATGTCCGGAGAGATTCCGAAAGAAGAAGATAACACCGGAACAGAGGAACCTCCGCAGGACGGTAACCTTACAGATACAGAAGAAAACCCCGGAGACATACAGGCTCCAGGCGAAGAACCTCCGCAGGATGGAACCGATACGGGAACAGAGGAGATTCCAAAGGATGATAATGCCACGGACATAGAAGGAACTCCGGGCGGAATAGAAGACCCGGGCGAAGAGCCTCCGCAGAACGAGATTGACGCAGGGCTTTATGAGAAGCCGGAGGAAGGCAGCGGCATAAAGGATGTTGCCGGCGATACCCGATACGAGGCCGATAACGGGGCGCAGGTGAAAAAAAAGACCGGTATTGCGAAAGACAAGCCGAAGCGCGGCAGTATGTTCAGCAATTTCGCGCCGTCCTCTGAGTTTATCGACAATAGAGAAAAGGTAAAATACAATGTAGAAGTGCCCGTCAGCGGCCTTCCAGGATTCATCACGCAGGAGATGGTCGTAGGGGCGCTGAAATGTCAGGACGAGACAGGATATCCGGCATCAGTTACGATCGCGCAGATCATCCAGGAGTCCGGCTTCGGGAAATACGGCCCAGAGGGTGATAAAGGGCAGGGGTTGTCCTATCTGGCGTATCAGTACAATAACCTGTTCGGGATCAAAGGTTCAGGAACAGCCGGAAGCGTGGACATGAACACGGGAGAGCAGCGTGCGGATGGTTCAAGATACAGCATTACGGCAGGTTTTCGCGTGTACAACACATATACGGAATGTATTGAGGACAGAAGCGCTCTTTTGGAGAGAGTGTATAAGGATTTGACCTTCGGGGTAAAGGATGCGAATACATTTGCGGTGAGGATCGGACAGAGGTGGGCGACGAGCTTAAGCTACGGCGAGAACCTGATCCAGCAGATGAACCGATATGACCTTTACCGGCTGGATGCGATGACACTGGATGAGTTCAGCGGCCTTATCGGGACATTCGCCAATCCGTGCCCGGGTGCAAGGCTGACCAGCAGCTTCGGGCACAGGGCAGCGCCGACGGCGGGAGCCAGTACATACCACAAGGGGATCGACATGGGAACAGGCGCTTATCACATACCGACCTATGCGGCTTTGGCGGGTACGGTGACTTATGCGGGGCCGAGCGGCGCTGCGGGAAATATGGTCACTATCGACCATGGCAACGGTATGGTGACAAAATATATGCACCATGATAAAGTATATGTGAAGCCGGGCGATCGGGTTGAGAAAGGGCAGCAGATCGGCCTCAGCGGGACTACCGGGAATTCTACGGGAAATCATCTTCATTTTCAGGTAGAGAAGGACGGAGTAGCTATCGACCCGCTGCTTTATCTGGATATTCAGCAGCAATAAAGAAAAGGGTAATGTATGGATAAAAAAGATTTTGACATACTTTCGGGGAATTTTCCGAGTCCGGAAGAGTTATTTCAGATTGATTTACAGAATAAAGCGTCTGCTGCAGAGCCAGAGGAAAAGCCAAAAGAAGATGAGCTGAGGGCGGCGCAGCCGGAATCGGTTTCCGACACCGGAGAGGCAGAAGTTTCCGTAAAGCCAAAGCCGGCGTCAAAATATAAAGCGATCAAATTTTTCTCGGCAGGATTTATCATACTGATTCTGGCGGTAGCGCTGTTCATTACTAATATGGATAAATTCAACCTGCACTGTTACTGCATGATGACTGACAGTATGGGTGATACCATCCCGAAAGGGAGTATTGTTTTTTCGTATGGGATACCCATGGAGGAGCTTCAGATCGGGGATGTGATCACTTATATAAACAGCCAGGGCTTGTCAGTCACCCATCAGATCGTCAGCGAGATTGATGACTACAATGAAAGCGGCAGCCGGGCATTCTACACGAAGGGAACAGAAAACGACGCGGTGGATGACGAGGCCGTTACCTACGATATGATCAAGGGAAAGGTCATGATATATATACCGTATATTGCGAAACCATTTATACATTAAAGGCGATAAATTCCGCATATCATTTCGATAGGCGGAATTTTCATCTCGGAAGAAAACTAAAGCTACAGGAGGGAAATACACGATATGGAAAATAGGAGCCGGAAAGCGATTTATTTTGAATGCTACGGGGGAATAAGCGGGGATATGACGGTAGCGGCGCTTCTGGATATGGGAGCGGATGAGCGGGAGCTTAGACGGCAGCTTGATACACTGCCGCTGGAAGGATTTACTGTTGAGATCAGCAGAGTGAAGAAGTCGGGGCTGGACTGCTGCGATTTTAATGTGGTACTGGAAGAACCGTATTACAACCATGATCATGATATCGTCTACTTATACGGACACCGACAGGAAGGCGGAGAACATGGGACGCAGGGGCGAGGGCGTGAGCATATACATGGGGAAGAGCCACATGACCACAGCCATGCCCATGAGCATATACATGGGGAAGGGCCTCACGTCCATAGCCATGCCCATGCCCCTCATACGCACAGCCATGTACATCGGGGATTCAAGGATGTGGCAGAGATCATCGGACAATCGGGAATGACCGAGGGAGCCAAGAAGACAGCTCTTGATGTATTCCGCGTGCTGGCGGCGGCAGAGGCCAAAGCTCACGGCGCTACGATAGAAAGTGTGCATTTTCACGAGGTAGGGGCAGTGGACTCTATCGTAGATATCGCGGCGGCAGCAATCTGCCTGGACAATCTGGGTATAAAAGATATCATCATACCGGAGCTTTATGAGGGGAAAGGAACCGTACGGTGTGCCCACGGGATCCTGCCGATACCGGTTCCAGCGGTGATGCACATTGTGGCCGAGCATGGCCTTGCCCTGCATATGACAAATGTGGAGGCGGAGCTGGTGACGCCTACCGGGGCAGCGATCGCGGCAGCAGTGCGCACGGCAGATGAGCTTCCGGAAGGATATAAGATACTGGCGGCCGGGATGGGCGCGGGAAAAAGAGATTACGCAAAGACAAGCATCCTTAGGACGATGATCATCGAAGAGACGGAAAGAGGTGCCGGGACAGGCAGGACGCTGACAGACGATATCTATAAGCTGGAAAGTAATATTGACGACTGCACAGGAGAAGCGCTTGGTTATGTGATGGAGCGGCTTTTTGCGGCAGGAGCAAGGGACGTAAGCTACATGCCCGTATTTATGAAAAAGAACCGCCCGGCATATCAGATTAATGTTATCTGCACCGAAAAGGATATTCCGGCGCTGGAGGAGCTTCTGTTTAAAGAGACGACTACCATCGGAATCCGCCGGGTGAAGATGGAGCGGACGGTACTGAAAAGGGAAGTCCGGAAGGTAGAGACTTCCCTTGGAGAAGCACAGGTCAAGATATGCGACGTGTATGGGGAATCAAGGATTTATCCGGAATATGAAAGCGCAGCGGCAATCGCGGCGGCAAAAAATCTTCCGTACACCAAGGTGTGGGAGAGGATACAAAAAGAAGCAAAGGCAGCGCTTTTATCCGGCTGCGGACAGGAATGAGGACAGGGCTATGCGGGATGACCATACGAAGATTGAAAAGCTGAAAAAGATGATGGCTTCTTTTGCGGAAAGGGACGTGATCGTTGCATTTTCGGGGGGAGCGGATTCGGGGCTGCTGCTTAAGATGGCAGGTGAGGCGGCAAAAAAGACCGGCCGGGCTGTCTACGGCATATTTCTGCATACGATGCTCCATCCGTCCGGCGAGGCAGAGAGCGCCGGGAAGCTGGCAGAAGAGATCGGTGCAGTATTCAAAGTTCTGGAGATTGATGAGCTTGAGGGAGCGGACATCCTGTATAATCCGGAGGACAGATGTTACCGCTGCAAGAAATATCTGTTCCAGAGCATCCTTAAGGAGGCGAAGAAGCTTGGGGCAGGCACAGTGATGGAAGGGACTAACGGGGATGACCTTATGGCCTACCGTCCGGGGATTCGCGCAGTGAGAGAGCTAGGCATTGTCAGCCCGCTGGCCGAAGCAGGGTTTACGAAAGAAGAAGTGCGGAGACTGGCGGAGCAGTACGGGCTGTCCGTATCAGGGAAGCCCGCATCGCCCTGCCTTGCCACCAGATTTCCCTACGGCACGAAGCTTACCGGTGAGGCAATGCGCAAGGTAGAGCGGGGAGAACGACTTCTTAGGGAGCTTGGATTTTATAATGTGCGCCTGCGGGTGCATGAAGAGACGGCAAGGATTGAAGTGGACAGCAGGGATCTGCAGATGCTGGTCAGGAAGCGGGAGAGGGTGATAAACGGCCTTAAGGAGCTTGGCTATACTTATGTGACCGCGGATTTGGAAGGTTTCCGCTCAGGCAGTATGGATACAAGGATAAATGCGGATGCAGATACGCGTGCGGGCAGACAGCATACAGCCGGATAAAAGAGAGGAGGCCGATGTAAAAACACCGGCCTTTGGAGGGGAAAATCTATGTTTATACAGACAACACTTGTATGCCGTCCGGCATATGGGCTGTCTGAAAAGAAAAAGTCAACTCGTTATTTGTTTAGGCGAAGTCCAGCGATCATACAGAACCTGTCAGCACAACCGCTGTCTTCTTTAATCGATAAAATTATTATAGTAAGGAAATGTGAAGCGGGTGTGACAGAAAACAGAAATGTTTATAAAATTTCTTAAGAAAATCGGAAGATGGAAAAAGAAGCAAAGAGGGTGATTTTAGATGAAAAAATATATACCATCAATATTGTTGTTCTGTCTGTTTGAGACGGTTGCGGTATCCTTGTGGCTTGCGAAGGATAACCTGTTTTATCTGCTGAACTTTACTTATATCGGCGGGTGCATCGCCGGGGGACTTGCGCTGTTTGTCCGGGGGAAAAGGTATGCCAGGCGGTTTGTCCAGTTTGCCGTGGGCTCTTATATGCTGGTCTATCTCGGCATTATCTGCCGGGAAAATATGCAGATAGAGGGGCTTTGGTACTATCTGTTTTTGGGCGTTTTTGAGGCGGCGGTGATCCATTATGCGGTGGCAAAGATATTCGGGCCGTTATTTTTCGGCAGGGGCTGGTGCGGATATGCCTGCTGGACGGCGATGGTCTTAGACCTGCTTCCTTATAAGCGGCCGGAGGGCTTAAGGCGGCGGCTGGGGTATATCCGGTATATAGTATTTGCACTGTCGTTTGCCGTGGTCACCGGATTGTTCCTGATGAAAGCGGCAGACCTGGAGGAGATGATGTTCCGGCTTTTTATCGGCGGCAATCTGCTCTATTATGCGGTGGGGATCATTCTCGCAGTTGTATTCAGGGATAACCGGGCATTCTGCAAATACATCTGTCCGGTCACAGTCTTCCTGAAGCCGATGAGCTACTATTCCATGCTGCGGGTTCACTGTGACGAGAGTAAATGTATCCAGTGCGGGAAATGCCTGAAAGCCTGCCCGATGGATGTGGAAGTGAACCGGGAATCCAGAAAACGGCGGAATGCTACGGAGTGCATCCTGTGCTATGAGTGCGTGAAAGAATGCCCGGTGAAGGCGCTTCGTTAACTGCCGCCTGGCAAGTGCGGCGGAAAATTTAAGTTGCAGGAGGAGAGCAGGATGGATCTGACAAAATTTGTATGGACAAGAGATCCAGAAAGCTGTGCGATAAAGGAAGGGCGGATAGAGGTTGTCACAAAGCCCCACACGGATCTGTGGCAGAGGACATATTATCATTTTCAGAATGATAATGCCCCGGTCTTTCAGATGGAGACAGAGGAGAAGTATTTCAGCTTTGTGGTGAAGACAGAATTCGAGGAGAGCCATCATCGGTTTGACCAGTGCGGTATCGTCATGTATCTGGACAGTGACAACTGGCTCAAGGGTTCAGTCGAGTATGAGAATGAAAATTACCAGCATCTGGGCAGCGTTGTGACCAATCACGGATACTCGGACTGGGCGACGACGGTGATCGACGCGGCGGTGAAGTCTATGTGGTACAGATTCAGCAGAAGGGAAGATGATTACTGCATCGAGTGTTCGGCGGACGGAAAAGAGTTCCGGCAGATGCGTGTCTGCCATGTGCATAATGGGAAGGGGCAGATACGGTTCGGCGTCTATGCCTGCTCACCGGAGGATTCTTCCTTTAAAGCAGTGTTTTCCGAGATGGAGCTGCTGGAATGCCAGTGGAAGGCGCATGACGGCCAGCAGCCGGATGAGGTGTGTTCATGATCAGGAGACGGCGGAAAAAAGATATAAATGAGGTCGCGGATATCTGGCTTTGTGTGAATCTGGAAGCTCATGGGTTTATCCCGGCCCGGTACTGGAGAGACCATTTTGAGGCAGTGAAGGAGATGCTCGGTCAGGCGGAAGTGTATATTTTTGAAGACGAAGACGGAGTGTCGGGGTTTATCGGCCTGGATGATGATTATCTTGCAGGGATCTTTGTCCGGAATGGGATGCGTTCCAGCGGTATCGGAAAGCAGCTTTTAGATCATGTGAAGGGGATAAGGCATGAGCTTTATCTGCACGTATATCAGAAGAATGAGCGGGCGGTGCAGTTCTATCGGAGAGAGAAGTTCGTGGTTCGGTCTGAAGGTGTGGACGAGGGTACAGGCGAGAAAGAATATACGATGATGTGGAGGAAGGATTATGAGTAAGTATAATGCTTTGTGGGAATATGTGAAAAACGACGGGAGACAGTCTTTTAAGCTGACCTTCGCGCAGATACAGGATATCGCGGGAATTCCCATAGACCATTCCTTTTTAACATATAAAAAGGAACTGGCAGAATACGGCTATCAGGTCGGGAAAATCTCGATGAAGGAGCAGACGGTCATTTTTGCCAGGGCAGACTGATGCTTTTGCAGAAGAGGAAGAGACGATGAACTGCTGTCTGGCTGAATGCAAAGGACAGCTAAGCACAGGCCAGGCCTTACTTTGCGATGATCTCATCAATACTTGCACAGTCGAAGGAGCTTAGTGCAGCATGGTTGGTGAGCGCCTTGATGATCCCCCAGCCGTCCCTGCTGTTAACGGCATTTTGGGGAAGAGGGGTAAAACCAAAGTCGAGGTACACTTTGCACGCAAGCCACGTTGTAGTCTGTGTCGGAATCCTGGCATGAGTGTATCCGAGTCTTCCAATGCAGCCGGCCGGCGCCCAATCGGTCCCGGCCGGTGACATCGTAGTATGCGGTCGCTACGTTCTCGCCCTTACTGTTTTCGATAAACACCATTCGGTCAGTGAGCGTGCTCTCTCTTTCGTCGTAATAGCTGTTCCATGCGGCAATCTCCTGCGCATCAGTTGAAAATTCTTTTGCAGATCTCTCAATTTTAACCCAGATATCACGGTCACCCTGCCAGTAAAAGGCAAAATGGTAGCCGGCAGGCGTACAGTAGAACCGGATATTTTTAAAGGCGCAGTTTTTGTGAAATGCTTTATTCCGTCACCATTTTTGGTGCCTGATGTGTTATAATCTATTTAACTGTTGCCCTGCCAGGGCAGGGAGGGAAAGGGAGGCGTGACGCGATGAGGATTATCTACAGGCTTTTAACGATTATTTTATGGAGTGGGACAGGCTTTTTTATTGGAACAAGCATTTACCGGTGTTATGACTATTATGCGCACCCTGACAAGTATTTGGTGACATCCGCGCCATGGTATCTGAGCATCCAGATTAATGCTGTATTCACGGTCATTTTCGCCTCAGTACTCCTTGTGATCATGTGGCTGATAAAAAAGAGGATCAAACAAGACGGCGGCTCTTTAAGTTGATTTGACTGATCTGCGGGACAGGATGGGAGGAGTTAATGATGAAACACGGCGTTCAGATCAGGAAAGCTTTAGCAGGAGATCTCGATGATATCGGAAAACTGTACGGGGAAGTGTGCGATTATTTGGAAGCCCACAGAAATTATCCAGGGTGGAAAAAAGGCGTATACCCGATTCGTTTAGATGCGGAAAAAGGGCTTGAGGAAGATGCGCTGTACGTTGCCTGGATGGAAAAGAAACTTGTCGGAACAGTCATTTTAAGACACGAGCCGGAAGAAGGATATAAAAACGGTAAATGGCTGACCAGGGATGATTATCAGCATATTTATGTAATCTATACCCTTGCTGTCCATCCGGACTGTCTGAAGTGCGGTATAGGAACAGAATTATTGATGTTTGCTGAACAGGCCGCACGGGAGGAGGGCTGCATAAGTATCCGACTTGATGTCGTAAAAGATAATCTTCCCGCAGAACGGCTTTATCGGAAACGCGGATATCAGTTTATCGGGACAGTAAGCCTGGGATACGAAGAATACGGGCTTCCCTGGTATGATCTTTATGAAAAAGTGTTGTAAAGTGTGATAAAATCCGATGGAGGGTTAAGGGATATGAAAACATTATACCTGGTCGGCGGCACGATGGGAGTCGGGAAAAGTACAGTATGCCAGATACTTAAGCGCCGCCTGCCGGACAGCGTATTTTTGGACGGGGACTGGTGCTGGGATGCCCACCCATTTCAGGTGACGGAGGAGACGAAGAGTATGGTCATGGAAAATATCTGTTTTCTGCTGAACCAGTTCCTTCGCTGTACGGTATATGAAAATGTGATCTTCTGCTGGGTCATGCACGAGCAGGGTATCATTGATGACATTTTAGGGAACATTTCACTGAAAAACTGTAAGGTCAGGAATATCTCCCTTGTCTGCGACGAGGAGACACTAAAGGCGCGGCTTGGGAAGGATATTGATAAAGGCATCCGCACAGAAGACGCTGTCTTGCGAAGTGTCTTGCGGCTTTCGCTTTACGGGGTATTAGAGACGGAGAAGATCGATACGAAAGGCAAGACCGCCGAAGCTGTTGCAAAGGAGATTCTGGCAGCAGAAATTCATTGATGCGAAATGAGAGGAATAAAGAGATGAAAGCAGATGAAAATTTTTGGAAAGCTGTAGATGAGCTGGTGAAAAGCTCTGAGATAGTCATTGACCGGCCGAAGGGCAGCGTGCACCCGAAATATCCTGGATTCATCTATAAAGCAGATTACGGATATCTGAAGGACACGTCCTCGATGGACGGGGACGGGATAGACGTTTGGGTTGGGACGGCAGGGGGGAGATACGCCGAAGCCGTCATGGTGATCATCGATTTGCTAAAGCGGGATTCCGAGATCAAGATCCTGCTTTCCTGCACCGAGGAAGAGAAGGAACTGATCTGCCGGACGCACAATGAAACTCCATATATGAAGGGAATACTTGTCCGCAGATGAAAGCTGTCCCGTGTGTGCGGGCAGAGGCCCGCGCACAGAATCAGACGTAAAGGGAGGAAGAGGATGAAGATGAAACGATTGGCCGGCGCTATGCTGCTGACCGTCTGCCTGGCGGTCGGCTGCAGCGCTGGCCCTGTGCCTGCGGTCTTACGTGATAGAAAAGGAGAGGCAGAACTATGACGGCAATGAAAAATAATCTTACGGTCAGCCATGCGGACATGCAGGAGCTTCCACAGATACTTCGTATCTACGAATGTGCCAGAGGGTTCATGAAAAAGTCGGGAAACGAAAGCCAGTGGAAGGACAGTTTCCCGCCGGAGAGCCTGCTCATAGAGGATATCAGCGCCGGGCAGCTTTACGTTTTGAAGGATCTAAGGGACGGCGTGATACATGGCGTGTTCGCATTTATCGTTGGGAAAGAGCCGACATACGAAAGGATAGAGCAGGGCGGATGGATTTCCGGTACAGCGTACGGAACGCTCCACCGTGTGGCCGGGGACGGGACTGTACACGGTATATTTGATGCGATCGTGGCGTTCTGCGAGGAGAGGATCAACCATCTGCGGGTAGACACCCATGAGGATAATCGTATCATGCAGCATCTGATCAGCAAAAATGGCTTCCAAAGATGCGGCATCATCTACGTGGAGGACGGTTCGCCCCGGATCGCGTATGAGAAGACAGCGGAAGCTGAGGGGAAAGTTGGGAGGAATAATATGAATACATTGACCGAAAAAGATAAGGAGCTGATCGTGCAGGCGCAAAAGGCAATCCGTTCAAATTATGATGAGGTCAGCTATAACCATACGGTAGGCGCGGCAGTCCGGTGCGGCAGCGGAAAGGTATATACGGGTGTGAATGTCTACTCGCTCCATGGAGCCTGCGGCGAGCAGGTCGCTATAGGGACAGCCATAACCCAGGGTGAAAGAGAGTTTGAGGCGATCGTGGCCGTTCGGGGGAGAGAAGGGGAGGAGATCATCCCGCCCTGCGGAAACTGCCGGCAGATGCTGTTTGACTATATGCCGGAATGCGAGGTGATCCTCGCGGTGAACGGACAGAGGAAAAAGGTCAGGGCGAAAGAACTTCTGCCATTTGCATACAGCGTGGAAGGATAAAAGGGATGCTTATTCGTCCTTTGTAAAGGACGTGGATACGATTATCATGGGATGGCGGAGTTAATTAAATCATAGAAAAAGCCTGACGAGAGTTGGGTGGATGAAGAAAATATATTATTCAGGAGTTAAAGGAGAGATTAAATTGAATGACTGGAAGGGAAAATTTGCACTTCTTGTAACCGCATCGGCGGGAGCGGTCATCGGTGCAGTATTGGGAGTGGCCGCATATTACAATGGATGGTTAGGGTGATAAAAAGCCCCAAAATATCAGAAAGGAGCTTCCTCATATGAAAAAGATTCCCATGCTGCTGCTTTTGGCAGCGCCTTATCTTTTCCTGGCAGTATGTGCGGCAAAAGGGCTTGGCGGCGCTGTTTTTCTCACCTGGGCATTGCTGTGCGCGCTGATCTTTCTGCCGAATATAGTCTACGCCTTTATCCTGCCTAAGCTCGGGTACAGAGGAAAGCAGCTTTTGTTCTGGAGCCTGCTGCTGAAGCTTGCGAATATCCCGGTGTACGCCCTGGTGATCCTGATTGTACTTCTTCTGCACATCTTCATCCTGCCGCTGGTTTGGTTTCTTATCCTGTTCGACTATTCGCTGCTGCTGCCGTCGTCCATGTACGGGGTGAGCGGGATTGTCGCATGCTGCCGGGATGGGAATTTGTCTAAAGACAGGGCTGCCGCAAATATCATCATGCAGTTTATTTTCTGCCTGGACGTGGTCAGTGCGGCGTACTGTTATGTTAAGGTTCGGGGGAAATATCGGCTACAGCGTCCGCCCGTCTGAGTGGCAAAAGGGCTATGCATCGCAGATGATTGGGCTGCTCCTGCCTATATGCCGTCAATTTGAGGAGAAGAGGGTGTTAGTGATCTGCGGCCAGGAGAATGAGCCGTCTTGCAGGACGATTTTGAAAAATAAGAGCGTGCTGGAAAATGAAGTCACTGATACGTCGGACTTAAGCAAGTACGGCGTGATCCAGCGCAGCGGTACTGGATCGCATTATAATGTCAGGAAAACGTGCGGAATTGTAAAATACGGTTGGTGGATTTTTTGCCCATTTGCCGGTATACTTGTGCAATCAAAACAAGTGAGGTGATGAGGATGAGTTTAGGAAACAGTTTATTTCATGCGAGGAAGAAGTGCGGGCTTTCCCAGGAAGAGGTGGCGGAAAAGCTGGGAGTAAGCAGGCAGACAATCTCCAAGTGGGAGACAGATGAGACGCTCCCCGACATCCGCCAGTCAAAGAGGATGGCGGTTTTATATCATGTGTCGCTGGACGAGCTGATTGATTTTGATATTGACATGAAAGAGATTGAGCAGGCCATTGAGAAGTCAGGCGTGGAGAAAGATGACAAAGTGGACTGGACGAAGGCGTGGGGGAAGAAATACCCAATCCTTGTAAAGTACCAAAGCCAGGTCAATATTCCTGACTATGGAAAGCGACTCAGGGCGATGCTGGATGAGCTGAAAGCGGAATACGGGTATGGGGAGCTGGACGCATTTTTAGTGCTGAAGGATATCCTTGGGCAGGAGTGGAAGAACAGGGAAAAGTGAGGGAGGTGTATCTGTACGCGTTGGAAGACGCAGTCTCAAATACAGAATTCAACAATCTTTCAGAGGAAAAGAAAAAGGAATTAAAAGCATTCAGATAATCTTAACAAATTTTAAGAGAAAACCACCTTGAGTGCGATATCCGTCCAGACTATAATATGGCCATAAGACTTTAAAGTAAAGGAGCTGGACTGATGAAAGAAAAGAAAACTGCAGGTTCAAAAAATGTAACGCTGGGACTGCTGACCGTGTATCTGATCGTGCTTACGTGGATCATACTTTTCAAAATGGAGTTAAACTTAGAACTTCTTCGCCATATGAACCTCAGGGGGATAAACTTGATTCCATTTGGAGGCTCTGCGGTGGTGAACGGAAAAGCAGATGTGTCGGAGATTCTCCTGAATGTCGCCGTATTCATTCCGTTCGGTATATATCTTTCGATGCTTTGCCGGGAAATCGGTTTCCTCATGAAAGTTCTCCCTATATTTGCGGTGAGCCTGATGTACGAGGTGCTGCAGTATTGCTTTGCCATCGGCGCAAGCGACATCACGGACTTGCTGGGCAATACCTTCGGTGGGATTATCGGCATCGGACTGTTTGCCGTCTGCTCGAAAATTATGGGGGAACGGACGGTCAAGATACTAAATATCCTTGCGGTGGCCGGGACAATCATAGTCGTTGCATTTCTTGCGCTGCTTGTGGCTGCAAATATGTAATGACGCAAGTGTTCAAGACTATATACGGCATGCTTGCATGTCGATACATGGCTTTGAAGCCCGCGGCATCATGTAATGTATTTGGGTGAAGAGTGTACGATCATCCGGGATACCAATACAGCTTCCCAGAAGGTTGCCCTTAGAAACGGCATGGCGGCGGCAGAGTGAATCGTGTTTTAAAACAGAAATCCGGAAAGGAAACAGAGCAGAGGAGAAAATGCATGAGAAAGAGAGAGCATTTACCGCAGATAAAATTATCGGATGCCCAGAAGGAAAAGCTTAATGCGGAAATAAAGGCGTTTTATCTGGATGAGCGCGGCGAGGAGATCGGGATGATCGAGCAGATGCAGCTATTGGATCTGTTTGAGCAGAAGCTGGCCCCGGTCATCTATAACAAGGCGCTTGATGATGTGCGGATATGGTATGTGCGGATGATGGAGAATGCAGAGGCAGATTATTATGCGTTATATAAAAATGAATAATACCACGAAAAATTATACCGCGCTGCTTTTCGGTGTGGCGGCACTTTCTACTTCGGCGATCTTTGTGAAAATGTCAGAGGCGCCATCGCCGGTGACGGCATTTTACCGGCTGCTGTTCACGGCGCTTGTGCTGCTGCCGTTTCTTTTGCTCAGCGAAAAGAGCCGGAAGGAGTTTGTATCTTTCAGCCGCAGGCAGGCGCTGAGTATCATCCTGTCCGGTTTTCTTTTGGCGGTACATTATACGATGTGGTTTGAATCGCTTCGCTTCACATCGGTGTCAAGCTCGACGGTGCTGGTATCCATGCAGCCATTATTTTCCCTGCTTTGGGGATTTTTATTTTTAAGAGAGCGGGTGAGGCCGGATGCTGTTTTCGGATGCCTGGTCGCGATCGCCGGGAGCGCGGTGATCGGATGGGGAGACTTTTCGGTGAGCAGCGCAGCTCTGTTCGGAGATTTCCTGGCGCTTTCGTCTGCCGGGGTGATCAGCCTGTATTTCCTGATCGGACAGGTGGCAAGAAAGAATACGGGGGTGATCGCTTACTCGGTACTTAGTTATTTCAGCAGTGCAGCGTTCCTGCTGGTATACATATTGATGGATAAACATCCGCTTTCCGGTTTTCCGGCGATGACCTGGTGTTCATTTTTGGGACTGGCGTTTATCTCTACGATCGGCGGGCAGTTCGTGTTTAACCTGCTTTTGAAGGATATCTCGGCGACCATGGTCTCCATGGGGATTCTCGGTGAGCCGGTGGGGACATGCATCCTGGCGTTTCTTATCCTGAAAGAGACGATCGCGCCGAGGCAGCTTGCGGGGATTGTCATGATCATGCTGGGGTTGTCGGTATATTTTTTCTATCCGCTGATGAAAAGGGAGAGCTAGCCTGCGGATGTTTTATAAAAATCTGACGGATATTGACAGGTTCAGAAAAGGAGAGACGCAATGATAGAAGTACTGTTCGGCGAGAGTGAGGCCGGGGCGATGAAGGTGGCGAAGAATAGGGTGATTATCGGGAGGACGGATGGCCCGACTTCCGTGTGGGCTGCTGGGAAGAAAAGGGAGCCGGAGAGAGGAGATTTTCATTGGATAGAAGGGACGGCGGACGAGGTCGTCTGTCTTGCGTTCCTGCTTGATATCGGGGATATCCGTAAGCCGGCAGACAGTGATTACCGCAGGGAGCTGATCTATTCTCTGTATGCTCAGGAGGCGTGGAGGATGGATGACGAAATAGATGCAGAGCTGCGGAAGGCGGGCGCTTTTTACGGAAAAGAGCTTCACCGGCTTAAGCAGTTCCTTGAGGATGGGGAGCCGGTGCGGGTGTGGTACAGCGGCGCGCCTTATTCGTTGTGTGGATTTTATCATCTGTGCAGTGTTTTAAAGGATTATGAAAATGAGGTGCGAACCGTGCGGCTTCCCGAATATATCCAGAAAATGTCCGGTCGGGACGGCGCTGCATCAAAGAGGATTATCATCTGCCATAACTGGGGAGAGGTCGCGGCGGAGGAGTTCGCCAGCTTTCTGCCAGGGGAAAGGCGCCTGGCCGGCGAAGAGATAAGGATGTATGCCGGGTTTTGGAGCGGGCTTAAGGAAGATAACAGTCCGCTGCGCGCGGTCTTAAACGGCAGGGTGACGGGCGTTCCGGAGACATTTTATGATTTCCTCATTTTTAAAAGGCTCACCGGGGAGCCGGTCAAAGAGGCGAGGCTGATCGGGGATATCCTCGGGAGCAATCCGATCGGTGTCGGGGACTGGTGGTATGCGAAGCGGATTGAAGCGTTTATCAGGGAAGGCAGGATCAAGGTCATGGAGGATTCCGAAAACCGGTATGCGCGGGTGATATGTTTAGAAAAGCAGGAGAAGATGTGATGGATGAGATTATGATCAGGGGATGCTTAATCGGTATGCCCGGATGGAGAAAATCATTGGGGAGCATAGATGAAAGGAGTACAGGATGTTAAAAGCGATGATCATTGGCTGCCCGGGAGCGGGAAAGAGCACATTTGCAAAGAAACTGCATGAAAAGACGGGCCTGCCTTTATATTATCTGGATATGCTGTGGCACAGGCCCGACCGGACCAATATTCCAAAGGAAGAGTTTGATGCACGTCTTCGGGAGATGGTAAAAAAGGACAGGTGGATCATCGATGGGAATTACCAGCGCACCCTTGAGCTGCGGCTGAAAGCATGTGATACGGTGTTTTTGCTGGATTATCCGCTGGAGCTCTGCCTTGCGGGGGCTAAGGCGCGTATCGGGAGCAGGCGGGAGGATCTGCCGTGGGAGGAGACAGAGTTTGATGAGGAGTTCAGGCAGTGGATCATGGGCTTTCCCCAAAAGGAACTGCCGCAGATCTATGAGTTGCTGGAGAAATATAAAGGAGAGAGAAAGATCGTGATTTTCCGTTCCAGGGAAGAGACGGAGGATTATCTTGCGGCGTTGACGTGTGAAGATCAGGAGAGAGATAATGAGGTCTTCGGGCAGAAGGACGACCGGGAATAAGCCAGGAGGTGCTATTATGCGAAAAAGAGAAAAGATATTGGTCAGTGTACTGGCGTTAGTGTTCAGCATCAGCGCCGCAGGGATAGGATACGGTCTTGTCGGAGAAAGCGGTCTTTCAAGGTGGGGGAGATTTGCCTGTGATTTTATATTCATCATGCAGTTTCTGACAACTCTTTGGACGGTGTTCGCTGTATTCCGGAGAGAACATCATCTCCCATAGGCTGTCCAAGATAGTAAAGAGACTGTGGAGCCTTTTGACTTTTGGGACGCGGTATGAGATCGATTTTCAGGCGTGATCATCCTAGACAGGCAATGCGCGCCCGTCCAGGTCTTTCCACGTAAAGCCGCTGTCATAGATCATATATCCATGGGCAGAGCCGTTCTTCGGGATAGAGACGGAGCCGGGATTCATATAGAGATATCCGCCCATATCTTTGTTTGCCGGGACATGGGTATGCCCGTTCAGCAGGATGTCACCGCATTTCAGGGGCGGCGGACACTGCGGGTTGTGGCGGTGGCCGTGGGTGGCGAAGATTGTCTGGCCGTCAAGCTCAAGGAGACAGTAATCGGCGAGGATTGGAAAGTCCAGTACCATCTGGTCAACCTCCGTGTCGCAGTTTCCGCGGACGCAGAGAAGGGATTGCTTGAGCGGGTTGAGCATGGCGATAACCGCTTTGGGATTATAGTCCTTCGGAAGATCATTTCTTGGGCCATGGTAAAGAATATCGCCCAGAAGAAGGAGCCGGCCGGCGTTTTCTCTGTGATATGCGTCAAGCATTTTCTGGCAATAACAGGCTGAGCCGTGGATATCGGATGCGATCATTAATTTCATCAGTGTAACCTCCAGATTTCTTATTTAGTCTGCGGCGCCATGAACCATTTGCTGTCACGGCGGACGGAATGAACAATACACATTATTAAGAATAACATACAAAGAAGAAAATTTCCAGTTGACAAAACCATAAGAATCCTTTAGACTTTCAGTAAATATATAAAGGCTTTGAAAAGAAGGAGTAGCATTCCCTGCACCCGTACAGAGAGTAGCCGGGCGGTGAGAGGCGCATGAAGGAAGGGCTTGCGAATACATCTTGGAGCTGCACACCGAAAGTAAGTGTTTGTATTACGAGTAGGCTGTGACGTGGCGGCATACGTTATCATGCCAGAGCTGTATATGCAGCTTGTGAAGGCCGGCAGTGTGAATTGCCGGTGAAAAAGGTGGTACCGCGAAAAGTTTTTCGCCCTTGTCTTTAACAGGCAGGGGCATTTTTTCATTTAGAAAAGGAGAGATGAAAGATGGGAATTTACGAAGAATTAAAAGCGAGGGGTCTAATCGCGCAGGTGACGGACGAGGAACTGATCAGGGATCTGATCAACAATGGGAAGGCGACCTTTTACATCGGGTTTGACCCGACGGCAGACAGCCTTCATGTGGGGCACTTTATGGCGCTCTGCCTGATGAAGAGACTGCAGGAGGCGGGAAACAAACCGATCGCGCTCATCGGCGGCGGTACGGCCATGATCGGTGATCCGTCAGGGAGAAGCGACATGCGCCAGATGATGACGACAGAGACAGTGTGCCATAACTGCGACCGGTTTAAGGAACAGATGAGCCGTTTTATTGATTTTTCCGAAGGGAAAGCATTGATGGTAAATAATGCAGACTGGCTTTTGGGGCTTAATTATATCGATGTACTCCGCGATGTGGGCGCGCATTTCAGTGTCAACCGTATGCTCACGGCAGAGTGCTACAAGCAGCGGATGGAGAAAGGTTTAAGCTTCCTTGAGTTCAATTACATGATCATGCAGAGCTATGATTTTTACATGCTGTACCAGAAATACGGCTGTAACCTCCAGTTTGGCGGTGACGACCAGTGGAGCAATATGCTCGGCGGCACGGAGCTGATCCGCCGCAAGCTTGGCAAAGACGCCAGCGCCATGACGATCACGCTCCTTCTTAATTCCGAGGGAAAGAAGATGGGCAAGACCCAGAGCGGGGCAGTATGGCTCGACCCTAAGAAGACTTCGCCTTATGATTTCTACCAGTACTGGAGAAATGTGGCAGACGCGGACGTCTTAAAGTGCATCCGTATGCTTACCTTCCTGCCCCTTGAGGAGATTGATAAGATGGACGGATGGGAGGGCGCGCAGCTTAACCAGGCGAAGGAGATCCTCGCGTACGAGCTGACCAAGCTGGTCCACGGCGAAGAGGAGGCCGAAAAAGCGCAGGCGGCAGCTAAGGCGCTCTTTAGCCAGGGAAATGCGGCGGATATGCCGAAGGTGGAGCTTTCTTTTGAGGATTTAGAAGACGGCGCTATCGATATCTTATCCATGCTCGTGAAAGCGGGGCTTGTGCCGACCCGTTCTGAGGCGAGGCGCGCGGTGCAGCAGGGCGGTGTGACCGTGGACGGCGAAAAGGTGGAGGATATCCACAAAACTTACACGGGCGAAGATCTATCAGGCGAAGGGCTTGTCCTTAAGAGAGGAAAGAAGAAATTCTGTAAAATATTGATGCCGTAGGCGGATAAAGGTGAATAGATATGAGATGTATACATTGTGACCGCGAGATACCGGACGATTCCATGTTCTGCCCTTACTGCGGGCAGGATGTGGAGGAGCGGCAGTCGTTGGATGACCTTGAGGATCAGATATTAAGGCAGCTTTCTAAGGAAGTTACCGGCAGGATTCCGTCTGCATCTGCGTCGTGGGACCGGGAGGAAAGACGGGAATATATGCGCAGGCGGGAAAGAAAGCAGTCGAAGAGATACCTCGGGATAATCGGGCTGGTTGTTGTTATCATGATATTCCTCATCGTAGCCATCTGGATCGTGTTTACTACTATGGACGCCAATGAAAGGCGCCTTAAGGAGGAGCGGGAGCAGGCGGTGAAGGAGAGGCAGGAGGCTGAGCTTTCCGGGAAGGAAGATCCGAAAGACCAAAGGGCTGTGGAAAATGACAGTGAAGATGAAGCAAAAGAGATCAGGTTGTCATTCGTCAGTGAGCCGGGAGATTTTGAAGATTATTATAAGCTTTCGGTAAAGGATGCGTCAGCAAGCTCGGTTATTTCCCAGGAGGGAACGGACAACGGCGCGAAAAAAGCTGTGGACGGCAACGAGAAGACTTCCTGGCAGGAGGGCGTCTCCGGGGATGGGATCGGAGAAAGCCTGCATCTTGAGCTGGAAAAACCATATCATATAAAATATATGTCGTTTAAGCTCGGCAACTGGAATTCCGCCGAATATTACGACGGGAATAACCGGCCGAAGGAGCTTGAGCTTACCGTTGGTGATGTGACTCAGACCATTACCTTCCCGGACGGGAAGACAGAATACTGGGTGGAATTTTCAGAGGAATGCCTGGCATCAAAGGTAGATGTGGTGATCGGTTCCGTCTATGAAGGAAGTCAGTGGGATGATACTTGCATCGCAGAGATTGGGGTGTATGGGAAGGGAAATTAATTGTAGAAAGAGATAGATTAAAGCCGCTGTCCGGGGAGGGGATGGCAGGAAAGCAAGGATGGTCAGGGGAATAGATGAGAAAGCAGAGAAGGATTAAAAGAATCAGAAGGCGAAAAATGGCGCAACGTTTGGTATGGCTCTGTACAGGAATCATGCTTTTGCTCCTTACGGGAATCATGCTGTTTTCCGGTGGTATCCGAAGAAAAAGCGTCACAGAAGATACGGCTGTCACACGTAAAGCTCCCGAAGCAGACAGCACCGTGTATCTTGAAAGCCTCGCTGATATCGAGCCGGGAACAGTACTGGATGCCGGGGAAGTTGACCTGTCCCAGGCATCAAAGTATTTCACCGTCAGTAAGATTGAGGATAATATTTTTCAGCAGATTGACGGAAAGTCCTATGTTGAAAATAACAATATCCAACGGGAGGATCTTCGTTATCTAAAGCTTTTGCACTATAATTATGACCACCAGCTCCAGGTGGGTGAGCTGATCGTTAATAAGAAGATTGCGAAGGACTGTAAAAAGGTGTTCAGGGAGCTGTTTGCAGAGGAGTACGAGATTGCCTCCATGTATCTGATCGATCGGTTTTGGACCGGGGACAGTGTAGATTCAGATACCAATTCCATTGAGCACAACAATACTTCTGCGTTCAATTACCGGGTAGTACCGGATTCAGACCGTCTTTCCAACCATGCGGCGGGCTTTGCCATTGATCTCAATCCGCTGCAGAACCCCTATGTCAAATACGACAGCGACGGCAGCTTCGCCAAGTATTACAAGGATATGGAAAAATATATCGACCGGAGCCAGGAAGGGATGCATATGATCACCCATGATGACACCGCATATAAAGTATTTAAAAAGCATGGTTTCACGTGGGGCGGCGACTGGAACAACTCCAAGGATTACCAGCATTTCGAGAAAAAGGCAGAGTGATCTCAAAAAAAGAGCAGGAACGGCATATCGTGATATGATATGTCTCCTGCTCTTTGCGTGATTAAAGCTTTTCTCCGGTCAGCATCTCATACCCCTGGAGATATTTTCTGATGGTCTTTTCTACGATATCCTCCGGCAGCGTCCAGTCATTGTCCGGGTTGGCTTTCAGCCAGTCTCTTGCGAACTGCTTGTCAAAGGACGGCTGTCCGTGACCCGGCTCGTATCCGTCTGCCGGCCAGAACCTTGAGCTGTCGGGTGTCAGCATCTCGTCGCCAATGACGATATTGCCGTTCTCGTCAAGGCCGAACTCGAATTTGGTATCGGCGATGATGATCCCTTTGCTTAACGCGTAGTCCGCGCATTTCTTATAGAGAGCGAGGGTGCAGTCACGGAGCTTCGCCGCATACTCCTCCCCTTTCCCCGGGAAATATCTCTCCAGGTGGGCGATGCTCTGCTTGTAGGAAATGTTCTCGTCATGGTCGCCGATCTCTGCCTTGGTAGACGGTGTGTAGATCGGTTCCGGGAGCTTGTCGGATTCCTTAAGCCCTTCCGGGAGTGTGATGCCGCATACGGTTCCGTCCTTTTTGTAGCTTGCCCAGCCGCTGCCGGTGATGTAGCCGCGCACGATACACTCGATCGGCAGCATCTCAAGCTTTTTGCACATCATACTGTTGCCGTCGAATTCAGGCTTGCGGAAAAATTCCGGCATATCGTTCACATCCACGGAAATCATATGGTTCGGCAGGATATCCTTCGTCATATCAAACCAGAATTTGGACATCTGGGTAAGGACAGTTCCTTTTTTGGTCACTTCATTTTTTAAAATCACGTCAAAACAACTGATACGGTCGGTGGCAACCATGATCAGGCTGTCGCCGTTATCGTAAATCTCACGGACTTTTCCCTCTTTTATCGGTTTCATCTCATACACCTCACTAAAAAATTTTATCATAATGGATAGATAAACAGATTTTAGCCCAAATGCCGCATTATTGCAAGGTTTTTTCTTCGGGAAAATGTAATTTAAAGATGAAGCCGGGTAAGTCTGCGCCGCATACCGGCCGTCAGCCTTTTAATTCGCATTCATTTTTTTCAAGGCATCGATAAGCTCCATGTCGTCTGGGTTCAGCCTGACGTTGGAGCAGTAAGTTTTCCCTTCCGGTGTCGTGACATTTATCTCGATGACGGTGCCTTCCCTCAGTGCGTCCTGGGATATGGCTTTAAGAAACATCGGGAATTTCGGGTGGTTAGTGCGGAAACGGTCCATGCCGGATCTAAGCTGCTGCAGCATGGCAAGCTGGTTAAAATTCATATTCATTGGTGAAACTCTCCTTATCAATTTGTTGTGGTCAGATTACGGTTCATACAGGGGTTTTTGGTGCCATCATATTAATATACTGCACCATTTGACGAATCGTGCATGATACAGTACACTATATTCAGACAGCGGACGAAGTCCGACGCCCCGAAGGGGCATGGGGAAGGGAATACCTATGGTGCATTCTTCTGCCCAGATAAATATAATAGCGTATAACGCAGAAATAGTCAAAATTATAATGATTTTATGCAGGAGAATGAATGATGGATCTACAATATGCAAAGCAGCGGTTTGAACAATATCTTGACAATTATGACCGGGAGGATGACAAGGTGCGGCTGAAGATCGTCCATACTTACGGCGTGACGGAGTGCAGCCGCCAGATCGCGAAGCGCATGGGGCTTTCCGATGAAGACAGTGAGCTTGCGCAGCTTATCGGCCTTTTGCACGATATCGGAAGATTCGAGCAGATCAAACGGTTTGACAGCTTTGAGCCGGATGTTATGGATCATGCGGCGTTCGGGGTGAAGATTCTTTTTGAGGAGGGCATGATCAGGCAGTTTGTGCAGGAAGATGCGTGGGACGGTATTATCCGCACGGCGATCGCAAAGCACAGTGATTTCAGATTGGAAGGAGTGGATGATGAGAGGACGCTGCTTCACGCGAAGATCATCCGGGACGCGGACAAGCTTGATAACTGCCGGGTGAAGCTTGTGGATGCTGTGGAAACAATCATCGGCGTGTCGGCAGAGGAAGCGGGGCGGGAGGAGATAAGCCCGGAAGTGCTGGGACAGTTTATGAGAAAGGAATCGGTCCTGTCGTCCACAAGGAAGACGAAGATGGATTACTGGCTTTCCTATCTGGCATATTTCTTTGATATTAATTTTAATGAGACTTTTGCGATCATCCGGGAGAAAGGATATGCGGATCGGATCATCGGGCGGATCCCTTATTCCAATCCGAAGACAGCGAAGGAGATGGAGACGGTCAGGAAGATGCTCGCAGCGCATATCGGAGCAGGATTGTGATGCGGCATTTTCATCAGATGTACCGGCCCATAACTGCCACTCCTTTTTTGCGGAATGCATCCTACGGGGAGTATGAACCGTGCGCAGCGTTGAAGCCCTATATCAGATGCTTTTGGGGTTCCAGGCATCCTTACAGGCAGAAACTTACAGAGCGTCCGGAAAAAACAATCGTCATCCCGGACACCTGTATGGATATTATATTTACCGTCGATTTTACCAACAATTGCATCGCGGGCCGGTTCTGCGGCATCAATGACAGCTCCTTTATCTCAGAGCTTAAAAGCGGCGGCGAGAGGGTAGTTTCCGTGTTCGCGGTCCGCTTTTACCCGTGGAGCGCCGGACTTTTTGCAGAGGATTCCCTGCAGGGCTCGAAGAACGGTTTCTTCCCTTTGGACTGCCATTTCTCCAAGTTGAGACGGGAAATCGCACCGTTTTTGTTTGAACTGACGGATATGACGGAGCGTGTGGAAGCGGTGCAGAAGATCCTGATTAGACACATTTTTTTGAAGGAAGAGCATCCTGCAGTCAGAAATGCGATGGCAGAGATACTTTTAAAGAGGGGAAATGTAAAGATAGGCGGTCTTACGGATAACACATCGGTAGGGCGCCGCCAGCTTGAGCGGATTTTTAATGTGTACACCGGAGTTTCGCCCAAGCAGCTATCTGCCATGATCCGCTGCCAGTACCTTTGGCGCGATATTTTGTACAGCCCGAAGTTTGACGTGCAGGACGCGGTGTATCGGTACGGGTATACCGACCAGTCCCATCTGCTTCGGGAGTTTAAGCGGTTCCATGCGTCGCCGATCCCGGAGGCGAGAGCGTATGCGCTGGCGCAGCGCGCGGGAGAGGCTTTCCCTGGCTGACGGAAAAATTATGGCGGATGTCGCATTTTTACAATCGGAAATGAGATGTCCGTTTTATAATGGAATAAATTTGCTAAAGAGTGACGATAACAGAGACTGCGGATAAGGTCTGTGAACGTGGCGGCCGGTTTAGTAAGGAGGAGGAACGATGGTTCATTTGGTTTATTGCGATAATGCAGGAAAAAAAGGAGAGAGGGTTCTGGATAAGATTCTTGCCGGGACAAAGACGATGGTGGTGCGCGGCGCTGCTGGGAGAAAGATCCCGCACAGCAGAGTGTCCGCGGATGAACTGCTTTACTTTATGGAGAAAGGCAGCGGGAAGATCACGGCGAGCGCCAAGGTGACGGAGGTGGAGAATTTTGTCAAGCTTTCTGACGAGGAGATAACGGAAATCCTTAAAGACCGTCAGCCTATGCTCAATCTGACGGAAAAGCAGAAGGTGCGCTGGCATAAAAAATGTCTCTGTCTTGTTGCATTTGCGGACGTCAGGGAGATAGAACCCCTTGAATTCGATCACCAGGGGAATATGGACGACTGGCTGATCATCGAGAAGATCGAGGATGTCGTCAAAGGGACGAGCATACCGTATAATTACGAAAAATCAAGGTTTTGATTTCTTAAAAATATTGAGGAGGAATGGCGATGAAGCTGGAAGGATTTGGAATATTTGTGAAGGACATGGCGGTGATGGTCCGTTTTTACCGGGACGTGCTGGGGTTTGGAATCAGGGAAGATGAAGAGACAACGAATGTTTTTCTGGAAAAAGACGGAACTTTGTTCCTTCTGTACCGCAGGAGCGACTTTGAGCAGATGACGGGCCGGGGATTTGCTTATGCCGACGGGATAAACGGACATTATGAGATTGCGCTGGGCGCGGAGGATTATGCGGATGTGGACAGGATATTTGCGGAAATTACGAAAAAGGGCGCAAAACCTGTGATGGAGCCCAAGACAATGCCCTGGGGACAGCGGACATGCTATGTGGCAGACCCGGAAGGGAACCTGGTGGAGATTGGGTCGTTTAATGAAGGATAAGAACAAATGATTTGTAATTTTTGGAAAAAAGCCAGAAAAACTTGACGGTTGATAATAAAAGGGTTATGATAAATATATATTTAGTACCATACTAAATTTTACATCATAAGTTCAAATAAGAATTTATTCAAATCGTCATCTTAGATGACCCGCAGTGTGCGGAACAAAAAGTCTGCTTTGCAGGCTTTTTTATTATATAAAAATAAGGCGGATGAATAAATTATATGTTAAAATATACGAAAAGGGATAACAAAGGAGCTATAAAAGATGTCAGATTATTTTATGGGATTAGATTTAGGAACAGGCTCACTTGGATGGGCAGTTACTGATACAGAGTATAAGATTATCCGCGCTCACGGGAAAGCGCTGTGGGGTGTCCGTTTGTTTGACGGTGCGAATACGGCGGAGGAACGGCGAGGATTCAGAACGGCGAGACGAAGACTTGACAGGAGAAATTGGAGGATAGAGCTTTTACAGGAATTATTTGATGCTGAGATCAATAAAATAGATCCCGGATTTTTTTTGCGGCTGAAAGAGAGCAAATATGTGCCAGAGGATAAGAGAGATATCGAAGGGAAGCGTCCAAAGCTGCCGTATGCTTTGTTTGCAGATGCTGGATATACAGATAAAGATTACCATAAGCAGTTCCCAAGTATCTATCATCTGCGAAAATGGCTGATGAATACAGAAGAGACGCCGGATATTAGGCTTCTCTATTTAGCACTTCATCATATGATGAAACATCGGGGACATTTTTTGTTTTCGGGAGATATAGAGAAAATTAAAGAATTTCGGACGACCTTTCAACAGTATATCAACAGTATAAAAGACGAGGAGCTTGATTTTCATCTTTGTATAGAGGACGAAGACTTTCAAAAGATAGAAGAGGTATTAAAGGATAGCAAATTAACAAGGTCAGGGAAGAAAACAAGGCTGATTAAACTTCTGGGTGCGCATACGTCTTGTGAAAAGGCAGTTTTGAATCTTGTGGCTGGTGGAACTGTCAAGCTCAGTGATATTTTTGGCAATAGTGAGATGGATTCATGTGAAGTACCGAAACTTTCTTTCGCGGACAGTAACTATGATGATTATACTGGAACAATAGAAGATGAGTTAGGGGAACAGTATGTTATCGTTGAGGTGGCTAAGGCAGTATATGATTGGAGTGTGCTGGCGGATATATTAGGGGATTTTCAATCTATTTCCGACGCTAAGGTTGAGGTTTATGAAAAACATCAGAGAGACTTAAAATACTTAAAAAATTTGGTAAAAGAGAATCTGAGTAAGGAGGTTTATAAAGATATATTTGTAAGGACAAGCGATAAATTGCCAAATTATAGTGCATATATCGGTATGACAAAGAAAAATGGCATAAAAATTGAACGTGAAGGAAAGCGCTGTGACAGGAAAACATTTTACGATTATATTAAGAAAACGGTAGTAAGTGTCATATCGGATGAAACAAAGACCAAGTATCTGCAGGAAGAGATAGAGATGGTGACATTTTTGCCAAGACAAGTGACGAAGGATAATGGAGTAATACCGTATCAAGTTCATCTGTATGAGTTGGATGAGATAATCAGGAACCTGAGTGAACGCGTGTCATTGCTGAGAGATAACGGCAGTAAGATCCGTGATATTTTTACCTTCAGGATTCCATATTATGTCGGCCCGCTGAACGGGGTATCCAGAGGCGGTGAGAAGACAAACTGGGTGGAGAGAAGAAGTGAGGGAAAGGTTTATCCGTGGAATTTTAATAAAATAGTAGATGCGGAAGCAAGTGCGGAGGCATTCATAAGAAGGATGACAAGCAAGTGCACATACTTGATTCATGAAGATGTACTTCCGAAAAATTCTATGCTGTATAGTAAATTCATGGTATTAAATGAACTTAATAATCTTCGGTTAAATGGAGAGCCTGTCAGTGTTGAAATGAAACAAAAAATATATGAGGACTTGTTTCAGCATAATAGGAAAGTTACTCAGAAGAAACTGATAAGGTATCTTGTAAGGGAAGGGTATGCGGATAAAAATGTGGATATCACAGGTGTTGACGGTGATTTTAAAGGAACATTGACGGCATATCATGATTTTAAAGAGAAGCTGACAGGCTGTATGTTGTCTCAGGATGATAAAGAAAATATTATTTTGAATATTACGCTGTTTGGAGATGATAAGAGTTTGCTGAAAAAGAGGTTGGAAACTCTTTATCCAGAGTTGACTGAATCTCAGGCGAAAGCAATATGTTCTCTGTCATATAAAGGTTGGGGACGTTTGAGCCGGAATTTTTTGGAGGGGATTACCGCGCCGGCACCAGAGACAGGAGAGATATGGACGATTATCCGCACCATGTGGGAGACGAATGACAATCTGATGCAGGTGCTAAGTGAGAAATATCATTTTGCAGAAGCGGTCGATATGGAAAATGTTGGAGAAGGGACAAAGGAAATTACTTATAAGACCATAGAGCAGATGAATATTTCCCCGGCAGTAAGACGTCAAATCTGGCAGACACTGCAGGTCATAAGGGAAATCTGTAAGGTGATGGGTGAATCTCCAAAGCGGATATTTGTGGAAATGGCTCGCGAAAAGGCTGAAAGTAAGCGGACGGAGTCACGGAAGAAAAAATTGATGGACTTGTACAAGAAGTGCAGAGAGGAGGAGAGAAACTGGGCAGATGAATTAGGAAAAACCGAGGAGAGCAAACTGAGAAGTGATAAGCTTTACCTGTATTATACGCAGAAAGGCAGGTGCATGTATTCTGGAGAAGTGATTGAGCTCGAGGAGCTGTGGGATAACAGAAAGTATGATATAGACCACATTTACCCGCAATCTAAGGTAATGGACGATAGTCTGGACAATCGTGTACTGGTAAAGAAGGAGTATAATGCGGATAAGACTGATGAATATCCAATCCGTGGAGATATCCGGGAAAAGATGAGATCATTTTGGCATATGTTGTTGGATGGTGGATTCATATCAAAAGAGAAATATAAGAGGCTGACGAGAGGAACCGGATTTGAACCATCGGAACTAGCTGGCTTTATTGCCCGGCAGCTTGTGGAGACAAGACAGGGGACGAAGGCTGTTGCATCGATATTAAAACAGATTTTTCCGGACACTGAGATTGTATATGCAAAAGCGAGAGTTGCATCATGGTTCAGACAAGAGTGTGGCCTGATCAAGGTCAGGGAAATGAACGACCTGCATCACGCGAAGGATGCCTATGTCAATATTGTAGTCGGGAATGTTTATTATACCAAATTTACAAGTAATGCGGCATGGTATGTAAAAGAGCATCCAGGGAGAAGCTATAATCTAAAGAAAATACTTGCTTCAGATGTTGCCAGAAACGGCGAGACAGCATGGAAAGCTGGGAACGCCGGTACTATAGTTACAGTGAAGAGAGTTATGGAAAAGAATAATATATTGGTAACAAGGCGTTCTTATCAGGTAAAAGGCGGGCTTTTTGACCAGCAGATTATGAAGAAGGGAAAAGGACAGGTACCGGTAAAGGGCAGCGATGAAAGGCTGGCAGATATCAGTAAATATGGAGGTTATAATAAAGCGACGGGAACATATTTCATGCTGGTGGAATCGGAGGATAAAAAGGGTGCAAAGATGAGAAGCATCGAGTATGTTCCGCTTTATCTGTGTACTCAGATTGAAAAGGATGAGAGAAATGCAAGAGAATATCTGGAAAAAGAACGTGGGCTTAAAAATCCTAAAATATTGATAACCAAAATAAAGATTGATACGTTGTTTAAGGTAGATGGGTTTTATATGTGGCTGTCGGGAAGGACGGGTAATCAGCTGGTATTTAAGGGAGCAAATCAACTGCTGATCTCCGGGCAGGATGCGAGGATTTTGAAGAAGGTCATTAAGTATGTCAATCGGAGAAAAGAGAATAAAAATGCAGTACTTGGAGGACATGATGAATTGTATGATACAGATCTGATAAAGCTGTATGATGTTTTTTTAGACAAAATTGTCAATACAGTGTATCATATCCGGTTGAACGCACAGCAGAAAACTTTGTCGGATAACAGGGATGTTTTCTGTGAATTGAGTGAAGAAGATAAATGTATTGTATTATCGGAAATATTACATATGTTCCAGTGTCAGAGCGGCGCTGCAAATTTGAAACTAATAAATGGCCCCGGAAATGCCGGGATTTTAGTGCTTAACAGTGTTATTTCTAAATGCAAACAGATATCCATTATCCATCAGTCTCCAACCGGAATTTACGAGCAGGAGATTGACTTGAAGAAGATATGAGCTGGCGTATAGTTGTTATTTCCAGAAGAGCAAAACTGGATTACCAAATGGGCTACATGGTAGTTCGGAATGAAGAGATAACCAAGATTCATTTAGGAGAGATATCAACGGTATTGATTGAATCAACAGCCGTATCCGTGACTGCCAGCTTATTATCAGAATTAACGAAAAAGAAGATTAAAGTAATCTTTTGCGATGAAAAGCGAAATCCATCATCAGAATTGGTCAGTTATTACGGCAGCCATGATACAAGCAACAAAGTGCGTTGTCAGATAAGATGGCTGCCGGAGACAAAAGCGTCTGTCTGGACAGAGATTGTGTCAGAGAAGATAAGGAAACAAAAAGAATTATTGGAATATCTAGGGAGGAGGGAATCAGAGCTATTAGATTCATATATAAATGAAATTCAGTGGAATGATGAGACAAATCGGGAGGGACATGCCGCAAAGGTGTATTTTAATGCATTATTTGGGATGAATTTTACCAGGACGGCGGATATTCTGGAAAACGCTGCGCTTAATTACGGGTACGCGATTATCTTATCAGCGTTTACCAGAGAAATTACGGCGAATGGTTATATTACACAGTTTGGCCTGTTCCATGACAATATGTTTAATCAGTTTAACCTTGCTTCTGATCTGATGGAACCATTCAGAATCCTGGTGGATCAAAAAGTTGTTGATATGGATTTAAAAGAGTTTTCTCATCAGGAGAAGATGGAGATTGTTGATCTGCTCAATCGTGAGGTTAGAATAGATGGCAAGGTTCAGTATGTGAATAATGCAATTAAAATATATTGTAAAAGTGTATTCGATGCATTGAATGAAAATGATAGTTCGCTGATTCGTTTTTATAGTTTTGAGTTATAGATTTATGAGAGTATTAGTGTTTTTTGATCTTCCGGTACTTACCGGGGAACAAAGGAGAGCATACACAAAGTTCAGAAAATTCCTTTTGAAAAGCGGATTTCTTATGCTGCAGGAATCCGTTTACTGTAAATTGGCATTAAACGGAACAGTGGTCAAAGGAATTGTTGACAGTGTACATAAAAATAGTCCGGCAGAAGGGTTAGTGCAATTGCTGACTGTAACAGAAAAACAGTATGCGAAGATGGATTTAATAATTGGTGAAGTGAAAAGTGAGGTATTAGACAGCGATGAAAGGTTGGTGATATTGTGAAACTGGTCCATCCAGAGCTGGATGGACAGATTATATTTAGCAGCGAAAAAATGTGTGAGTGGGTGATAGAATCTCCGGCAGATTTTTCGGCATATACTCAGGAACTATTTTGTCAGTCAGAAGGAATGGAAGGGAGGTTTGTGCTGTCAGAGGGAGAAAAGGAAAAAGATATATCAAAGTGTGTGGAAGTAATATTCAATCCCTTTTCGGTGAATGTAAATGACAGAAAAATATTGAATAAATTGTACTGTGAATTATCTGAACTGGTGGCAGGGGAGGAACTGTATGTGAAAACGCGGACAATAAAAAATAATCTGTTGACATATTGCCTGGAACTAGAATATTTTAGTCCATATATTTTGGAAACGGGTGCGGAACTGGATATATTAGCAGTTTTTAAAGCAACAGGTATAAAATTCAGTGACTGCGCAGATGATTTTGTAGGGAGGCTAAATCAATATATTAAGGTAATGGGAGAATTGATGCGCAAAAAGGTGATCGTTTTAGTAAATATTGGAGGTTATGTCTCTAAAGAACAATTAGAAGATATAATACAGAATGCGGCCTATAATGAAATTGCGTTGTTATTGATAGAGAATATGCAAAGGGAGTTGAAAGATGGGGTATATCAATATATAATAGATAAAGACAGATGCGAGATATTTTGATGTGAGATACTTGCAGACTGTTTTTTGATGATTAGAATATAGGAATATGTCCTGTCCATTGGATAAATGAATATATTCCTGAAAAGCTTGAATGCCAGAATTTTATGCGGATGATGGCATGTCATTTTTGAATTTGAGGTTTGAGAATGATGTAAAAATGTATGGTACTCAAACTTCCGAGATAAGAAGAATGAAAAAGAATAGTTTGAGAATGATGTTAAAATGTATGGTACTCAAGCGACGAATAT
>CANAPP010000011.1 GCA_947363565.1 uncultured Lachnospiraceae bacterium | reverse complement strand
TTGTCACTTTCTTTGTAACTTTCTTTGCCATAATAAAACTAACCTACACTTTCCTATAATTGTTGTTTTCATGTTGAAGTTCTTCTCGCTTTGGCTCGAAGAACGAAGAAATACCTAACCTCAGGCTGCGCTTTCCGCTTGCCTTCGCTAAGTTATTTCTTCTTATTAGCCACAGTTCTCTTCGGACCTTTTCTGGTTCTCGCGTTGGTCTTTGTCTTCTGTCCGCGAACCGGAAGTCCTTTTCTGTGACGGATACCTCTGTAGCATCCGATCTCCTGTAATCTCTTGATGTTCAGCGCAATTTCTCTGCGGAGATCACCTTCTACCATCTGTGTCTCGTCGATAACTGTACTGATCTTCTTTACATCATCGTCGGTAAGATCCCTGCAGCGAATGTCAGGATCTACTCCTGCTTCTGCTAAAATGCGGTTTGAACTTGTTCTGCCGATTCCGTAGATATAAGTCAATCCGATTTCAACACGTTTGTCTCTTGGTAAGTCTACACCTGCTATACGAGCCATGTAATTTTCCTCCGTTTTCTTTGTTTTTCATACTGTCTTTAATAGGGACTACTGATTTCGTCCAGATACGGTTCGGTATACCCGTACCCTTTCCGGCCACCGCATATGTGATATGTCGGTAATGACGGGCCGGCATTAGAAGCAATATACGAGGATTCCACCGGCTACAGGTGCGTCCTTGTATATTTGAAATAGCCTACACGCCGCCTGGCGTGTCTGACTATCAGCCGCCTAAGTTAATCATAAACATGTCAAGGTAGTTCGATTCCCTCTGGTCATCGAACGGCTTTCTCACTAAGCTCAAACTTCGCCTTACGGCTCATTTTCACTAAGTGTTCAATGCCTAACCCTGACGCTGCTTATGCTTTGGGTTTTCGCAGATAATGCGAACGCTTCCTTTTCTTTTAATCACTTTGCACTTTTCGCAAATTGGTTTTACTGATGATCTAACCTTCACGTCAAATCCTCCTTTCATCCATTGCTCTGCCAACGGTTTACCAGCGCATTTCCCTTGTAAATACAGGCAAAAAGCAGTATATGCGCATAAAAATGCCCGAAAACGCGCTTATATAGTATAGCACCCCTATGCAACAAAGTCAACAGATTTTTCTCTTTTATTTGTCTCTCCAGATAATTCTTCCTTTGGAAAGATCATAAGGAGATAACTCCAGCGTTACTTTATCCCCCGGAAGGATCTTGATAAAGTTCATCCGAAGTTTTCCGCTGATGTGTGCAAGCACCTGATGGCCATTCTCCAACTCTACCTGAAACATGGCGTTCGGCAGCTTTTCTACTACTGTTCCTTCAATCTCGATTACGTCAGCCTTTGACATAGATTAATCCTCCTGTTTTACCTCTTCCTTTTTCCAGTCTCTCAATATCCGTCTGATCCCCGCATCGTCCATGCCGCGGAGCTCATACCTGTCTTTAATGATCTGAATATGTTTTTGCTTTTTTTTCTTTGGTTTTTCAAGTGTCCGCACTTTTCCGTCCACTAAATATACATATGCACTGTCCGCGGCAATTATCACATAGATTTTCCCTTTGTCATGGCCCGCGGCTGAACGGGCAAGCATCCCCGTATAATTCGCATCCATATCCTATGCCTGCCCCTCGCTTTCCGTTAATGTTAAAAGCACCGGCTCACCGTCTGTGATGAGTACCGTGTTCTCGTAATGCGCCGAAAGTGATCTGTCCCGGCTTACTACCGTCCAGTCATCGTCAAGCCACTTAACCTCCCATGTACCCATATTGATCATAGGCTCGATCGCCAGCGTCATGCCTGCCTTGAGCATAACGCCCTTGCGCTTGAGCACATAGTTAGGGATCTGGGGTGACTCGTGGAGCTTCGTGCCGATCCCATGACCGCACAGATCCCGGACAACCCCATAGCCGAAGCTTTCCGCGTATGTCCCGATAGCCCTTGAAATATCAAATAAATGATTGCCTTCTCTGGCGTATTTTATACCTTCAAAGAAAGATTCTCTTGTCACTCGGATAAGCTTCCTGGCTTCTTTACTGATCTCCCCGATACCGTGGGTTCTTGCCGCATCGGAATGATAGCCCTTGTAGATCACGCCTGCGTCAAGGCTTACGATGTCCCCGTCCTTAAGGATCCGCTTCGTACTTGGGATACCGTGGACTACCTCTTCATTGACCGATACGCAGATGGACGCCGGGTATCCGTTATAGTTTAAAAAGGAAGGGATACAGCCGTAACTCCTGATGATCTCCTCCCCCAGCCGGTCAATATCCATCGTACTCATGCCCGGATGCAGAGCTTTTCCCAGCTCATTATGCACAATCTCCAAAATCCTTCCGGCCTCGGTCATCAACTCGATCTCCCTGGCCGACTTAATTTCTATCGGCATATCTTCTACTCTCCTAAAATATCAACGATTGCTTTAAATACATCATTCAGGTCAACCGTACCATCAACAGACTTTAAGATACCCGCTTTTGTATAATAGTCGATCAGCGGCTGAGTCTGCTCATGATAAACGTTCAAACGCTTCTTAACCGTCTCCGGCTTATCATCGTCGCGCAAGATCAGCTCCTTGCCGCATACATCGCAGATACCCTCTTCCTTCGTCGGTGCGTAAACCAGATGGTATGTAGCGCCGCAGCCTACACATGCTCTCCTTCCGCCCATGCGGCTTACGATTGCTTCATCCGGAACGTCAACATCGATAGCATAATCCATCTTCTGTCCCAGCTTTTCCAGTGCTTTATCAAGAGCCTCCGCCTGCGGGATTGTCCTCGGAAAACCGTCGAGCACATAGCCCTTCGCGCAGTCTTCCTGGTTCACGCGGTCCACGACCAGATCTACGACCAGCTCGTCCGGCACAAGAAGACCCTGATCCATATACGTCTTGGCCTTTTTCCCCAGTTCCGTTCCGTTTTTTATATTTGCCCGAAAGATATCGCCTGTTGAAATATGAGGAATATCATATTTAGCTGCAATTTTCTTAGCCTGAGTCCCTTTTCCTGCGCCCGGTGCGCCTAACATAATTACTTTCATAAATTCATTCCTCCTTATAGCATTTTAACCCGCGAAATTAAAAAATTCCGCGAGTTGAAAATGTCTTCTAGTTATTTAAAAATCCCTTGTAATTGCGTACAAGCATCTGAGATTCAACCTGCTTGATCGTCTCAAGTACAACACTGACGATAATGATCAGCGAAGTTCCGCCGAACGAAACCTGCGCTCCAAGCCAGCCATTGAAGAGAATCGGAATTACCTGTACGATCACAAGCCCACAAGCTCCGATAAAGATAATATAATTCAATATCTTTGTCAAATATTCAACCGTCGGTTTCCCTGGACGGATTCCCGGTATAAAACCGCCGCTCTTTTTCATGTTGTTGGCGATCTCTAGCGGGTTAAACGTAATGGACGTATAAAAATATGCAAAAAATACCGTAAGCAGAATATATACGATCAATCCCCATGAATACTGGAGCTGCTCCGGATTACACCAGTTGCCCTGATTCATTCCTCTGAGTATCTCGCCGCCAATCCCCTTACCATTGTCTTTCCCGAGGAAAGAAGCAATGACGATCGGGAACTGCATCAATGAGGAAGAAAAGATAATCGGTATAACTCCTGCCGTATTGACTCTGAGCGGAATGTGCGTCGACTGTCCGCCGAAGCTCCTTCTGCCCACCGTCTTCTGTGAATACTGGACAGCGATTCTTCTCTCGCCGTCCTGGAGGATGATGACAAACACCACTAGCGCTACGATGATCGCAACGATAATGATGACTGCCAGTCCGCCTTTGGCTATGCTCTTGTCCTTGACGAACTGCTCAAACAGCGTTGCCATATCGTTCGGGATACGGGAAATAATGTTGATCACCAGTACCATAGAGATACCATTTCCAATACCTTTTTCCGTAATCCGTTCACCGATCCACATCAGGAATGCAGAGCCTGCAGTCAGTGTAAGTACAACACTTGCAGCATTGACAAAATTGTAATCCACAAGAAGACCCTGGCGTCCGAATCCTACTGCCATCGCCGTGGACTCAAGAAGAGCGAGCGCTACCGTCAGATAACGGGTCATCGCTACAATCTTCTTCCTGCCGTCCTCTCCGTCCTTCTGCATCTCCTCGAGCGCCGGAATGGCAATCGTAAGAAGCTGCATGATAATCGAAGATGTAATATACGGAGTAATGCTGAGTGCAAATATCGACATTCTCTCAAAGGAACCACCGGTGAAAGCGTTAAACAAGTTAAACGCTTCCCCCGTGTTCTGTGCAAAGAAGTTCTGAATATATGTCGGATCTACACCCGGTGTCGGAAGTCCTGAGCCAATCCGTATTACGATCAACATCAAAAACGTATATCCGATTTTTCTGCGAATATCTTTAATGCCCCATGCCCTTCGGAAAGTTTCTAACATTAGATCACCTCTGCTTTTCCACCTACAGCCTCGATTTTAGCTATCGCACCTGCGCTGAACGCATTCGCCTTCACAGTCAGCTTCTTTGTGAGTTCACCGTTGCCGAGAATCTTAACGCCGTCTCTTGCGTTCTTAATGATCCCCTGCTCTAACAATGTCTCTACAGAAACTACTGCGTCATTATCAAATACTTCGAGAACACTTACATTAATACCAACAATCTCTTTGGTATTCCTGTTCGTGAATCCTCTCTTCGGTATTCTTCTATATAATGGCATCTGACCGCCTTCAAAACCTGGTCTTGTGCCTCCGGAACGGGCTTTCTGGCCTTTATGTCCTTTACCGGCTGTCTTGCCATTCCCAGAACCATGTCCGCGTCCTCTTCTGAAATTATCATTGTGCTTTGCTCCGTCAGCAGGTCTTAAGTTCGATAAATCCATTGTGACACCTCCTTATCTGAATATTTTCTATGCTTCTTCCACCTTTACAAGATGTTCAACCTGTTTAACCATACCTCTTGTTGCTGCGTTATCCGGCAGTTCAACTGTCTTGTTCACTTTGCGAAGCCCTAATGCTTCTACAGTTTTCTTATGCTTCGGTACAGCTCCAATTGTAGATTTTACCAATGTAACTTTTAAATTTGCCATCTTAATCTACCTCCTTAGCCTAAGATTTCTTCTACCGATTTGCCGCGAAGTTTTGCCACCTCTTCCGGTGTCTTGACCTGACTTAATCCGTCAATGGTAGCAAGTACAACGTTCTGCTTATTATTTGAGCCAAGAGATTTTGTACGGATGTTCTTGATTCCTGCCATCTCAATAACGGCACGCGCCGGACCTCCGGCGATAACTCCTGTACCTTCCGGTGCCTTCTTAAGCAATACAGATGCCCCTCCGAACTTACCGGTAAAGTCATGTGTAATACTCTCATTATCATCTAACGCTACTGTGATGAGGTGTTTTGTCGCGTCCTCTTTTCCTTTGCGGATCGCTTCCGGAATCTCAGTAGCTTTTCCCAAGCCTGCACCAACATGGCCATTTCCATCACCGACAACAACTAAAGCTGTGAATCTCATATTACGGCCACCCTTAACAACCTTGGTTACACGCTTGATTGATACCACTTTTTCTGTTAATTCCAATGAACTAGCATCAATACGTTCCTGTTTCATGTGTGCTCCTCCTTCTAGAAATTCAATCCAGCTTCTCTAGCTGCATCTGCTAATGCCTGAATCTTACCGTGATATATGAAGCCGCCTCTGTCAAAGACAACATCCTTAATACCCTTTTCAATTGCCTTCTCAGCAATTACCTTGCCCAAATATGCCGCCGCTTCAACATTATTGGTTTTTTCCAGGTTTGCTTTCACACTTTTCTGAAGAGTGGAAGCGGAAACCAGTGTATGATGAGCTGTGTCATCGATAATCTGTGCATACATGTGATTATTGCTTCTGAACACTGCCAGACGCGGGCACTGCGCCGTACCGCTCAAACGGTTACGTAATTTTCTGTGCTTATTTGCACGAACAACACTTCTTGATTTTTTGCTGACCATTTTCACACTCTCCTTTCTTATTTCTTACCTGTCTTGCCGACTTTACGTCTGATTACTTCATCAGCATACTTGATACCCTTGCCCTTATATGGCTCCGGTCTTCTCTTATCTCTGATCTCAGCCGCATACTGTCCGACTTTTTCTTTATTGATACCTTTAACGATGATCTTGTTCTGTCCTTCCAGAACAGTCTCAACACCTTCCGGGTCGATCATCTCTACCGGATGAGAATATCCTAAACTCAACGTCAACTTGTTGCCGGATTTTGCTGCTCTGTAGCCGACACCGTTAACCTCAAGAACCTTCTGATATCCGTCTGTAACACCTACAACCATGTTGTTGATCAGTGTTCTGGTAAGGCCGTGAAGTGATTTCATCTTCTTCAAGTCATTTGGTCTTGTTACAATGATCTCTTCGCCTTCTTTTTTAATCTCCATTTCTGTAGGAAGTTCTCTGGAAAGAGTCCCCTTTGGACCTGTTACAGTCACTTTATTATTCTCTGCGATTTCAACAGTAACGCCTGCTGGAATCTTTACTGGCAGTCTGCCTATACGTGACATTGCCTTTTCCTCCTTAACTTAGATTTTCGGAACAAATCTGTGTTTGTTCTGTTTTCAGTTGCTGTGAACACTTAACGAGGTTTTTTCGAGTTTAGTGATAACGGTGCATCCTTTGCCAAGTGTTCGATTTAAGGAAGTTCTTTTCACTAAGCTCAAAGAACAACCTCGCACTAAGTTCATCCGGCGTGCATGCGCTTGGATTCACTAAGTTGCTTTCGGTTTACCAAATAAAACAAAGCACCTCACCGCCGATACCAAGCTTTCTTGCCTGCTTATCGGTGATCACGCCTTCATTTGTTGAAATGATCGCTGTTCCCAGTCCTCCGAATACTTTCGGCACTTTGTCGCTGCTTGCATATACACGGAGACCTGGCTTGGAGATTCTCTTAAGTCCTGTGATGACCTTTTCGTTCTTATCTGCACCGTATTTTAATGTGATGCGGATTGTCTTGAATACTCCGTCTTCAACCATGTCATATTTCTCAATATATCCTTCATCCAGTAAAATGTTTGCGATAGCAAGTTTCATCTTGGATGACGGTACATCTACTGTATCATGTTTTGCAGTGTTTGCATTACGGATTCTTGTAAGCATATCTGCAATTGGATCGCTCATAGTCATGAATGTTATTCCTCTCTTTCTTCCAATTTTGTTCTTGTTGCTGTGGAGGTTAAACTCCCGGATGCCGGAAATGACCCTTAAAAAGTTTCTTGTTGTTTAAGCAAGATTTCGGCATGCAGGAAGGTTCTTCTCGCTAAGCTCGAAAGGACCTCGCTAAGCTCCAAGAACGGCCTTCTCACTAGGCATCGCAACATCCCGTCATTTCATTCCGGGATGGGCTTTCTCACTAAGCTCAAGCTTCACTTTACGGTTCGCTTTCACTAAGTGTTCAATGCCAGTGTTCAGTGCCTACCAACTTGCTTTCTTTACACCTGGAATCTGTCCTTTGTATGCCAGTTCGCGGAAGCAAACACGGCAAATGCCATATTTTCTCAAATATGCATGCGGACGTCCACAAATTCTGCAGCGGCTATATTCTCTTGTGGAGAATTTTTTCGGACGCTGCTGTTTGATCTTCATTGCTGTCTTAGCCATAATTTACCTCCTACTTTGTAAACGGCATATTGAACTGTGTAAGCAGTTCTCTTGCCTCTTCGTCAGTTTTTGCAGTTGTAACAAAGATAACATCCATACCTCTTACTTTGTCAACCTTGTCATACTCAATCTCCGGGAAGATAAGCTGCTCCTTGATACCAAGAGCGTAGTTCCCTCTTCCGTCAAATGCATTCGGGTTAACACCTCTGAAGTCACGTACACGAGGCAGTGCTAAGTTGATCAGACGGTCAACGAACTCATACATCCTCTCGCCTCTCAATGTAACCTTGCAACCGATTGCCATACCTTCTCTTAACTTGAAGTTGGCAACTGACTTCTTAGCTTTACATATAACTGCTTTCTGTCCTGTAATCTTCTCCAGATCAGCAACTGCTGAATCTAAGATCTTTGCATTGTCTTTTGCCTCACCGACACCCATGTTGATCACAACCTTGTCGAGCTTCGGCACTTCCATAATATTCTTATAACCAAACTTCTTCGTCAAAGCGTCAACGATTTCGTTCTGGTACTGTTCTTTCAGTCTACTCAAAGCCTTGAACCTCCTTCCTCAAATTAATCGATAACATCGCCTGTTGATTTTGCGTAACGTACCTTCTTATCTCCATCTACCTTGATGCCCACTCTCGTAACTTTCCCTTTGTGGATATACATTACGTTTGAAACATCGACTGGTGCTTCCTGATGGATGATTCCGCCGTTCGGATTGGCTGCATTCGGCTTTGCATGCTTCGTGATCATATTCACGCCCTCTACGATAACTTTTCCATCCTTCTGGTTTACAGCGATGACTTTGCCTTCTTTGTCTTTATCTTTTCCGGCAATCACCTTCACGGTATCGCCCTTTTTAATCTTCAACATTGACATCCTCTCGCACCTCCTTAAAGAACTTCCGGAGCCAGAGATACGATTCTCATGAACTGTTTATCACGAAGTTCTCTCGCTACTGGTCCAAAAATACGGGTTCCTCTTGGTGTCTTATCTTCTTTTATTATTACGGCAGCATTTTCATCAAAACGGATATAAGAACCGTCTTTGCGGCGGGTGCTGTTTACCGTACGGACAACTACTGCCTTTACTACATCACCTTTTTTAACAACGCCGCCTGGTGTTGCATCTTTAACAGTCGCAATGATAATGTCACCGATACTTGCATACCTTCTTGTAGAACCGCCAAGTACACGGATACATAACAACTCTTTTGCACCTGTGTTGTCTGCCACTCTCAGTCTGCTTTCTTGCTGTATCATGCAGGTTTCCCTCCTTATACTATTTTGCTTTTTCCATAATCTCGACAAGTCTCCATCTCTTATCCTTAGATAACGGTCTTGTCTCCATAACTTTTACTTTGTCGCCAATGTTGCACTCATTTGCTTCGTCATGTGCTTTCAGCTTATAAGTTCTCTTTACAATCTTCTTGTAAAGCGGATGTTTTACATGATCCTCGACTGCAACTACTATGGTCTTATCCATTTTATCGCTGATAACCTTACCAACACGGGTTTTTCTAAGATTTCTTTCCACAGTCTGTCTCCTTTCGGGAATTTTATATCAAATAAGAAGATGTTCTCTTTGCGTCGCTAATCCATGGTAGTTCTTTTCGCTTTGTTCAAAGAACGGCCAAAAAGCTAAGCTCGACACGATACTCCGTTCGGAGTATCCGCTTTCACACCAGGCTCGAAAATACCTCACCAAGTGTTCAATGCGTCGCCAACTTTTTTGTGCCTAACCTTTTTGTGCCTGTGTAAGCACCGTCTGGATTCTGGCAATGTTTCTTCTTACTTCTTTAATTCTGCTTGTATTATCTAACTGGTTTGTTGCGTTCTGGAATCTTAAATTAAAAAGTTCCTTTTTAGCAGCTACTAATTCTTCGTTCAGCTCTGCAGCTGATTTTGTTTTTAAATCTTCTACAAATGCATTAATTTTCACTGTTATCACCGCCTTCTAAGTCTGCGCGAGAAACTACTTTACATTTACACGGCAGCTTGTGTGTTGCAAGACGAAGCGCTTCCCTTGCTACTTCCTCCGGTACGCCGGCAATCTCGAACATAACGCGGCCCGGCTTAACAACTGCTACCCAGTATTCCAAAGTTCCTTTACCGGAACCCATACGTGTCTCTGCTGGTTTTGTAGTTACAGGTTTATCCGGGAATATCTTGATCCAAACTTTACCGCCACGCTTGATATAACGTGTCATAGCGATACGGGCAGCCTCAATCTGGTTGGAGCGGATCCAGCATGGCTCCATTGCAATGATACCATATTCACCGTTTGTAATCTGATTTCCGCGAAGTGCTTTTCCCTTCATGGAACCGCGGAACTGTTTACGACGTTTTACTCTCTTTGGCATTAACATGATTAATCTCTCCCTTCCTTAGCTGCTTTTTCCGGAAGAATTTCGCCCTTGTAAACCCATACCTTAACGCCAACTTTTCCGTAAGTTGTATTGGCCTCAGCGAATCCGTAGTCAATGTCTGCTCTAAGTGTCTGAAGCGGGATTGTACCCTCGCTGTAGAACTCTGTACGAGCCATATCTGCTCCGCCAAGACGTCCTGATACAGAAGTCTTAACTCCAAGTGCTCCTGCCTTCATCGTTCTGGACATGCAGGACTTCATAGCCCTTCTGAAGGAGATACGGTTCTCAAGCTGCAGAGCGATGTTCTCTGCCACTAACTGAGCATCTTTATCCGGTCTTTTGATTTCCTTGATATCAACGATTAACTTCTTATCCGTGAACTTTGCAAGCTCACCTTTTACCTTTTCAATCTCAGCTCCGCCCTTGCCGATTACGACACCAGGTTTTGCTGTATAGATAATGATCTTCGCGCGGTCAGATGCTCTCTCAATCTCGATTCTGGAAATACCGGCGCTGTATAATCTTTTCTTAAGATACGTTCTGATTTCATGGTCTTCCACTAAATTGTCAGCAAAATCTTTCTCTGCGTACCACTTGGAATCCCAGTCTTTGATTATGCCGACTCTTAAACCATGAGGATTAACTTTCTGTCCCATGTCTGCCCTCCTTATCTTTCATCAAGCACAAGTGTGATATGGCTCATTCTCTTCTCTATTCTATAAGCCCTGCCCTGTGCCCTCGGTCTGATTCTCTTCATTGTTGGTCCTTTGTTTGCATATGCCTCAGCTATATAAAGGTTTTCAGCATTCATACCATTATTGTTCTCAGCGTTAGCAATTGCAGACTCCAGTAACTTCTTGATCAAGCTTGATGCGTATCTCGGACTGTAGGTTAAAATACCAAGTGCCGCATTCACGTCCTTGCCTCTGATGGCATCTAATACGAAACATGCTTTCTGAACAGAAACTCTTGCATAAGACAGCTTAGCAGAAGGTCTTGTATCTTTATTAGCATTTCTTTCTCTTTTAATTTGGGATCTATGTCCTTTTGCCATGGATGAACCCTCCTTTCACCATTAATTATCTTACTTTTGATTTCTTCTCGTCTTTTCCATGCCCTCTGTATGTTCTGGTTGCAACGAACTCACCGAGCTTGTGTCCAACCATATCTTCTGTAACATATACCGGAACATGCTTTCTTCCGTCATGAACGGCAATTGTATGCCCAATCATGCTCGGGAAGATCGTAGAACGGCGGGACCATGTCTTGATCACAGACTTGCTGCCCGATTCGTTCATCGCATCAACCTTCTTAAGCAGGCTTGCGTCTGCAAATGGTCCTTTTTTAATTGAACGTGCCATAGGTTCTAACCTCCTTATGAAAATTATTTGATTGCTCTACCGTCTCTTCTTCTTACGATCAGTTTGTTAGAAGCTTTGTTTTTCTTTCTCGTCTTAAGACCAAGTGCCGGTTTGCCCCACGGTGTACACGGACCCGGGCGTCCGATTCCGGTCTTACCTTCACCACCACCATGCGGATGGTCATTCGGGTTCATCACAGAACCACGGACTGTCGGTCTGAATCCCATATGGCGCTTACGTCCTGCCTTACCGATATTGATCAGGCTGTGGTCGCCGTTTCCTACAACTCCTACAGAAGCTCTGCAGATGATCGGAACCATTCTCATCTCTCCTGACGGAAGTCTAAGTGTTGCATATTTTCCTTCTTTAGCCATCAACTGCGCACTGTTTCCTGCGGAACGAACCAACTGTCCGCCTCTGCCCGGATACAGCTCGATGTTATGAATCTGTGTACCTACCGGAATCTCTGAAAGAGGAAGACAGTTACCGATTCTTACCTCTGCTTCCGGTCCGTTCATGATCTTCATCCCAACCTTAAGTCCTTCCGGAGCAAGGATGTATGCTTTCGCACCGTCTTCATAGCAGATAAGGGCGATATTAGCTGTTCTGTTCGGATCATACTCGATACCGATCACTTTAGCAGCTACGCCGTCTTTATTTCTCTTGAAATCAATGATTCTGTATTTTTTCTTAGCTCCGCCTCCGCGGTGTCTAACTGTGATCTTTCCCTGATTGTTACGTCCTGCCTGTCTGCTCTTTGAAGCTAACAGTGACTTCTCCGGTGTTTTCTTTGTAATCTCTGCAAAGTCAGAACCAGTCATCTGTCTTCTGGAAGGCGTATATGGGTTATAGGTTTTAATTCCCATGATTACTTCTCCTTTCGCTAACTCTAATTATTCTTCTCACGGAATTGCACCGTATATATTGAGCACTTAGCGCTGTTTTTAACTACGCGCATTCATGCTTTACTATTCGGTTCGCTAAGCTCTCCGAACGGGGTCCGACCAAACTTCGTCCTTCGCCTTTCGGCTCGCCCTCAGTATGTCTTATAACCCCTCGCCGAACTCTCTGAACGGGCCCAGACCAAGTTTCAACTTTCGCCTTCGGCTCGGTTTCAACAAGTCTTATAAGCCCTCAAAAATCTCAATATCCGCGCTGTCTTCTGTCAACTGGACAATCGCTTTTTTTGTCTTTGCTGTCTTTCCAAACTGCATCGTTCCGCGGACTCTTCTCTTCTTTCCTTCGCAGTTCATCGTGTTAACGCCTGCAACCTTTGTTCCCTCGAACATCTTCTCGACAGCTTCTTTTACCTGAGACTTTGTAGCCTGCGGGTGAACTAAGAATGTATATTTCTTCTCGCCCATAAGCTCCATGCTCTTTTCAGTGACAACCGGTTTAAGGATTACATCATAATATTTAATATCAGCCATTATGCGTACACCTCCTCGATATTCTGGACTGCAGCCTTTGTAGCGATCACGGTGTTGTACTTCAGCACATCAAATACATTGATCGTACCAGCCTTAGCCGTCTTGATATTAGCAATATTTCTTGCAGACAGTTCCGCATTCACGTTGCCGTCCTCCAATACTACAAGCGCCTTTGCAACGTCCAGATTCTTTAACATGCCAGCGAAGTTCTTTGTCTTGATTTCGTTAAATGCGATCTCATCAACAACGATGAACTTCTTCTCTTCCACTCTGGAAGTAAGTGCGGATTTCAGTGCCGCCCTCTTCTCTTTCTTATTCATCTTAAAGGAATAGTCTCTCGGTACCGGAGCAAATACAACTCCGCCGCCCGTCCACTGTGGAGCTCTCGTAGAACCCTGTCTTGCGTGGCCTGTTCCTTTCTGTCTCCACGGTTTTCTTCCGCCGCCGGATACTTCAGAACGCGTCTTAGCCTTCTGCGTTCCCTGACGGTTATTTGCAAGCTGGTTCACAACTGCCATGTGTAAAAGATGCTCGTTAACCTCAACACCAAATACCGCATCGCTAAGATCGATCGTGCCAACTTCTTTACCCTCGATATTATAAACAGATACGTTTGCCATCTTAAGTCTTCCTCCTTCCCGTCAAATCCTAAATAGATTTTACTGCTTCTTTAATAGTTACCAAAGATTTCTTCGGTCCCGGAACAGAACCCTTTACCAGAAGCAGGTTGTTCTCCGCATCAACACGTACAACCTCGAGATTCTGAACTGTAACCTTTTCGCTTCCCATATGCCCAGGCATCTTCTTGCCCTTGAATACCTTGCTCGGATCGGAAGCCGCACCATTGGAACCAGCATGACGGTGATATTTAGAACCATGTGTCATAGGTCCTCTGTGCTGATTGTGTCTCTTGATCGCACCCTGGAACCCTTTACCTTTGGAAATCGCGGTAGCATCAATCTTATCGCCAGCCTCGAAGATGTCAACCTTGATCTCCTGTGCAAGCTGATACTCACTTGCGTTCTCTAATTTAAACTCTCTGACAAATCTCTTCCCGGAAACGCCTGCCTTCGCAAAATGTCCCTGCTCAGCTTTCGTTACACCGTGACGGTGAACGATCTCTTTCTTTCCGCTCTTGTCCTTGTTCACGATCTTGTCTTTCTTGTCAACGAATCCGACCTGAACCGCCTCATAGCCGTCATTCTCAACTGTCTTTACCTGTGTTACCACACAAGGGCCAGCCTGAAGGACTGTTACTGGTGTCAGTGTGCCGTCTTCGCTGAAGATCTGGGTCATGCCGACCTTTGTAGCCAAAATAGCTTTCTTCATTATAATTACCTCCTGTGATTTACAGCGGAACGCAAATTTGCGCTCATCCTAAATTTTAGGAATACTGTGTGTTATTGATGTTCGATTCTCTTCCTTCATCGAACTAAGTTCGCACTAAGGCTCGAAGGAACCTCACCAAGTGCTTACTTATTTTTCATCTTGATATCGATATACACGCCGGCGGGCATCTCTAATCTTGATAATGCATCGACCGTCTTCTGCGTTGGTGTAATGATATCGATCAGTCTCTTATGAGTCCTCTGCTCGAACTGCTCTCTGGAATCTTTATACTTATGAACAGCTCTTAAGATCGTTACTACTTCCTTCTTCGTCGGAAGAGGTACCGGGCCGCTCACCTTCGCCCCATTCTTCTTAACAGTTTCGATGATTTTCTTCGCGGATGCATCAACCAGCTGATGATCATACGCTTTCAAAGTGATTCTCATTACTTGACTTGCCATAAAAAAAGTCGCCTCCTTTTCGTACTATAAACTCCAGTACGACAAGCGGTGACTGTACACTCTGCCGTGTGTGTCGTGAGAACCTTACACGGACTATATGTGATACAGTGACTTGTCGCCAGTTTCCTAACTTGACATTCGCTCCACGGAAAACCTGCCATTTCGCTTCCCAAACCGCTGTTGTTCAAGAAGTCCGGCAGCAACCTCACGCTTCATTGCTATCATGTCACAGCTTTTTCAGTATATATGATGAAAGGAATGATTTCAAGCCTTTTTATCGAATTTTTGTATTTTTTTGCATACAATCCGTTTTTTCAATGCTGAATAAGATCTATGCTTTCTTTTCCCCAAAAACACTCTTAAAAAGACCAGCTGATAATCAAACTCAGCCGGTCTTTTCCGTTACACGATTAATTTCTTATTGCTTTTACAATTATTTATTGGAGGAATTCCCTTTTTCCTTTTTGAATACTTTCATCATAAAGTAAGTAAATCCGCCAACATATCCTACGAGAGTGATTACCATCATAATAATTGCATCCATCGTCATAATACATTACCTTCTTTCTATTTCTATTGACAGTTCTCGTCTTTTGTGATCGGTCCTTTTCCTGTCTTTTTATTAAAGAACTTTGTAAGGGCAAGGCCGGCAATGATAACAACCGCAAACTGTAAGATGATCGTTCCTGTATTGTCCTGTATGATAAATGGATTCAGCCATGTATCCGGGAACCAGTCCTTTGTCTGGATAAGCCAGTAGATGACCATAACAGCAACGAGAACCGGCATGATATACATACATACGTTGAAGTAAGCCTTCGGGAAATGCATGCCTGCGCCTTCCGCATTGACTTCTTCATTTCTGATCTTCTCAACACCATACTTGATTGCTGCAAGAGCGATCAAAGCCCCGCTGACAAGGAGTCCTACACCCCATACCCAATCCTGGTTGTCGATATTGTTCAATGACCATGCGGAGAAACATCCCACTAAAAATCCTGCAAGGCAGACATAGACTACTGCTTTCTTGCGGACAATACCCAAGTCAACAAGTACCTTTACACCAACCTCTATCATCGAGAACAACGATGTGATAGCGGCAATCGCAAGTACAATGAAGAAGATAAATGAAATAATCCTTCCTCCCGGAATCGTCGAGAACAACTGGTAAATATAGATAAACGTAATTCCGAAGTTACCCTGTGCAAGCGCCTCGTTTGCCGCTTCCGGTGTAGCAGACAGCGCACAGATGGCCGGGATTACAACAAGTCCGGAAAGAATCGCGCCAAGGTTATCCCCAAGACCCATGATCATACAGCTCGTCGGGATATCTTCATCTTTCTTCACGTAATTCGCATATGTAATGATGAATCCCCAGCCTGCGCCAGTTGACCATGCCGCCTGGATGAACGCCTGAATCCATGTATTCGGGCTGAAAAGGTATTCGCTCTTAATCGTAAAGAGGTACTGAAGTCCCTGATTTGCTCCCGGCAGCATAACTGCATAAACTGCCAGCGCTAAAAGGATAAGGAATAATAACGGAATAGCTACCTTACAAAACTTCTCAATACCGTCTGCAACTCCTTTATACACAATAAAACAAGCTGCCGCAAAACCAATCGCATGGAAAATGATAACCTGCATCGGCGAGTCTGTAAATGCCGTCCACATAGCTGATGTCGTCTCCGTCGTCATGTTCGATTGGAAAGAAGTTATCGAATTGACTGCATACTTCATACAATATCCCTGCAGTACGCAATAATAACTCATAAGGAAGAAACATACTGCCGCAACGAAAAATCCCATCCATGTATATTTCTTTCCGCCCATATCACGGAATGCACCTACTGTCCCAAGCCTTGTCTTCTTACCGATAGCCATCTCTGCCGAGAGGAGCGGAACTGCATAAATCAGCATAGCAATTGTCCATGCCAAAATAAATGCCCCTCCGCCATTAGCTGCACAAATTCGCGGAAAACGCCACACGTTACCTGTACCGATACACATGCCAAGCGCAGCCGCAATATAGCCTATGGTACTAAATCCTTGTTGCTTCTGCTCCATAAAAAAAGCCCCCATTCTTCTAATATATAAAATGGACAAAATAAATCAACTTTTTGTGTCCATTTTTATTTATTTTACTATAGCGGTCCATCAAAGTCAATACAAACATTACATTTTGTAATTCCGGCATAATATTTTTTTATGGCAAAGGTGTTGAATTCATTGGGCAAGTCCGCAGCAAAATGCCCCAAAGTCCGGGGCTGCTGAATAAACCGAAAGGGCTTATTACAAGTTCGTTTTATTCAATATGCACTATATTTTTTGCATAGAAGCAAAAAATATAATCATTTTATCCATTTTCCTACAATAAATGATTGACCTTTCCTCTTAGTTTATGGTATATTTATATATATCGAAGATAGCAAATCGGGGTGCTGTTTTCGAAGACATTATAGTATTTTTATATCTAGGGATTGGAGGAAAAAATATGTTATTAGCACTTCAAGTTTTATTCGGTGTCCTGGTGGCAGGAACCGGCCTTGGCCTCATCGTTGACGTAGCCAAGAATCGTATGGACGATCTCAGGAAGGCAACAGGCAAAGCGTGGGCAGCCGGATTTACGGTAGGTATTATCGCGAACTTCCTTGACACACTCGGCTGCGGATCTTATGCGCCATCCACATTTATGTACAAATTATTCAACCAGATGGACGATATCGACATTCCTGGTACACTGAATGTAGGAGATACTTTCCCGGTTATTTTTGAGGCATTTATCTTTACTGCTTCTGTAGACTGTGATCCGATGTTCCTGTGGATTATGTACATATGTGCCGCTGTAGGTTCCTTTGGTTTTGCTACGGTCGTAACAAAGTGGCCGCGGAACAAGATCAGATACGCTCTTGGTTTCGTTATGATTCCTCTTGCAATCATCATGCTTTGCAAGAATACAGGCGTTGGTCCTTTCGGAGCTGTTGGTACTGCTACTGGTTTACATGGCTGGAAACTGATCGTAGCTGCCGGACTTAACATTTTATGGGGGGCTTTGATGGATATCGGCTTTGGTCTGTACGCACCATGTATGGCTACCTGTCTTCTGCTCGGTGTTGACGGTACGGCTTGTTTCCCGGTATTCATGGGATCTTGTGCATGTCTGATGCCGGCTTGTTCTATCGAGTTCATCAAGACACACAGATACGATGTACCGCATACGATTGGTAATGCACTCGGCGGATGTGTCGGTGTATTTATCGCATGGAAGCTCATCACAGGTTTGCCGATGTTCTGGCTGATCAATCTTGTTTGTGTAGTTCTTCTGTGGACATCATATACATTGCTCAGCGCTGCGCAGAAAGATAAAAAGGCTGGAATAGCTTAATTTATCATATATTTAATCCTATAGATGGCTGTCCGTACGGGTGGCCATCTATACAGTTTCAATATTCCAGTTTGCGTGATTTCGCAAAATCATTACTCAAAACGGAGAAAATATTATGTTTGTAAATGAATATGTAATGGATCGGAGACGTTATGACAAGTGGGCAACTCCCAAATTTTGGAAGTTACCTATTTTTTATGTATGGTGTTTGATTTTTGCTGCCGGGGTTTTTGGATGGATCTATTTTAAAAGCGTGAACGCTCCTGCAAGATGGCAGACAGTCGGCGCTTTCCTGACCTTTGTTGCTGTCTACCGCGGTGTATTCTTCAGATGGATGCACGCGGATAAGACCTTCCGTCTTACCCGCGAGAATTACTTTAAAGGGAAAAACTGGACATGCAAGACAATTGTGGGAGACAAGAATATCTCTTTATACATTAATGGGAAAGCCAATAATAAAGTCGAGTGGTCAGAAATCTTAAGGTTCGAAGAAGCCAAGACCTTTTTCAAGCTTGCGACAGATGAATATAACGAAGGTGTCATGCTGGACAAATCATGTTTCACCGAAGGTGACGCCGATAGTTTCAAGCAGTGGATGTTCGATAACCATCCCGAGATTAAATACGGTCCTGTAGCTCCGCCATTTAACAAATGATAAGAGGATTGCGCACATGAATACTGGAAAATTGATTAAAAAATATATCCTTGTTACATTTTTTGTCGTCATGATGGCTGTATCCCAGACGCTTTGCATGAAAGCGGATATCGGTCTTTGTGCCTGCTGGGATTCGGTAAGCCTGAATGTCTGGCAGATTACCGGATTAAAAGCCGGCACATTCAGCATCATTGGCAATTTTATCTGTATATTGATCCAGATTTTAATGCTTAGAAAGGATTTTCACCCTATCCGTCTTTTACAGATTCCAGTAGCGATTATCTTCGGCGTAGTTGTGAATTTCGTCTATTATCAAGTGCTTTTATTCGATCTTCACAGCTATCTGGTGCGTGTCCTGTTCTGGGCCGTGTCCTATCTGGGTCTGGCAGTCTTTATCGGCGGACTGAATCTCTTAGGTGCTGTCCAGATTCCTGTAGAGAGCACTTACTACACAGCAAGCAGTAAGTTCGGGATTGATTTTGCAAAGCTTCACATCACTTGTGACGCGCTTCTTATCATCACTTCTCTGACCCTCTCCCTTGTGTTCGGTCTTTCCTTTAAAGTCCGCGAGGGAACAATCGGCGGAATGCTTGTCCTGGGTCCCCTCACCAAATGGTGCATGGGCTGGGAGAAAAAGTTTATCCATGAATAGAATACTGTATTTACAGGAATAGAAAGAGCGCAGCATTTCCGAAATGCCGCGCCCTTCCTTTTGGTATGTCATTGAGAGGTTTTTCCTCGTTGCATTGCAGTTTTGTATATACAAAGCTGGGGAATGCTCCTCTGTAAAGAGGAAAGTATATATTAATTGAAGTTCACTGCCGCAAGACTGTTCTTGGGGGAAACAATCGGCGGAAGCGTAACTGCAATAACAACCATTGATTAAGCGTTATTAATATACCACTTCTTAATTGCCGCGTCAATACTTTATACCGCAAAAGTCAATCTTTATGCACTTTAACAAAAATTTAACGATTTTTTCGTCATAATTAAACACTTTACCACATCAAATCATTAAATCTCCCCGTGATTCCGACGCTTACCTGCTCTCCTGCTCCTTTTTCCTCATCTTAAGCTTAAGCAATGCTTTTGCTTTCAGACAGTCAATGCGGTCCATATTGTTTTCCCCGACAACATCCGTCTCTTCCCCGCTCTCACTCTTGTTGATATCAACAATCGCATCCAGATAATCATTGACGACTACAAACTGTGCAACTGTACCGTTAAATGTGATTCCCGTAACCGGTATGCCTCTTATGCCAATCTGCTCAATCGTGTTCGTGTAATCCACATGGCTGTTTCCCCATCCGTCGCAGGAGAGGATAACTCCGTCCGCGCGCATACATTCCGCCCATACGGCAGCCCGAGTCCCGACAAGCATCTTATCCTCATTTCCATCCGGAGAGCCTACAAGCATAACTCCCATCAGGTCAAGGTCAGTGTCTTCCGCCACAACCTCCAGAAGAGGATCCCTGAAATGATGCAGCGATGTTTCCTTTGTTGAAGGACCAATTCCCATACTCTTTCACCTCCTACTGCATAGAACGGATAATGCCGTCACGGTACTCATTGGGAGATACGATAATCGGCATATTACCCATGTCAATAATTGATTTTCCGCCTTCCACGCCAGAAGGTTCTTTCGCAAACAAGTGCGTGTCATACATCGCTCCCTGCCCGGCAACCTGCTTGATGATCAGCACTTTCTTCTTTCCCGGCCTTACGATGTCGTGATACTCATGACGTTCCGTACATTTTTCACCTTTGAATTTTTTTAATTTGTCACGATAGCTCTGAATGAACTTATCACATGCCCGGTGGGCTGCCGTCGGCCCCGGACGTTCCTGACCCATACCCGCTGCGAGGGTTACGTCAAAGGAAATGATATAATCATTATCCCCCGGCGTCCCTGCCCGGTTCAAGTATAACTGCTCCTTTAAGTTTCCTTCTGATGAGCCGAATTCATGGCACTGCTTGCCGTTCACATCCACACCTGTAAGGATGACATACACGCCCGTAATCGTATGCGTGATACCCTCTCCCAGCTTTCCAAGTACCTTTGTGGAAATAGGCACGATATCCATCATGGTATTCGTCCAGCGGTCATGGTCACCCGGCTTGATAATCTGGATATCAATCTTCTCGATATGCTCCTCTGCCGCCACAAGCTCATCAAGCATCTCCCTGCTCACTGTCATATGGCCGTCCGTTGTGATATCATTATGGTCGCCCCACTCCACCTCATTCATATGGAACGCCTTGATAACCAGCCTTCTTAAATCTTTTACCTCATCTGCCAATTTTACTTTCACCTCCGTTTTAAAAAAGAGCAGATGAAAAACATCTGCTCCGAAACTTTAATCCGTTCACACCGCGCCATTCGCAAAACGCACCTCCGGTGCTTCATCGCTGCGTCGCAGCTATTTTTGCTCATAAACTGGCGCTCCCTTCATCAGCCAGCCAACTCAGTTTTTCATGCAAGCATAAAACCTGAGCTGACCGGCTGACGTGTGAACAATAATTAAAATTAGATCTTAGCTACATACTCGAATGGCAGCGGAACAATCTTTCCAGGTGTCTGGATTTCTACCAACTGCTCAAGAGTCGCCTTAACGATCTGTGTCTGCTGTTCAACATTGTGCGGTCCACCTGCATTAGCACCCATAGGTACCAACGGAGCAACTGCACGAGGAGTACCGGTCTGACGAACAACCGGCGGAAGAGCTGCAATAATAATTGTAGGAATTCCAGCTTCTTCAATCGCTCTCTGCACCAATACTGCAGAGCGGTGGCAGGTACCTCAGCCAGCGGTGAGGACAACTGCGTCAACATCCTCTTCTTTGAACATCTGAGCGATAGCCGGGCCAGTCTCGCCTTTGAACTTCTCCTGGTTTCCGCCGCCGCCCATGAATCCGGCATGTACTGGAGCGCAAGCTCTGATAAAGCCTTCTGCAGCTAACTCGTGAATTCTGTCAATCGGGAACATGCAGTTGATGTCTTTGTTAACATCACTGTTATCATATCCGCCGTGGGATACCATCAGATCATCTGACGGAGTTGTGTTCTCTATCTTTCTCCATGTGAAGTCACCGGCAAGATTAAATCTTTCCTGATCTTTCTTGTGAACGCCTGCTGCTGTTGCAAGAGCAATAGACATATCCTTAAGCTCTTTTGTTACAGGAGTCCATACAGACGGCGGAGTAATAGGAACGAATATTTCTGATTGTAAACCTTTAACAACCGTTAAACTCATTTTTAGACCTCCTTATTATCCAAACGTTTACTCATTTCTTGTTGTTTGCGTCTTTCTTTTTCAATGTTGCTGACGTAGTGTTCATTTATCTCCGGTCCAAGCTGCTCCGGGAAACTCATGTTCCATCCGAATTCCTGCCCCACTTTCGGTTCAGTGTCACAGATAAACATTCTCTTGGGAGCTTTGAAAAACCCCAGGCGTCCTTTCAGGTCAACGCTGATACTGCAGTCGTCGACGTCTACGACAACGCCCTCCATATAAATGATCCTGTCGCCATAATTCAAACGTTCATTATTCATCCAGAAACACCTTAGGCTTAGCTGTATTTTAATCTACGCTTCTCGCTCATTGGGAGCTCCTGCTCATTTCCAACGAGATCGATCTTTGTGCCATATGCGCCCTCGATTAACTCTACGTTTGTAGACTTAACGTTTGGATTCCACTTCTTCTCAGCAGCCTTAACGTCTTCTCCGGCCATAGCTGCTTTCAGCATAGCAAGTGCGCGGACAGCGTCCTCTGGGCAAAGTGTATTGTTACCAAGAATCTCATTCTCGATACCCGCTTCAGACTTATTGTTATCAACCATGTACTGCATGTACTTATTACCAACAACGAGAGCTCCCTGTACTGCACAGTAAGACATACCTACTGTCGGAACGCCTCTCATACCAATCTGCTCGATATGGCTTGCAAAGTCGATATGGTTGTTTCCAAATCCTTCTGTCGTAACGAATGCGCCGTCAGCATCCAGCATCTCCACTGTATGTCCTACACGGCGGGATACATAGAATTTCTCAGCATTGATCTGCGGAGAACCAACAAATATAACGCCGCAAAGGTCAACTTCTTCATCATGAAGAGCCTCAAGAACAAGCGGCTCTCTCCAGTAATGCCTAGACATCTCTTTCGATGCAGGTCCGATACATGTTAAAGCATGGATACATCCGTCCAGAACCTCAAGCGGAGATACGCAAACAGGAACGTTTCCTAAGTCTACGTTAGCTCTTGCGCCAAGGATACCAACCGGCTCTACAGGAAGGATGAAGTTATCATGCATAGCTCCCTGTCCCATGATTTCTTTAACGATTACAACTTTCTTCTTACCCGGACGGCGGATAGACTTAAGCTCCTGAGTATCAACTACAAGGCTCTCGTCAAGTTTCTTCATCACCTCACGGATTTCCTGCGTGATGATATCAAATGCTGTATGAGCAGCCATAGGCCCGCGGCGCTCCATGTTCGTCTTCTCCTGGATAACAATGTTACCCTTGATGAAGATCTCGCCTTTATCCGGACATCCCGGACGGCCCCACATAATGTTCTCGTCAAGGTATCCTTCGGAAGAACCGAACTCACCGATCTGAACTCCGCCCTCGTCAACACCTGTCAGCATCATAACAACGCCGTCAAGCACTCTTGTTACACCGCTTCCAAGCTCACTGTCGCCCTCTTTCGTAGCGATTGGCTGCACGTCCATAACTGTCTCGGAATAGGTGTGATATAATTCAGGAGTAATGATCTCAAGTTTAAAGTCTTTAACTAATTCCTGATCAGCGATAACATCTGCTTCAATCCCCTCACGGATAGTAAGCACAGTTCCCTCGATCTTTGTCTCAGGCCCTCTCTTAACTTCTGTAATATTGAAGTGCTTTCTTGTAAGAGTTCCTACGATTTTCTCTTCTCCGACTGTCGCTGCCGGTGCTACTGCGTCTGCAGCTACTGCCGCCGCTGCCGGAACTTCCGCTACTGCTGCGCCGCCGCCAAGTGCTCCAACCGGAATCTGAAGGTCGATATCCTTACCCTCTCCGATGTGAATCTTGAGCACGCCGCCTGCTGCAACCGGTACTGCCGCTGCTGGCGCTGCCGCTACCGGCGCCTCCTCTGCAACCTCTTCTTCAACTGCCGGAGCGCTTACGCTCGGAGCCTTTACTCCGTCAAGAACATCTGCCGTAAGCGGAGCAAGAGAATCACAGGTTTTTGTAAGTTTTGCTCCTAATACTTCCTCGATGGTCAGGCAACCGTCAAGGTTTAATAATCCTGAATCTACCAAATCGTCAAAAATTGCCGGATCTTCCAGATTCGCAGGCTCGATTGTAATGCCGGCCTCGGCTCTACAACATAAAACCGCAGGATCATGAGCATGTGCTTTAGCTGTTTCAGCTGTGATAGACATATTGTTTCCCTCCTTGTTTGGATTTCTTATTATATATACAGCCGCCCCGGCAGGCGAAGACCTCTCACCCCGCCATCACGGAAAAAAGAATCGGGGAACCCTCTTCCGCGCCGTAAGCAGCAGTAATACCTTTAAAATCTTGTGCGTTTTCTAAAAATCAATATCCTGGCTCACCTGCTTGGAAACCTTAAGCGTCCTGTACAGGGCATGGCCAACGGATCTCATCACATGGTCTGTCTGGTGGAATACCTTAAGCCCCATCTTCGGGCCGGATGCCATAACGGTGTTGGAACAGTCAGAGCAGTTGCCGATGATAATGTACTCGCACTTATCTTTCTTAAACTGCATGTTGTTCTTAACCTGTCCCGGGCAGTTGCCAGGCCTTAAGCACTTAAGCGGTGCGCCCGGCTTGTTCTCGATCGCCTGTTTGCATCTTGCCACAGATACGACCTTGCCGTTCATCTTCTCGCAGATCTCACGCATACGGTCTTCATTGCCGCCGCATGCACAGACAAGAAGTCCTACATTCGCTCCGTGAAGATCCGGGAACTCAACCGTAACAAGGATGCCGCCCGTCGTCTTCGTGATCGGCGCGTCAAAGTCCGTAGACTTTCCGGTAAATGCTCCGCCCATGACAATCTCGCCGTACTTTCCGTCGATACCGCCGGCTCTCTCAATCAATTCCCCAACACTGGTCCCTACCGGAACGTCCATGAAAACGTGTGCGCCGTTTCCGCCGTTGAGTTTGCCGCGGACAGTTAAATTCTTCGTGATGCATGGTTTCTTCTCGTCAATCGCCTCTGCAATCTTTGCTGCCGTCTCAAGGTTGACAACAACAGACTTTGCCGCAGACGGAAGCTGCATCGTCGTGAGGTTCACGCCAAGGCATTCCCTTACTACCGCACGTTCCTCGCCCATCGGATAGATGTCCGGAAGAAGATGCATGGAAATTGCCGGCTCGCTCTCCAACGCTTTCTGCAGTGTCTTGATCGCTTTCTGGTTTTTCTTCTTAATAGCAAAGATTGCCTTGTCAGCGTTGGTAATCTCCATGCAGTACTTCACGCCGCGGATTACCTTATCGCACTGCTCCTCAATCTGTCTGATATTATGTTCTAATCCAGGCTCACACTCAGCCGCATTAATCAGGATGTAGCCTTTCTCACAGTCTAACTTAAAGTCAGCCGGCAGCTCCGGGTTGATCTCCGGGTCAAGCTCGCCCATCGGCGTCTCCGCCAGATTAATGTTCAGCTTGATCCCTGTCGGGAATCCCGCGCCTCCAAGTCCTACAACTCCTGCCGCTTTTACCATATCAAGCTTGCTTGCGTCCTCAGGCACATCAATCGGCACAAACTCATCCGGCTGCTCCTCGGAAGGCTCGATAATGATCCGGTCATCTGTAACCTCAGTTACTTTTCCGTACACACTGGAAAAAATGTTAGCGCCAAGCCCCGTAGGCGTCGCGATCAAAGTACCTTTTTTTACTTCGTCGCCGGCTTTAACGATCGCTGCACATGGTGCCCCAACATGCTGACGTAATAACATCTGTACATTTCCCATGTCAAACATCTCCTTTTCTTTTTTATATTAGTAAAAAACGAATCTATCCGTCCGTTTCATTACCTCTCGCAAAACACATCCCAAAACTATCTCCAGACGTATTTAATATTCCCCAAAAACATCTTTTCATTTATTAATAATATCTATATGCTGCGCATGTCATTTTCTTAACAGCTTAAAACCGCTTAAAACCGCTTATTTTTGGCGAGGGCATGTGGGAATCGAACCCACCCGGGACGCTCCTAACGCCCCACACTGGTTTTGAAGACCAGGAGGCACACCAGTCACCCATCTACCCCCATATTCCTTGTCCATGCGAAATAACCTTAACATATTCCACGCCATATTTCAACAGTTTTTATTTATTTTTATAATACCAAAAAAACGTTGACTTTTCAAGGTTTTTCCCTCATAATAGAATTAAATAATTGAACCGCGTACTAGAACGCAGTCTATTTGTTATTTTTCTGTCATTTTTTGATGTGCAGCAGTACTTATTTTACGGAAAAAGGCATGGCAGAATATCCTTTTCTCCATGTTTTTATAAAAGAAGCTATAGATTTTATCTATGAGTATGTTTAAGGAGGTAATTATTATGGAGTTGAAAGCTAATGTAAACTTCGACCGGTTTGAGAGCGCTCTTCAGGTAGTAGATTCTCACACCGTCGGTGAGTTCTGCCGTATCGTTATCGGTGGATTCCCGGAGCCGGAAGGCAACACGATGATCGAGAAGAAGAAATGGATGGAAGACAATTACGACCATGTCCGTACAGCCCTCATGTTTGAGCCAAGAGGACACCACGATATGTTCGGCGCATTCCTTTGCAAGCCGGTTAACCCGGAGGCACAGTTCGGCGTTATGTTCATGGACACCGGCGGATACCTGAATATGTGCGGCCACTGCACCATCGGCGCGGTTACAGTAGCAGTTGAGGCAGGCCTTGTAGAATCCAAAGAAGGGGAAAACGACGTGATTCTTGAAGCTCCTGCAGGACTGATCCGCACAAAGGCTATCGTAAAAGACGGCAAGGTTGAGAGTGTTACCCTGACCAATGTTCCGGCGTTTGTTTACAAAGAAAACCAGAAAGTTACGATTGACGGCAAGGAAATCGAATTCACGATTTCTTTCGGCGGAAGTTTCTTCGCGCTGGTTGACACAACAAAGCTTGACATCGGCGAAATTAATGCGAAGTCCGTTCCTGCATACGCAGATCTGGGCATGAAGATGTTAGAGATCATCAACAAAGAGATTCCGGTACAGCACCCAGAGCTTGACATTACAAGCGTTGACCTGGTTGAATTCTACGGACCGACACCGAATCCTGAAAAAGCTAACATGAGAAACGTTGTTATCTTCGGCGAGCATATGGCTGACCGCTCACCATGCGGAACCGGAACAAGCGCGAAACTTGCAACTCTTCACCACTGGGGAGAGATTGGCGTAGGTGAGGAATTTATCTACGAAAGCTTTATCGGCAGCCTGTTCAAAGGTGTTATTAAAGAAACCACCAAGGTTGGAGACTTTGACGCTGTCATCCCGATGATTACAGGAAGCTGCTACCTGACAGGCGTTGCTACATATTTAATCGACCCGACAGATCCGCTTAAATATGGTTTCCAGGTAGGTTAATCTCAATGCCTTAAATCAGCAAGTATAGAATTGCAGAAGCGGATTAAGGACAATCCGCTTCTCTTTTTATAAAAATCAGAAAGGAAAGGTACATTCGATGCCGAGGAAACGACAACCAACGAAGACCCGCATCGTGAAAGCCGCATGGAATCTGTTTTATAAAAATGGTTACGACCACACCACAATTGAGGATATTATTGCAGCCTCTAAAACTTCTAAAGGAACATTTTATCACTATTTTAAAGGTAAGGAAGCTCTTCTCAACAGCCTGTCCTACCTGTTTGATGAAAAGTATGAGGAGCTTTACAACACGATGGACCACGGTTTATCCAGCTATGACAAGCTGTTGCTTTTAAACCGCGAGCTGTTCTGCATGATTGAAGAATGTGTCGATATTCATCTTTTAGCTTATCTTTATTCCTCACAACTTATAACAAAGGACAAGAAATCCCTGTCCGACAAAAAGCGTTTTTATTTCAAATGGATTACTGAGATTATATCTGATGGTTTAGAACGAGGCGAGTTCAGGAATACGAGCACTGCCGAAGAGCTCATGGATATCTACGCCATGTATGAACGGGCACTCTTATACGACTGGGCGCTGTTCAAAGGCAGTTTCTCTCTATCTGAATACAGTAACAAGCTGCTCCCGCACGTACTAGATACTTTTATAAAAGGAGTATAGTTATGAAGATTTCTGATGGACCCGGAAAGGGTACTTTCATCCGGCAGACTTTCCCGCCGAATAAAGTACCCTTTTTCATTGCTCTTTTATCGCTGTTTCATATATGCCCTGGTTGTCACACCATACATTCATGGATTTCTTCTTCTTCGATCCCTGTTTTCTTCATCATAGCCACAATCTGTTCTCTGTCCGAAAGTTCCGCACACCAGGACAGGCCACAGCCTGCAGAGATTGCCCGGGGAACCGGTATGATCCTTCCCGGAATCGCCTGCTCCTTGCACGCTTTCTCCATCGCCATGGCATCCGCCGTCGTGTGGAAGGTGACTACAAGCTTAAGCTCCTTTTTCTTCATCTCCTATTCATCCTCCTGCGCAAGCTCTCTGACGGCGCGGATTGCCGTCTGTACTTCTTCATCTGTATTGTAATGGCAGAAGCTGAACCTGACCGCTCCCTGATCTACTGTCCCAAGGGCTTCGTGCATAAGCGGCGCACAGTGTCCGCCCGGCCTTGTGGAGATTCCATAATCCGTAAGGAGTGCATCGCTCACCTCGCCGGAATCATAATCGCCGATATTAAGCGTGACGATTGGGCATCTCTCCTTAACTGAAAAATCCCCGTACACCGTAACTCCCGGGATATCCTTCACACCTTCATAGAACTTCCACATCAATTCCTGCTCCCTGGCACGGATATGATCGATCCCTGTCTCCTCCAGGTACCCGAGCGCCGCGTGAAGCCCCGCGATCCCGTGTCCGTTAAGGGTTCCCGCCTCCAGACAGGTCGGCATCTCCTTCGGCTGTGATCTATTATACGTCTGCACACCGGTTCCGCCGCATTTGAAAGGACGTACAGAAACTCCCTCCCGCACATAAAGCCCGCCGGTTCCCTGAGGCCCTAAAAGCCCTTTATGCCCCGTGAAACAGAGCACGTCAATGTTCATCTGTTCCACGTCGATCGGGAACACTCCGGCAGTCTGGGAAGCATCGACAACAAACAGCAGGCCGTGAGCTTTCGCCACCCTTCCCACAGCCTCCACATCCACATAATTTCCCGTCAGGTTTGACCCGTTCGTGCAGACGATCATCCGCGTCCTGTTACAGACCGCGTCCTCAATCTTCGAAATGTCCAGCAGGCCTTTCTTATCGCTCTTTACGATTGTAAGCGCAACCCCCTGTTTTTCCATGTCATATAACGGACGCAGCACAGAATTATGTTCTAACATCGTCGTGATCACATGATCTCCGGGCAAAAGCAGCCCTCTGATCGCAATATTCAAGCTTTCGGTAGAATTACAGGTGAATGCCACCTGCTTCGGACTACTCCCCCCGAAAAGCCTGCACAGCCTCTCTCTCGTATCGTAAATAATCCTCGAAGCGCTAAGCGACGCCTCGTTCGCTCCCCTTCCGGCATTGCCCATAGAACCCATGGCTCCGGTAACCGCATCGATCACACACTGCGGCTTATGCATCGTCGTCGCCGCATTATCCAGATATATCATATCCCCACCTCCAGACAAAACCCTAACTTCCGTATATTTCCCTGATCACTTTGATAAAACGCTCCACATTCGCCGTCAGCGGCGTATTTTTATTGTAGACAAAATTAATGTCCCGCCCCTCGTCCGACTCCGGGATGGTAAACTCCAGCATATGCCCGTCCTGTACCTCCTCTTTCGTCGCCAGGCGGGACAATATGGACACACCCATCCCCTGCCTGACTGAACGCTTGATCGTCTCCTGGTTGTCTATGCTGGCGATGATATCCAACTCTCCCATATCGATCCCGGCTTTCTTAAGCTGCTTCTGCGCTTCCTTGCGCGTGCCGGAGCCTTCCTCCCGAAGGATGACATGCTCCTCTTTAAGCCATGAGATATCTTCCTTTCCTTCTTCCTTAAAGGCCTGATACCGCTCGGTGTTCGGCGTGATCACCGACAGCTTGTCCTTGTAGAACGGAATATACCTGCAATACTTTTTCTCCAGCACTGTCCCGGTAAACCCGACGTCTGCCATACCGTCCACAATCTGGGACACCACCTCGCTGCTGTCTGTCTCCACCAGTTTGAACTGCTCGTCCGGATACCGCTTCTTAAACACCATCAGCACATCCGGAAGAAGATACTGCGCCGGAATCGTAGACGCCGCGATCGTGATACAATGATTCGCCGAATCCCTTTTCCGTATATTAAAATGCTCCGCGATCTGACACTCCAGCTCGAACATCTGCCTCGCATATTTGTACAGATCCTGCCCCGCATCCGACATGGTCACTTCCTTCGTATTACGGATAAACAGCCTGACCTTCAGCTCTTTCTCAAGGGCAGAGATATGCGCGCTGACCGTCGGCTGTGTCAGATACAACTCTTTTGCAGCCTTTGAAAAGCTTCCGGTCTCGACTACCTTCACAAAAGCCTCCAATTGTTTCAAATTCATCTATATGCTACCCTTTCACTTTCTCCGCCCGTCTTTTTCGTCACCTTGATACTGTCCATATATTCCAGGATTGGTTTCGCGCTCTTCCGGCTTGTGGAAAACAGATCGCGCACTTCGGCAATGGTGATCACCGGATTTTCGGCAAGCTTTTCTAAGATCACCTTTTTTGCTTCCTCCATATAGGTCTTTAGCGTATACATATCTTCAGCAACTTTTACTGCCTTCTCTTCCTGAAGCAGGATATTCAATATATCATCCTGTATCTCCTGCGAGACTCCTTTACAGTTGATCTCTGAGTAACGCATAAAATCAAAGCGGCTCTTTTCAAACGTATCAAGAAGTATTCCTGATACTGTGTTATATGTTTCATCCCTGCGTATTTCATAATCAGACGTACATAAATATTCATCTGTCTTTTTCATCTGCCCGCCCTCTGTCATCATCTCTATCATGCGGTCAAACACATTCGGCTTCATCTTGGAAAAATACGCTGCCTGTACTTCTGCTTTCTTCATACCAGACCGGTATGGATATTTCTTTTCATAGGAAGACAGTGCCCCCCAGATCACCTTTGCTGCCTCATCTGCCGCCTCGACATGCCAGACATAAGTATCTTTGCGCATCGCAAAGATAAGGACCTTCTTCTGCTCCTCAAGCTCGCCTACATCTTCTATCACTTCTTCTACGGAGAGCGCCGTAAGACGCGCAAGCTCCGACACCGTGATCATCGTCTCCCTGTGCCCCTTCACATGCAGCTCGATAACATCTGCACTGGAACCGGACTCTTTCCGCTTCAGCTCCTCGATCGCATCCTCCCGGAATCTCTTCTTGATCGCCGGATTCGGCTCTAAGATAACACCGCCGCCAATGGTCTCCATGGGAGAGTAGAAGCGAACGATAAACTTATCTCCGCGGCGCACGGCAATACTCTCCTCTAACCGAAGCTGCACAAGCCCGCTTTCTCCCGGCCCGATCTCATCTTTGTCAAGAAGGACTGCACGGCAGAGAATCTCGCTGGTCCCGGTAAAAAAATGAAGCCTGCTGTGATTGGTCAGTACACGCATGGAACTTTCAAGGACATTGAGGCGCACATCTAAAAGGTCCGCCGTCTTCATGCTTCCAGGAGAAGCAAGGACGCACCCTCTCTGTATCTCTTTTTTCTTAATATTCGATAAATTAATAGCCACACGCTGTCCGGCATAGCAGGCAGACCGATCCTCCCCGTGCACTTGTATACTCCGGATCTTGCTTTCCTTCCCAATCGGATACATCTCAAGAGTATCTTCCTTGCGGATCGTTCCGGAGACAAGGGTTCCGGTGATCACCGTCCCAAATCCGGACAACGAAAATGCCCGGTCGATGGGAAGGCGCGGTATAGTATGGATATCCTTCTGCACCAACTCGTCACTTGTCATACGGCCGATAAGCTCCACAAGCGCCGGAAGTCCTTCGCCCGTAGCGGCAGACACTTTGACAACCGGTGCCTTCTCAAGGAATGTCCCTGCAAGCTCTTCCTTGATCTCTTCCTCCACAAGCTCGAGCCATTCCTCGTCCACCAGGTCACATTTATTCAGCACGATAATGCTTTTTTCAATCCCAAGCAAATGAAGAATATCCACATGCTCCCTTGTCTGCGGCATGATTCCTTCGTCCGCAGCGACTACAAGGAGCACCAGATCCATCCCCACAACACCTGCGACCATATTGTTGATAAATTTCTCATGTCCGGGAACATCGATGATCCCGGCCCGGTCACCGCCCGGCAGGTCAAAATAAGTAAAGCCGAGATCAATCGTGATCCCTCTTCTCTGCTCTTCCTCCCAGCGGTCTGTATTCCTTCCAGTCAGGGCTTTGATCAAAGTTGTCTTTCCATGGTCAATATGCCCTGCTGTTCCTATAATTACGTTCTTCATCTCTTCTCCAGCACCTCATATTCCTTTAACTGCTCTGCCACCAACCTGATATCGCTCTGCTTTATGGTCCTTGCATCTAAAATAATTGTATCGTTAGCTGTCCTTGGAATAATCGGAAAGGGGAGACTCCGCATACGCTCTTCCATCTCCGCCACACTGATCTTCTCCGGCCGGATCATCACCGCCATGCTAGGAATCCGCTCCAAAGGAAGGGATCCTCCGCCAATCTGTGATTCACAAGGCTTTACGACAATCTGTGCCGGAAGATGCGCCGCCCGCATTCTTCTGGCAAGCAGCCGTGCCCGCTTCTCCACCTCCGCGATCGGTTCTGTGATCATCTGGAGCACGGGAATATTTTTTACCGCCTTTTCTTCAGAAAGATACTCCTGAAGTACCAGTTCCAATGTCGCCGCTGTAAATTTATCAATCCGGAGAGCACGGGTTAATTGATTCTTTTTCATCATATCAATATATTTTTTCTTACCGATGATAATCCCTGCCTGGGGACCTCCCAGCAGCTTGTCGCCGCTGAAGCACACCACATCCGCACCTTTCGCGATGGACTCCTGTACCGTCGGCTCATGGGTCAGTCCGTATTTTGCAAGGTCGATAAGCACCCCGCTGCCCAGATCTTCCACTACCGGAAGATCATGCGCCTTCGCTAAAGGAATCAGCTCATCAATGGCTACCGAGTCTGTAAATCCGACAATCCGGTAATTACTCGTATGGACTTTAAGAAGTGCCTTTGTATTCTCTGTGATAGCCGCCTCATAATCATCATAGTGGGTCTTATTGGTCGTTCCCACCTCTACAAGAGCAGCCCCGCTCTGTTCCATTACATCCGGGATCCGAAACTTTCCTCCGATCTCAATAAGCTCTCCGCGGGATACGACTACCTCCCCGCCTTTTGCCAAAGAGCTTAAGATCAGCAGGACAGAAGACGCATTGTTATTCACCGCCATCGCCGCCTCCGCTCCCGTGAGCTTACAGAGCAGCTTTTCAAAATGGGAATAACGCTCTCCCCGCTTTCCCGCCTCAAGATTATACTCCAGATTCGAGTAGCCTGACACAAGGGCCAGCACCCGTTTCATATGCTCGCCGCTTATAGGCGCACGCCCCAGATTGGTGTGAAGGATTGTTCCCGTACCATTCACCACCATCCGCATATTCGGTGTATGCATGTCAGCGACTGCACGGTCAATATGAGGCACCAAAAGATCGATCTGGCGTTTTACCTCTTCTTCGTCAGAAGCTGACGCGATAACCTTACGCAGCTTATCAAGCTCTGCATGGATCGCCTCCATAACCGTATCCCTGCTGTAACCGTCTATCATTCCCTGAATCGCCTCGTCCTCCAAAAGCACATCTACCTTTGGAATACTCCTGTATAAAAGATTCTTGTTCATCTCATTCCCCTTCTTCTTACATATCTGCTCAGATATGCTTTCTCCTGCGTACGATTTTCCCTTGATCCTTCGTCTTTTTAAAACAGCCGGATCAGCTTATCGCTTTTTTCTGCCACTTTTCCGATAACCGATACCTTTGTATCCATATGCGCAGCCTCAAAGTCCGCCATCATCTCTTTAAGATTGTCCGGACATACACTGATCAAAAGCCCGCCGGATGTCTGCGGATCATAGAGCAGATCCAGGAAATGCTCTGGAATCCCTCCGGTCTCTACATGCTTCATCGAATATCCGCGGTTTTTATATGCTCCTGCCGGGACAAGTCCCATCTTTGCATAATCAACGGCATCTTCCAGATACGCTATATCCTTTACCTTAAGCTCAAAGGTAACCTCACTGGCAGAGGCCATCTCTACACAGTGTCCCAAAAGCCCAAAGCCCGTGATATCCGTACATGCAGATACATCATATCTCTCAACGACCTGTTTCCCAAGCTTATTGAGAGACGCCATAACCGTCTGCGCCTCCCGAATCGCTGCGGGCGATGCCATCTCCGCTTTTATCGCAGTATTGACAATCCCGCTTCCGATCTGCTTTGTCAGAACGAGTATATCTCCCGGCCTGCAGCCATAATTTTTAAATATCTTATCAGGGTGTACAAAACCAGACACACATAATCCATACTTCGGCTCATCGTCCTGTACAGAGTGTCCGCCCACCAGTACCGCACCTGCTTCTTTCACCTTCGCCGCGCCACCCGCAAGGATGTCGCCCAAAATCGCCGGATCCAGACAATTCGGAAATCCGACTATGTTAAGTGCCACCGCCGGTTCGCCTCCCATAGCCCACACATCGCTTAAGGAGTTGGCAGCCGCAATCTGTCCAAACATATAAGGATCATCGACGATCGGTGTGAAGAAATCGACAGTCTGAATCATGGCAATCTCATCGGTAACCTTGTATATAGCCGCATCATCGGATGTCTCAATTCCAACGAGCAGATTATCATCCTGGAATTTCGGCAGCTTACCCAGAACCTGGGCAAGGGTCTCCGGACCAATCTTGGCCGCTCAGCCTGCGGTCTTACTTAAACTTGTTAATCTGACATCTGATTTCATACGTCAACAATCCTCCTGTTATTTATTGAAAATAAGAGCCATGCCTCTGCTTTTGAAGTATGGCTCTTTTTCCTGCAAAATATTACAATTTACTTATGGTTTAACGATTCTTCCGGCTTTCGCCATCGTCTCTACAATACTATACATATTCGTCACTGTACCTACTTTAAGCTTTTCTTTCAGCCCGTAATAATCAAGGCATGTCCCACAAGTCATGATCGCCACGCCCTGTGCCTCAAGAGACTTAAGATCCTCGAGAGAATCTGAGCCTTCTGCGGTAAGCGTTGCTCCCCCGTTATAGAAAAGCATAGTCTTCGGCAGGGTATCAAGCTGCGTCACCGCAAAGATAAAGCCCTTGATCAACACCTTGCCAAGCTCGTCATTTCCCTCGCCCATACGGTCTGAAGATACGACGACTACCGTATGATCTCTTGCATCCGGCGCACAGCTTGTCTCTTCTTCCTCTGCCAATGCCGGCGCTCCCTCCATCTGAACGGTAATCTTGAATTCTCCGTCGGAAACCTTCTCGGAAGACACTTGTCCGCCGGAAGCTGATGCCATCTTTGTCACATTCTGGACGGCAATCTCATTGTCCACAAGCACTTCTATGGTCTCCGGACCGGTGAGTGCCTGCATTGCCTTTTTGGTCTTGATAACCGGGATTGGGCAATTATCTCCCATTGCGTTGACTGTAATCATAATGCTACCACCTTTCCACCCATTTCCCAGCCCCCGTGATACCGGCAGTCTCTTCCTCTTCTCAGATTCTCATACATAGAGACATTCTATCACTGAATATACAAAAGGTAAATGGGAATTTAAAAATTTATACCTAAAAGACCTCCACCCTGGGATGTCCTCTGGTCTTAGCGTAATATCTTATATTCCCCGTCTTCGTAATAAGCCGGTTTCATCTCTCCTCTGCGGAAAGCAGCGAGAAACTCCTCGAATGTCTTAATCTCTTCGGGGAAATATGTGACGCATACCCCGACCTTTTCCGGCACATGGCAGTCACTGGCTCCAAGCGTAAAAAGTCCCAGCTCTTTCGCGTACTCCGCAGCTTTTTTACAGGCTTCTTCTGATGTACTCCCGTTTAAAACCTCCAGGCCGTCAAGCCCCTTTACTTCCCGGAGATGCTCTTCTAATCCCCGTCGATTGCTGCGGAACGGGTGAGCCGCAAAGCATACACCGCCCTGCGCCTTCACCATATCGATAAACTCTTGCGCCGAAACCCGCTCCTTTGGATAATTGTCTATTCCGAAGGCAATGATATCCCCCTGCAAGGAAAAAAATTCAATTCCCACAAATACCGGGTAACCCGTTTTCCTCGTATACTCCTTCGCAAGCTCTTTGAATCCCATACTGTCATGGTCCGTGACGCATACTGCCCCAAGGCCTTTTTCCTTCGCGATTTTTACGATTTCATCCAGTCTCAAAAAGCTGTCCTTTGAATATGTCATCTCATGCATATGTACATCTATAAACATTTATCATTCCCCGCTTTGAACCTATCTATTATATTCATTATATAATCAGCGGACGAACTCTTCAAATAGGGAATTATTATATATGATGCTATTTATAGATTTTTTCTATAACTCTACTATTTTCATCCATGCGGCCATATCACTTAACATCTGCTCCTCTTCCCTGTCCTCAGTAAGGCAACGGCTAAGTTTTTCACATATTTCCAGCCTATCATAGCGGATGCCTTTAAAGCATCCCAAAAGCCCCTCCACAAACTCTGGTTTCATGGAATCCGAAAAAATATTGGTATCCCTGATTCTCCCGTTTTTCACTTGAAACTGCAGCGTTATCTGTCCCCAGTCAAACCGCTTTGCAAGCTCATACTGAAAATCAAAGGTCCGCCCGAAGATCCAGTCCCACGAGGAGAATCTTGCCATCCCTTCACTGATACTCTTTTCATCCAGCTCTTCTTCCTGCCTGACCTTCGCTTTCCATCCATAGACCTTCTCGAAAGCCTCCAAAAGCTTCTCCTTTAAAAGCTCTATCGTAAGATCCGGCGCGTATTCTTTCAGATTCACCACTCTCGCTTTTACCGAATCCACTCCCTTGGACCTGAGCTTTTCCTTTGATACGGTCAGATATCTGGAAAGGTCGCCTAAATCTACATCCACCATCAACGTCCCGTGATGGTAACAGCGGTCTCCTTTTTTATAAAAGGCATTGCCGGAGAACTTGTGCCCGTCGATCAGCAAGTCATTACGCCCGGACTTTTCTGCATGTATCCCCAGCTTTCTGACTGCCGTGAGGATCACCTTAAGCTGCCTGTCTACATCATAGTTATCCTTTCTGACCAGAAATGTAAAATTAAGATTCCCCGAGTCGTGGTACACAGCGCCGCCTCCCGAGAGCCTGCGCACCGGATGGACATGTTCCTCCTCCATCCTGCTTACCAGACATTCCTTCCATATATTCTGGTTACGCCCTACCACCACTGTATGCTCATTCTGCCAGAGGTACAAAATACACTCATCCATTTCACAGCTAAGAAAAAGCTGTTCCTCCATTGCCAGGTTGTGATATGGGTTTGTCGTTTTACTTTCTATATACGATATATTTCCGACCATCTTTTTTCTCCTGCCTTTCAAATCCCACAGTTTCTACTTACGTTCTAAAGGATATCACAAGTTTTACAATTTTGTATATCCGGTTTTTTGCCAATTTTCTGTTTTTTCGCAAAACACTTTGCCATCAGCGTATCTTACCGCATAAGAAAAGTGCCCTGCAAAGGTCCTAAGTACCTTTACCGAGCACTTTTTTCATCTCAGTCCTTTCGCCAGGCCAGCCACGCGGTCAGTTTATGCCAGCAATATCTCACACAGTGCTCCCAGCACTGCTTCCGGAAGTTCCATTCCTAACAGAATCCCTGTAAGTTCTGCCGGCGTCTTTCCTTCCTTCACATACCCGTAGATTCTCTCTTTCACTACATATTCAATCTCCGCGCGGTCAAGGCAATGATAGATACCGGTTTCGATATCATTCTCAGCCGCTTCCACGACTTCTCCAAACTCCGCCCGTATCTCGGCATCCGCCGGCATTTCCGGTATTTTCACCGTAAGGATATGTCTGCCCGCGTCATAAGTCGTCAGTGCTTCGATTTCCTGGCTGTCTGCATATACCTTCGGACAGCTCTCCTTTTCCATACCGTATATTTCCAGCCGCCAGCTTCTCTTTTCCGGGATAATTGCAGTATTCCCCTGCGCCCCGTGGATCCGGAATACGGTCTGCACCTGATTCGTCAGTTCAAGGAGCGTATACGCCCAGTTCTCCGGTGCATCTATGCAAGTATCCCCCTCATCCTCACACAATCGGAAACAATTATCCGCCCCGGGGAAAATCTTCACCGTCAGTGCCTTCGGATTCTCCACACTGTTGGTGTACTCCTCCAGATCTGCCATCGGCACGATGCCTCCGGCTTTCGCAAGCACAGGCATATCTTCAAGCTCCCGGTAAAGCGTAAGCTCTCTTCCTCCGCGATACCTCCTGCCGTTAAAGAAATCAAACCACAATCCTTCCGGAAGCCACGCTTTAAAGGATGCCGCCCCGGCCCTTTTGTCCATGGGCTTCGTGATGGGACAGGCGATAAGTTCCGTCCCAAAGTAATATTCGTTGGGTACGTGGTACGCTTCCTCCTGTTCCGGCTCCAGATAATACATCGGCCGGATCAACGGCTGTCCCTCTTTGTTCGCATAATAGTTCATTGTATAAAGATAAGGAAGCATCTCGTGGCGGAGTTTCAAATAGCGCTTCATCACTGCCTCCGCAATGCGGTTATAGCGCCACGGCTCCTTCCCGGTAAATGCACTGTTGGAGCTGTGAAGCCGCAGTATCGGAGAAAATACGCCAAACTGCACCCATCTTGCCGCCAGTTCGTCATCCTTATAGCCCATCATATGCCCGCCGATGTCATGACTCCACCAGCCATATCCCACATTGCTTGCGTTAGCGGTAAAATAAGGCTGAAAATCAAGGGATTCCCAGCTTATGATCGTGTCCCCGGAAAATCCCACCGGATATCTGTGACTCCCTATCCCTGCATATCTGGAAAACGTCAGCGGCCGTCTTCCTCTCCCCGCACTGTCCAGATAGTGATAATGGTTCAGCATCCACAGCGGGTCAAGTCCCGGTATCTTACACAATCCCCCCTGCTGCCAGTCAATCCACCAGAAGTCCACACCCGCTTTCTCCTGGGGGTGATGGAGATATTCAAAATAAGCATCTAGAAATTCCGGGTCCGTGATATCAAAATTCACCGGCTCTTCCTTCTCCCAATCTTTACCCAGAGCTTCCGCCATCTGCCGGTACTGCTCCTCATGAGCCTGCACTCCGCCGGCCGGATGTACATTCAGTGTGGCCTTAAGTCCATGTTCGTGAAGCCAGCCCAAGAACTTCTCCGGCTCCGGGAAAAGTTCCCGGTTCCATGTATATCCGGTCCACCCGCTTCCATACTTCGGATCGATATCCACAAGATGCCAGTCCATATCAATAACCGAAACGGAAAATGGTATCTCCTCTGTCTCAAAACGGGACATCAGGTTCTTATACTCCTGCTCAGAATACTGATAAAATCTGCTCCACCAGTTCCCGAGGGCATACCTTGGAATCAGCGGTGTATTGCCGGTCAGCCGGTAAAAATCTTTAAGGCATTCCTCATAACTGTGTCCGTAGCCGAAGAAATACAGATCCAGGATTCCCGGCTTTCTGGGTTCTACCCAGCCATCCTCCGTAAGAAGCAAGGAGCGGCTGTCGTCAAAAACCGTATACCCAAACCTGGACATCAGCCCTTGCTCTAATGGGATCGCTCCGTTTGCCTCATCAAGAGTCCTCGCTGTCCCTCCAAGGTCCTTTACCTCTTCTCCGTAATGCCATATGCTGTGATACGCGCTGATATCTCCCCGCACCTGAATGGACAATCCATAATCGGTAAATTCCTGTTTATTGTAAATAAGATGTATCCGCCCGGTTAAGATTTCCAGGGAATCCTCTCTCTCGTACACCTGAAACTTTGGCACAGGAAAGTCACGGTTAATGACACTTTGGGATGCACGATCCTCAAACGTTCCGTCTTCACTGTACTCCAAACGCACCAACGCGTCCGTCAGAAGCGTAATTCTGTATTTTTCTCCCTGGATCACAGCTTCCTTCCTGCTTTTTCCTCTCGTATCTATCTGATATCTTCCTTTCATGCCTTATCGTTCCTTTCCTGTTATATATTTTTACATTATCCTTTTACGGAACCTGCTGCAACGCCTGCCACAAACCGTTTCTGGAATATCGTGTAGACAATGATCACCGGCACAATAGAAATAACTGTAGCTGCGAACAATCCGCCGTAATCTGTGGAATATCTTCCATTAAACATCGTAAGTCCTACTGCCAGAAGCTGCTTTTTATCACTGTCGATCATCAGGTACGGCCACAGGTAATCCTCCCACACCCATAAAAACTGGAAAATCGCAATGGCGGATATGGAATTCTTGCTCATAGGAAGTACGATCTGATGAAAGATACGAAACTCATTGGCCCCGTCAATCCTTGCCGCCTCCAAAAGCTCATCCGGCATCGATGAGATATCCTGCTTCATCATAAAGATGCCGAACCCACTCACCATAACCGGGAGGATCAGTGACAGATAGCTGTCTAAAAGCCCTGATTTCATGAACATCGTATAGCGCGAGATAATCGTCACTGACCACGGAATCATCATGGTCATCATCACAAAACCAAAGATCAGATTCTTACCCTTAAACTCGTATTTGCTCAGCACGAACCCGCACAGGCAGCTTATATATACAACTAATACGGTTACAATCACTGCGATCATCACACTGTTTCCAAAATATTGTAAGAAATTAAAATTTGATTGCAAGGATGTATAGTTTTCCAAAGTAAAGTTCTGGGGAAGCAAAGTCTGGTGCAATGCACTGATTTCTTCGTTCGTCTTAAAGGAAGACAGAATCATCCAGACAAATGGGAGAACCGTTATGATTCCCACAACAGCCAGTACGATATATAAAGCTGCTCTTAATGTTTGTTTTTTCATATCGACACCTTCTTTCCTTAAGAATTCTCGCCCGTAAGTTTGAACGAGAACACGGTTAATACAGCAGTAAAGATCAAGATGAAAAATGCAATTGCAGATGCATATCCGAAGTTATATTTTACAAATGCCTGATCGTATACAAGGTAGGAGCTTAAGAAGGTAGAAGTTCCCGGTCCTCCCTTTGTCATGACCATCACCGGCACATAAGCCTGCAGGTAAGAAATCAGCGATGTGATCACAACAAATACCATCGTCGGCTTAAGCAGAGGCAATGTTATATATTTGAAGGTCTGCCATGCATTGGCACCGTCGATATTGGACGCCTCATAATAATCCGAAGGAATCGACATCAGCCCCGACATAAACAGGATGACTGCGTAGCCGAAATCTTTCCAGATCGTCATCACCATAACTGCCGGCAATGCAAAATCACTGCTGAACAGCCAGTTGATGTCAAAGCCGAACAGATTATTGACAAGACCGAACTGGGGATTGTACATGATCTTCCACACATATGCCACCGCTACCAGCGGAGTGACCGTCGGCATATAGAAGATCGTCCGGAAAAATGTCTTATGCCGGATTAGCCTGCTTGTGATGGCATAAGCAAGAGCCAGCCCTAAAAGTACCCGGAAAAATACAACAACCGCACAAAATACAACTGTATTTTTCATGGACAGCCAGAAAGTAGGGTACTGGAACATCCGGATATAATTGTCAAGCCCCGTCCACTTGTAAGTCCCGTTAAGGGGATTCCAGATATGGAAGCTTCCGGCAAATGCGATGATGACCGGAATGATTAAAAATATCAGCATATACACCACAAGAAATGTGACGACGATACTTCTGAGTACAACTTCACTTTTACTCTGCAGAGGTCTTCTTTTTCTCAACATCTCGTTTTCCTCCTATTTATGCTCGCTGTATCTGTGATACAGATTTTCCGATGATACAAACTCCTGGTTGGACAAATCCACCTTCACGATATCTTCTGCCGTCTTTAATGCCTTTTCAATCGGTGTGTCATTATACATCATGTCCTGGCAGGCGATTTTTAAATTATCTGCAAGAGTTGCCGGCATAGGCCCCGGCCAGATATAATTATCGATATGGGCGGAGACCGCCTGGATCGCCGGATTATCCTGAAGTTCTGTATCTTCTCTAAGTGTGTTGTTGGCCGGAAACAGGCTGTAATTCATACAAAGCTCTTTTTGTTTCTCCGTATTCGCCAGATAGAACCGGATAAAATCCTGTGCCGCCTCTATCTGCTCCGGCGCTGCATTTTTATTGATCCCTGGTGTCGCCTCGCCGTTATACCGGTCGTAGGCAAACGGATCTTTCGTTGCAGCCGGCACCTCAAAGGTTCCGTATTCGATCTGCGGGTAATTCGTGTTCATATATCCGTAGAAATGTCCCCACTTATATACCATAGCGGATTGGCCCTGACCAAAACTCTGGGCTGCATCCGTACCAAAGTCTTTATCACCCACATGATCCTTTTCATACATGTCAAGGAACATCTGCGCCGCCTTGAGCTGACCTTCCTGAGTCAGGGACGGCACTTTGCCGCTCTCATCGAAGATTGTATTCCCATACTGATAAGGAACACCCTGCATCAGATTCTCAAAATCCCCGTTGTAGTTGAAACCGGCCTGCACAAGCTTTCCGTCTTCTTCTACCGTAAGCTTCTTTGCAACCTCTCTGAACTCTTCCCATGTTGCAGGAATATCTTCTTCTGTAAGTCCCGCCGCCTTCCACATTTCCTTATTGTAATACATCGCGCCGGTCATAATTCCAAAATCTACGTAATAAATCTTTCCGTCAATCTCATGGGATTTGGCGGTAAAAAAGTCCGTCTCCAGATCCTTAACATCAATATCGTATGGAGCCATGTAAGTGAGCAGCAAATGCTGGTAGCTGTTATGTACATTAAAAAGTGTCGGCCCGTCCGTACCTTTCTGAAGTGCAAGGGGCAATTTCGTCCAGAATCCGTCCCATGGGTTGTTCACCACATGAATCGTAACATTCGGATGGATCTTTTCAAATTCTTCAGCAATACTCCCGAATAAATCCGGAGCATCCCACAGCCACCACTCTAACTCTACCGGTTTCCCGTCATTGATCAGGTGGTTCGGGTCATAGGTCACATTCTCCCCCATCACCGGAAGCCCTTTATCAGGATTCGTATCCGTTTCACCCTTGTAGGCAGTTGTCTCTGATTTTCCACATGCGCATGTGAGCGCTATCACAGAAATGATCACAAGCATTGCCATTGTTTTCCTCAACATTTTCTCTCCTCCTTCACACCAACGAAACAGTATGTTTTTTCATTTATTGTTAGCGCTAACCTTTATTAAAATTTATCATAGATTCTCCATGAAGTCAATGCAAATTCCTTCGCTCTTTCCAATTCTATTTTTTCACTAATTTTTCCCTGCCTGTTTTGTGCAGATTTCATAGATATTCGTTTTTTTTAAAATAATTTACAAGGTTTTCTATTTCTTTGCTATAATAAAAGGCAGGAATTCTAAGATTAACGCTAACATTTTATCGCAGGAGAATAATTATGGTAACACTAAAAGATATCGCAGAACGCGCCGGAGTCAGCATGATGACTGTCTCCCGTGTCATGAATGGCAACCAGGACAAGGTCTCGGAAAAAACCGCCGCAAAAATCCGCTCTCTGGCGGAAGAGATGGAGTATATCCCCAATTCTTCCGCCAGAAGCCTGGCAGCAAAATCATCGAAGATCATCGCCGTCATTCTCAGGGACTCTTCTGTCTATAATCCGCTGGCTGACCCGTATTCTTCCACACTTCTCGGATATATCACCAAGGAAGTACAACAGCGCGGATATTATGTGATGATCCATCTGGTGCAGGATTTTTCAAATATCACTTTCAGCCTTCGCTCCTGGAATGCGGAAGGTGCGGTATTCTTAGGGGTATTTGACGACGAAATCCGCCATATCCAGCACAATAACCATATCCCGCTTGTCTTCACCGACAGCTACAGCAATGTGCGCCAGCTTATCAATATAGGACTTGACGATTATAAAGGCGGAGAACTTGCCGCAGGACATTTTTATGAGAAAGGGCACCGGATACTTGCTTTTGCCGGACCATTCACAAAGACCGGCGGTGTAATCTCCAGGCGGTGCCAGGGCTTTTCCGACGCATTGGCACGCAGGGCGCTCACAATCACACCGGAACATATCTACGACCTAGAAAAGATGGATGCCGAGGATATCATCGATACTATCCTTGATGACCCTGAACCTCCGACAGGGATATTCGCCTTTTCTGATGAATTTGCCATGGAACTGTACAACGCTGCCAGCCGAAAAGGCGTATCGATCCCCGGCAGTCTGTCTATCATCGGCTTTGACGACCTTCCTGTCGGCCGTTCGCTTCCTTCTCCTCTGACCACCATCCGCCAGGATATCAAAGGGAAGGCCAAAGAAGCCTGCCGGATTCTCTTTGCACACATCGATGATCCGGATAAACCCAGCGAAAGCGTTATACTAGACGTAAAGCTTATCCCCCGGGATTCGGTTAAAGATATCCCGCAGATATAAAGATTATCCATTCCACAATCCCCCGGAACGTGGTATACTGTTTTTAACAGATAGCAAAAGGGGGTTATTGACATGACGAAAGAATTGATCAAAGAAGTTAAGCATATCCAACAATGCCTGATCGCCAAGGAGATGGCGGGCGAAGAGTGGGAAGAGAAGATGGAGATTGTACGCAAGCTTGAAGATGTATCCTCCTACTTAAAGGATGCCCTGGGACGGGGGATTGAGTTTTGATCAAAGGACTTGTATTTGATATGGATGGACTTCTCTTGGATTCCGAGCGGATCGTACAGCGCTCGTGGTATGAAGCCGGGGCTGTGATGGGATACCCGGATATCGGCGGGCATATCTATCATACCCTCGGACTGAACCGGAACGCCCGCAACGATTATTTCCGCCATGCTTTCGGCGCAGATTTCCCGCTTGATGAATTTAACCGGATGACCGGCGATATCTTTTTCCGGATTGTGGGAGATACGGGAATTCCGCTGAAACCAGGTGCCAGAGAGCTTCTGGAATATGCGAAAGAACACGGCTATAAGATTGCTGTCGCCTCTTCCTCCAGCCGGAAATACGCTGTAAAAGAACTTACGGATGCCGGCATCTGGTCTTTTTTCGATGGCGGGATCTTCGGAGATATGATTGGGAATACCAAGCCTCACCCGGAGATCTACCTGAAAGCCTGCGAGATGATCAAGACACCGCCCCGTGACTGCCTCGCTTTAGAGGACGCCCCGGCGGGCATACGCTCCGCGCACGCAGCAGGGCTTAACGTAATCGCCGTGCCGGATCTGGTGCAGCCGGACGAAGAAATCCTGGCTCTTACCTGCAAAAGATTGGATACTCTGCACGACGTCATCCCATTATTAAAAGAAGAATAGGCTGCTGCCTATTCTTCTACAAATACGTCCTTACCCATTCCGCAGATGGGGCATACCCAGTCGTCCGGAATATCTTCAAATGCCGTTCCCGGAGCGATTCCGCCGTCCGGATCCCCAACCTCAGGGTCATATACATATCCACATGGTTCACATACATATTTCTTCATCACTAAAAGCCTCCGTTTCATTGTATTGCTCGTATCATAGTGTTTCGTAATACGTTTTAAATTATAAAGGATTCACCGAAAAAAGAAAAGAAAAATTCTATAAATTTTTCCTGACTTTTCTTTTTCCTATTCTGCGGCCCAGCGCCCGGACGCTCCGCAGGGCAGTATAAGCCCCGACTTGGTGACCGGGATACCGATCTCCTGGGAATCCACGCTGCCTTTCCATCCTTTTAACTCCACCGAAAGCATATAAGTCAAAACAGCCGGCGCAAGCCCGGTCGTATAAGAATTCACCAGGAAAAACAACGGGTTATCTGACAGCAGCTCTTTGCACAACTTAATAAACGGATGGATGGAATCCTCAATCTTCCAAATCTCACCCTTCGGCCCCCTTCCGTAAGACGGCGGATCCATAATGATCCCGTCGTAATGATTACCCCTGCGGATCTCACGCTCTGCGAACTTTACGCAGTCATCCACGAGCCAGCGGATAGGCCTGTCTGAAAGCCCTGACGAAGCGGCATTCTCCTTCGCCCAGTTCACCATGCCTTTTGAAGCATCCACATGGGTGACCGCAGCACCGGCCGCCGCGGCCGCAAGCGTGGCTCCTCCTGTATAGGCAAACAGGTTAAGAACCTTCACCGGCCGCCCTGCATGTCTTATCTTTTCCGAAAACCAGTCCCAGTTCGCCGCCTGCTCCGGGAAAAGCCCCGTGTGCTTAAAACTGAACGGCTTCAGATTAAAGGTCAGCTCCCGGTAATGAATCTGCCACTGCTTCGGCAGCGAAAAAAATTCCCATTCACCGCCGCCTTTTTTGCTCCGGTGATAGTGGCCGTTCCGGTGCTTCCACCCTCTGTCCGTCTTCGGCGTATCCCAGATCACCTGCGGATCTGGGCGCACTAAGATATAATCGCCCCACCGCTCCAGCTTCTCGCCGCCGCTGCAATCCATAATTTCATAATCCTTCCAATTATCTGCAATCCACATAGATGATAATTCCTCTCGGTCTGATATTCAACGATACTTTTCCTAAGGATTATAGCAGACAAATATCAAAAGTGTAAAGTATTATTCTTTTGTTTACCTGGAGTTATTTGCAGATACCCGCGGGCTCTCCCCCATCTCAAACACGATATGCAGCCTGCCGTCGTCGTCGGATATCTGCGGGTAAAAGCCGCCGTTCTTTTCTTCATATCCATATATTTCGATAATATCCTGCCGGATATCGTCTGCCTCAAATCCTGCACATCCCAGCTTTTGCATCTCATCTTCCAGCTCCGTGATCTGTCCCCATGCCATTATCTGCCACTTGTTCTTCCACTTTCCCCCTTCCCAGGCAAGCGCCGCACAGGTCACCTCATCCCGGTAATGGGGATTTTCTTCCTTGCCGGTATAGTCGATTTCAAAAGATATACCCTTTATAACGTCACCTTCCAGCTCATATTGAAACTGCGGTCTAAGTGCATGCACATTTTCCCACTCACCGTTCCTATTAAGCCGTTCTTCATCCGCCAGACCATAAATTTCCAGATACTTATTATAGTTTTCCGCAAATTCTTCCACGGTCAGCCCGTCATAATGCACCGGCAGTTTATAAATCTGCTCTGACGGAAAATCAAATATACAATCTGCTATGAACATAAGCACCACTACCGCCACCGCCGCGCCGTAGCGCAAACCCTTTTTCTCATCGATCAGATACAGGCAGTTCTCATCCCAGACAAGCGTCTCCCCGTCCGTATAAGCATCGTAACTTTTATACAGGCGGTAAATATTCCACAGCGGGATCTCAAATGCAACACCACGCCACAGCACCATACCTGTCCTCTCCGCCGCCTCTCTCCAAGTCAGTTTCTTTCCGTCCTTCGACAGCACACGGATACCAAACAGCCATTTTCCTATCGTAGTTCCAAAACAGGAGAGAAGAACGGACTCTGCAAGAATAAACACCATCATGCCCAAAACCGTAAGGCACACTTTCGATACAATGCTGTCTTCAATATGGAACATCAGATAGAAAAGCAGCATAAAAGCTGTTCCGTATATCCCGCCGTCTATCATCCTGGCGAAATACCGCCTCCATGGATGGAGTGTCTCCCGCAGGATATCCTGTTTCCTCCGTAACTGTCCCGCATTCTCCGCGCCCCGCTCCTTTGCAAGCTGTTCAAGCTCTTCAAGATATTTCCCCGCCTCAAGCGCCGGGAACGTAGCACCGTCCTCTTCTATAGACTGGCAGACAATCTTTGCATCCGAAAGATTCTCCCTCTCCTCGTCGATGTTTTCCACCCGCTCTTCGAGCACGGACGACAGACTCTTTTCCTCTCTCTGCAGCCGGTCAATCTCCTCGATGGATACGTCAAGCTCACGCATAAGCTTAATCTTTAAAAGCACCTCCACATCATCGGAAGAATAATCACGGTAGCCGTTGGCCTTCCTTAGCGGCTTGAGCAAGCCCTGCTTTTCGTAAAAACGGATGTTGGCCCGCGTAAGATTGGTCCTCTTTTCTACTTCCTGTATATTCATGATATAACCCCCTTTTTATTTTATCAGTTTTTGGATTCTCTTTTCCGTACTCTTTCGAGAATAGAAATAATAACATAATCATCGCACTCACACATATTGTAATCATATAAAAGGAATCTGAAGTTTCAATTGCGGCAGTATTGTTTAATTGACTATAGCCCGATACTGCTGCTGAATTATTGACCCCATGAATCAAAACACAAAGCCAGATATTTTGAGTCTTCATATATGCCCAGCTCAAAAAAACTGCCAGCCCAACAGTGTGCAACATTCGCATCAAAACAAGCAATAGAAATCTTTTCTCCTGATTCAGCCCATACGCAGTAAACCATAATGGTATATGCCACAGTTCCCATATGATTCCCAATATAATTACTCCCATGCGCTTTCCAAAAAGTCTTTGCAGCCGACCTTGTAAACACCCCCGCCATGCATATTCTTCTCCAAAAATATAAATACACTCCGTTGCTATTAGAATAACAGGCGTAATAAAAAGTTCAGAGGATATTTCAGCTAACACATCCCCGGCTCCTACTTTCATCATCATTGGAAGATTGGTGATCTGCGTGATTACTACAAATAATAAGTAAATAGGAACGCTTTTTTTGAAATTTCTAAATGGGTAAAATTCCTGTTCATTTATAATACTCCCTAACAAAAGCCCAACACTCAGCACCATTAGCACAAGATACATATCATATGCTGCCTCGCCGGATATTACTTCCGTTACCCATAATATCATTACACCTGTATATCCGGCAAAAGCTATCGTATAAAGCCAATGAAACCATCCATAGATTTTTCGTTCGCAAATACTTCGTCCAAGTACAATTCCGAAGGTAGGAAGAATCATCATATATACCGGGAAGATATCATTGTTATCGGACGGAATCCATAAGGAAAATAGCCATGGTAATCCGTAAGCTACAGCCGCAAATACAATGACCTTTATTTTGTTTGTTAAGTCAAGGTCAAAATCTTTAAAGTTACTCATCATTGTTCCCCCTTTGCCACATGCTTTGATGTCTATATTTTCTGTCTGTATGCGGAGCATAACGTATAAACCCGGTTTACAGTCAAGTGTTTTTGTTAAAAAAGATGAAAAATTTTTCAGGCACACAAAAAAGCTGCCTCATCAGCAGCCTTTTTCCCTTCCCGCCCTCACATACCGTTGCTTTGAACTCTTGGGCTTATCCGGCAAAGTCAGGTTGAGCTTTCCGGACTTCACAAGAGGATCCACGATATTCTGCATCGTATGCGTCCGGGATTTCCCGGTAAATGCAATCAATTCTGAACGTGACCTCGGCACAGAGCAAAACTCCAGAATAGATTCTTCGGAAGTAATATTTTCTTTAAAATAATCATTTTTCATCACGACCTTAAATTCGCCGTGGGAGACACTGAAAACCGGGGCGGGCAGTCCTGCGCCCGCAAACTCTGTCCGCATTGTCGGAATGCCGGAGTAGCGGTTTTCCGTCACTTTCAGCAGTTCAAGCAGATTGGCAAGCACGGCATTTCTCGTCTCAGGATGGACTTTCCCCAGCGCGTCAATGGATATCCGCCCGTACAGCCCGCCGCTGCTTTGTACCTCCAACCGGTCGCGGTACATCTCGAGCCGTATGGGAACATTTTCAGTATGAATACTGTAATCCCGATGTACAAGCGCGTTTAATATTGCCTCACGGACGGCTTTCATCGGATACTCCGGCTTGTCCGTCCTGCGCCCTTCATCGTCAATGATTGTCTTTGTCCTGCTGTTTTTCCGGACAAATTCCACCGCCTCCTCAAGCATATCGGGAATCGCCCCGGTAATCCGCTTATTGTCGATAAAACGTTCCCCGTCGTTGCCCGTCTCCCCCATCTGCGTTCCCGGAAGACATACGGCCGTGATGCAAAGCTGCGGAAAATAAGCCTGCGGATATCTGGAAAATGCGAAAAGCCCCGCAAGCGTAGGGATATTTTCAGAAGTCACGCCCATAAGTTCCAGTATCTCACTGTCCGTCACATGTTCCGCAAGGTTTTTCCGCTCCCGTTTTACTGCTGCCAGATAGTCTTCCAGACGCTCTTCGTCAAAGAGATGCATCTTTGCATTGTCCACCGTCCGGACATCATCGCGTATCCTTTTTCGGAATGCCTCATAACTATAGATTTCATATTCGCTCATAGGCTCATCCGACTCGCCCACCCGCACATAAGAACCCCTGATCCGCCCAACACCTTTATAGAATACCGGACGCTCTGCGATATCCGCACTTGGGATTTCCGCCGAGACAATCACCTTCCCATCCATCTCGCATACGGTAAACAAAGCTCTGACCGCGGGCTCCATCTGCTTACACTGTTCCGTCACCTTCTTCTGCAAATCCTGCGGGTCATAAACCCCTTTCACTCTATAGTCGTCACTTTCGTCCACCCCGAAGATGATAACGCCCCCTTCATCCTGATTCGAGAAAGAAGACAGCGTATCAAACAGCCTTGTGGGGCATCCCCGCTCCGCCAGTTTCAGCTCTACCGTTTGCTTTTCAGTCTTTTGTCTTTGAATATCACGCACAATTCCCTTTAATGTTTCTGCCTGCATAAGTAGAATCCCCTTTCTGTTCATAGTATACCCAAATTTCACTACTTATGCAATGAGTTTGATAACTGTTTTTCAAATTTTGATAACTATTTTTCAAATTTTGTTAAGCAATATCGTGAGTTTGATAACTGTTTTTCAAATTTTGACAACTGATTTTCCTACAACCTCACTCCGCCCTTGATAACTTCCTTTATCTCAAGCTCCTTATCGAGCAGCACTGCGTCTGCCTTTTTCCCCGGCGCGATGGAACCGTAGTTTTCATATTCCCCGATGGCTTTTGCCGGATTCATCGTGGCACATGCCACCGCCGTCTCAAGGGGAATCCCCATCTTCTTTACCGCCGTCCGCATACAGTCCATGAGATTCGTCGCAGAGCCCGCAAGAGCCCCGTTAGAGGCAAGGGTCGCCCGGTTCCCCTGTACATCCACTTCAAGACCGCCCAAAAGATACCGTCCGTCCGGCATCCCGGTTGCCCGCATACTGTCGCTGATTAAGATCATCCGCTCCCCGCCCATCATCTTGAACGTTGCCCGCACAACGGACGGGTGGATATGCACACCGTCGCAGATAAGCTCTGCATTTACATGAGGGCTGTCCGACACCGCTCCCACTACCCCCGGTGTCCGGTGGGTAAATACCGGCATGGCATTGTACAGATGGACTGCATGGTTCGCCCCCGCGTCAAATGCTGCCTTTGCCGTGTCGTAATCCGCATTGGTGTGGGCGAGAGAGACATTTACCTTATCTTTCACCTGCTCAATGAAGGACACAAAATCCCCGTTCCGCTCCGGCGCAATGCCTACGAACTTCACCAGCCCCTTTGACACATCCAGAAACTTCCGGCAGATATCCGCGTCGCAGGGGATAATGTTGCGCTCATCCTGGGCGCCTTTCTTTTCCACACTGATAAACGGGCCTTCCATGTTGACACCGAGCAGGTCTGCCGCCGGCGCGAGTTTTCCTTCCCCGTCTTTTTGTGCCGTATCCTTACCGGCATAGGATGCCCCAACCGCGAGAATCTTCGTAAGCTCTTCCACCGGAAGGGTCATGGTCGCCGGGCAGATTCCGGTCACGCCTACGGATGCCTCGTATCTGGCAATCTCCTCAATAGCCTCCTCCGTGCCGTCGCAGAAATCATAGCCCTTACATCCATGGAAATGAATGTCAATCAGCCCCGGAATCGCATACGCGCCCCCGCCATCTATGACTTCTTCCTCTGCCGTCTGCATTGCCGCCTGTCCATCCTGCGTATCCTCCGGCTGCCGCGCCCATTCTGCGCCCAGCAGCACCTTATCGAATCTTCCGTCCTTAATCACCACCGCGCCGTCCGCAAACGTCTTTTCCTCCGTGTAAACCTTCACATTTTTAATAATCATCACTCTTCGCTCCTTCCAATGCCTGCAAAGTATAATCATGAAATGTCTCTTTTTTATATTTATCCTGCTCCACATAGCAGGAATAAATAATATCGACCATAACCAGTATGGGAAACTGGGGAGAGATGACATTGCCGTAATTCAGATGCTTTAACGAAGGAATCAGCACCACTTCGTCACAAAATTCATCAAATTCCCCTTTGTTGTGCGCCGTAATCAGCACCGTCTTCGCACCTCTCCGATATGATTCCTTAAGAAAATACCGGACTGCCTCCTGCCCGCCGCTGATACTGATTCCGAATATCAGGCTCCGCTCATCCCGAAACACTGTCTGCATCCGCATAATATCCGTATCCCTGACCGAGTTGATATCCACGCCGATACGCATAAACCGCATCTCCATCTCATCCGCCGCAAACCCGGAACTTCCCGTTCCGCACACAAACACACGCTCCGCCTTATTCAGGTACCGGGCAATCCGCCCCACCTGCGCCTCATCCATCAGGCTGTAAGTCTTATTTAAAAGCTCCTGATAGGCATTTAAGACCATACGTGTATTCCCGGTGATGGACTCGTCTTTCTCCACAAAAGTCTTCTCGTACTGGTACACGAATTCACGGTAGCCCCGGTATCCGCATTTCTTCGCAAACCGTGACAGCGACGCCTCCGAAACGAACAGTTCTTCCGCCACTGCCTTTGCCGAAAAATCCACTTCCTTCCGGTTCTGTATAAAAAAATCCGCAATATTCTTCTCCACCGTTGTAAAATTATCGTAATTTGATTCAATAATCGGCACTACCGACTTCACATAGTATTCCATCTCATCCTCACTTTTACTCCTGTATCAAGACTCAGGCAACGCCGCGCTTTCATACTGATTCCGCCAGATTATCTGCTGTCAGCTCTCCGGGTGACGCCTCCGGAAATGATAGAACGCCCCCAGCATCCCCGCATCATTCCTGTGCTTTGCAAAGGCAAGCCTCGTATGGCGGGCAATTCCTGAAACCAGATATTTTCCGATTGCCGCCTCGATTCTATCCCGCAGAAATTCCTCCTGCGCCATGATCCCTCCGCCGAGAACTACAATTTCCGGGTTCAGCACATAACAAATGTTGGCAATTCCCTGCCCCAGCACATCCGCCATCTCGTCAATGGCGCGGATGCACAAGCCATCTCCCTTTTTCGCACTTTCAAAGATGCGGTAGCCGCTCCAGCGCTCCGGCGGCTCCTGTTTCCATCCCGCCACCTTCTTTGACAGGATGCTGGCTGCCCCGAGCGTCTGAAAATCACTATCTCTCATGCTCATATAACCCACCTCGCAGGCGCTCCTGGAAAATCCCCGAAAAACTTCCCCGTCAATGACAATACAGCCGCCAATCCCCGTTCCTACGGTAAGCATAAGGGAAATCCGGCTGCCCGCCGCCGCACCCGAGACACTCTCCGCAAGCCCAGCGCAGTTCACGTCATTTTCCACCTCGCAGGGAATCCGGAAACGCTCCTCCATCGCCTTCTTATACTCCGTTCCCACATAATCCGGAATGAGCGGAGCCGCATAGGTGATCGCACCCTTTTCAACATCCACCATTCCCGCCGTCGATATGCAGATACCGCTAATCTTCTCCTTCGAAGAAAGCTGCCCCGCAATCCCCAGCACCGTATCAAGAATCGCCGGGCCGCCCCTTTGCGCCTCCGTCTTCATCGTGCTCCTGCTTAAAATCTTCCCGTCACCGCTGATAATCCCATACTTAATCGCAGTTCCGCCAATGTCAATGCTAATATATCTCTTCATAAATACTCTGCCTGTCTTTCATTATAATATATCCCCCCAAAAGGGTCAAAGTTTTTTGGAGGGAGGACGGTGATTGGGTCAGAGGGTTCCTCACGCAAACTGGGGCAACGCTGCGATGAACTAACTGCTAACTGCGGCTAAAGCGTTCGGGAACGCCCTCACGCTTAAGCCTTTGTAAGCAGTGGATTTCATCTCCGCTAAGAGCGCCCCTCTCACGTTTGCTAAGAGGAACCCCCAGACCCAATCACCTGTGCATCGCCTGCAAAAAACGCTCCGGCGGCGGGCGGGGCGCACGCCAAGGGAAGTTGGCCATGCGGTAATTTGTTTATGTTGGTAAAATATTAGTTTTCACCTTACAGCCAGACCGCTCCGCAAAAACCTCTCGCCCGCCAAGTCCCCCACTCACTCCCGCCGATTTTCAAGTTTTATATACGGCTTTCGATGCACAGCCTCGGCGGCGGGATAAGTCGCCGGAACCCGTAAAAAACGTCGGCACTTAGCGAAACACATATGCCAGCCGAGTTCACGAGACTGGCATATGTGTTGAGGTTAGTACCGCTACGTTTTTTCAGAGCGAGAGCGCGGTGACGAGACTTATCCCGCCGCCGGGGCGTCCTCCCCCGAAATCCCCCTATATAACAACCTTAAAAATCCCTTTCTTAATGGTCTCGGGTTCTTCGACCTGCACTGCCGTCCGATGCCCGTCGCTTGGGTAGCACACGAGGAAATCTCCTTCCCGCAGCACCACTGATGCGTTCTTTTCTCCTTCCATAGGGAGAAAGTCGTCTTTTTTTACATACTCTTTAAGCTCCATGTTCTGGATAAAGTTCACGTCGATCTGCTCCTGTCCTTTCAGCATTACATGGACGTCCAGGTAATCTTTATGCGCCTCCCAGAAACGGTTCTCGGCTGCGGTGGTGGTGTATTCCACCACATTGACGAACAGCCGCCCGCCGTTGATTTCGTGAGTGCCTTTCTCGTAGGACGCAAGGTCATGGTCTTTCAGGTACGCAAAGCACTTTTTCACAGAATCCTCTAAAAATCCAAACTCATCCAGATGGTTTATATTTCCGAATATCATATGTCGATTCCTCCTACACGTTGTAAATGGTCGTATGAGGCGCCGGAACGGACGTATCTCCCTTTATCTTTCTCCAGATAAAGCTTGCCGGGATTCCCACGACTAAGGATACGGCGATGGAGATGATGGAGTATGACCAGATGGATACCGCCTCTGCCGGAACGAAGTATTTGATGCCTACCATCACTGCGGATGCCGCGATGAACGCCATTGTCGCGCCGAACGTATTGGCAACCTTTGTAAATGCTCCGAGGATAAATGTCCCGATCAGGATTCCAAGCACCAGTCCCATGAACCCGTTGAACCACTCATATGCCGATTTCACGCCGCCGTTTGCAAGAACCATGGAAACGATGATTGCAAACACACCTACGATCAGAGACACATACTGCCCGATCTTTGTCTGTTTCTCAAAGCTTAATTCCTTCTTCGTCAGCCGCGCCTGGATGTCCAGCGTCCAGCTTGACGCTACGGAATTAAGGCCCGTTGACAGCGTAGACTGTGACGCCGCGTAAATCGCCGCAAGGAGGATTCCCGTTATGCCTACCGGGAGCTCGAAAGCGATGTAGGATGCGAAAATCTGATCCTGCGCCGCTGCCGGGGGAAGTGCATTCTGCTGGTAGAAGACGAAAAGCCCTGTACCGATCAGGTAGAACACCGTCGCGATGAAGATGGAGAGCGCCCCGTTTGTCAGCATCATCTTGTTCAACTTCTTCGTGTCTGTAGTCGTGGTAAAACGCTGCACGATATCCTGGCTTGACACATAGGAACCCATCGTATTGAATCCCGCTCCCACGATCATGATAAACACGCTGTCTTTCAAAATGTTGATGTCAAAAATCGGCTGGTCAACTGCAAGGAATTTGTGTTCATTTGCCAGCGCACCGAACACCGCACCGATTCCTCCGTCAATATGCGCGAGAAGGAATACCAGCGCAAAGGTCACTCCGATGAGCAGTACGGAGCCCTGGATGAAATCCGTCCAAAGCACGGACTTAAGGCCGCCGGTGTAGGAGTAGATAATCGCAATCACACCCATAATGATGATCAGGACATTTACGCTGATTCCGGTAAGGCTGCCAAGCACCATACACGGAAGGTACATGATAATGGACATACGGCCTACCTGGTAGATGATGAACATCACCGCTCCCAGCACTCTGAGCCCCTTGCTGCCGAACCTGAGCTCCAGATAGTGATACGCAGTGTCGATGTCAAGCCTGCTGTAAATGGGCAGGAAAAACCGAATTGTCAGCGGAATTGCCAGCAGCATTCCAAGCTGTGCGAACCACATGATCCATGTTCCGGCGTAGGAGTTGCCCGCCAGTGACAAAAATGAGATCGGACTTAATAATGTAGCAAATATGGATACGGAAGTCACCCACCACGGCACGGTTCCGTCACCTTTAAAATATTCTTTTCCCTTCATCTCCTTCTTCGCGAAGTGAAGGCCGGCGAACAATACTGCTGCCAGATACACAACTAAGATAACCAGGTCGATCATTGTAAATCCCTGCATTGCTTTTCCCTCCTTGTATTTTTCTTATCCCAGATATTTTTCCTTTGCATCACGGATCATCCTTGCAGCCTCTTCTACAACTGCCATGTCTTCCTTTACCAGAGCCGGCAGCGGCTTTCTCACCCCGCCCAGGAACAGATTCTCATTAATCTTAAGAATCTCCTTGATCACGCCGTACATATTGCCGCGGGCGGAGCACATCTTGTAGATGATTTCATTGACTGCATACTGGAGTTCCTTTGCCCTTCCAAGCTCTCCTTCCCGCACCAGTTCGTCCATCTTCAGGAACAACTCTGGCATCGCCCCGTATGTGCCGCCGATGGCGCCCTCCGCTCCGATTACCCTGCCGCTGATAAACTGCTCGTCCGGCCCGTTGAAGATTACATAATCATCTCCGGCTGCCGCCTTAAACATCTGGATATCCTGAACCGGCATGGAGGAATTCTTGACACCGATCACATTCGGATTTTTTCTCATCTCCGCGAAAAGATTCATGGTGAGGGCTACGCCTGCAAGCTGCGGGATATTGTAAATGACAAAATCCGTGTTCGGCGCCGCAGAGCTGATATCATTCCAATACTGGGCGATGGCGTGTTCCGGCAGACGGAAATATATAGGCGGGATGGCCGCAATCGCGTCTGCTCCCACACTCTCCGCGTGACGCGCCAGCTCCATGCTGTCCTTCGTGTTGTTACATGCCACATGGGCGATTACCGTAAGCTTTCCCTTTGCCGCCTCCATCACATTTTCAAGGACAATCTTTTTGTCCTCTACGCTCTGGTAGATGCACTCGCCGGAAGAGCCGTTTACATACACGCCCTTAACGCCTTTCTCCACAAAATATCTGGCAAGTGCTTTTACACCTTCCGGGCTTATGCTGCCCTCCTCGTCATAACATGCGTAAAATGCCGGGATAACGCCTTTGTACTTCTCAAGATTCCTCATGGTTTTTCTCTCCTTTTCTTTTTTTGTTTTTGTGATTTATGTGATATCTAATCGAGCACCTTGGAAAATTCCTTTGTGATGAGCTGCGGCCTTGTGATTGCTGAGCCTACTACTACACTGTAAGCGCCAAGCTCGATGACCCGCTTAACTTTCTCAGGCGTATTGATATTCCCCTCCGCGATGACCCTATGTTTCGCTTTGGCGATAATTTCCCGCAGAATCCGAAAATCATCCTCCTCAATCCGGTCGCCCTCGCTCTCCTCGGTGTAGCCTACCATCGTCGTCCCGATGAAATCAAAGCCAAGCTCATCGGCATAAAGCGCCTCCTCCACCGTGGAGCAGTCCGCCATCCAGAGCTGACCCGGATACTTTTCCTTCGCCCGCCGGAAGAAATCATCAAGCGTCACATTCCCCGGCCTTAATCTCCCCGTTGCATCCAAAGCGATAATCTCCGCCTTTGCCTCTATCAGCTCATCCACTTCTTTCATGGTCGGTGTGATGTAAACTTTGCTGTCCGCATAATCCCGTTTCACAATCCCGATGATAGGGAGGTCTGCATTATGCCTGATTTCCATAATGTCTTCTTTCGTGTTGGCGCGGATGCCGAATGCGCCCCCCTCCTTTGCCGCCAGCGCCATCCTTCCCATGATGAAAGAAGAGTGGAGCGGTTCGTGAGGTAATGCCTGGCAGGAAACGATAAGTTTCCCTTTCAGGCTTTCTACTTTCTGTTCTGTCATTTATCTTGCCCTCCTTTTGTTGCTTTAAGTATATCAGCATAGTTTTTATTTTCAATATCTTTTGATATGTTAGAAAGTTCTTTCATTCTTTTCCAAACATGCCTGTTTTTGACCCTTTACACACAGACTTCTATTAGTAAATTTGCACAAATAAAAGTACTTTCTTTCCACAACTGAAAGTATCTCCAATACTGCTGATTTTTATTGAAATTCCTGATTTTGCTGATATACTTATAAGAAAAGGACATTGCTGACAGAAAGTGGAAACTGTGAGCATATGGAAGAGAAAGGAAATGAAAGGTATGGTTATTTGCAGAGCAAAAGATTACAAGGAGTTAAGCAGGAAGGCAGCGAACATTATTTCCGCACAGGTAATCATGAAACCGGACTGTGTGCTGGGGCTTGCCACCGGTTCTTCTCCTGTCGGAACCTATGAGCAGTTAATTGAATGGTATAAAAAAGGCGATTTGGATTTCTCAAAAGTATCCAGCATCAATCTGGACGAATACAAGGGGCTTGACCCGGAAAATGACCAGAGCTACCGTTACTTTATGAATACCAACTTCTTTAACCATGTAAATATCGACAAGGCAAACACCTCTGTTCCAAACGGCTTAGAGCCGGATGCGGACAAGGCGTGCAAAGATTATGATGCAATCATCGAAAAGAGCGGCGGCGTAGACTTACAGCTCTTAGGCCTGGGGCATAACGGCCACATCGGATTTAACGAGCCGTGCGATATCTTCCCCTGCGGAACTCACTGCGTAGACCTGACCCCAAGCACCATCGAGGCCAACAAGCGTTTCTTCGAGTCCGAGGCAGACGTTCCCCGCCAGGCTTACACAATGGGTATCGGCAGCATCATGAAAGCGAAAAAAATCGTCGTTGTCGTAAGCGGCGAGGACAAGGCTGAGATTCTTAAGAAAGTCGTATGCGGCCCGATTACTCCCGAAGTTCCGGCATCCGTGCTGCAGCTCCACCCGGATGTGACAATCGTAGCGGACGAGGCTGCGCTGTCCAAGATGTAGGAAGGGCTGTGCAATGTATAAGAATATTGAAAAGCAGACAAAACTCAGGCTGAAAGACCAGATTGACTACCAGCCTCACCAGGTAGTCAGCAAGACACTGGTACAGAATGAAAAAATGGGCGTTACCCTGTTTTCCTTTGACAAGGACGAGGAAATCTCCACCCATGCGGCGGGCGGAGATGCCATGGTGACAGTCCTTGAGGGAACCGGAAGATTTACGGTGGACGGGGAAGTGTTTATCCTGACCGAAGGGGAGACGCTGATCATGCCCAAAGATATCCCCCATGCAGTGTATGGGGAAGAGAAGTTTAAGATGAAACTGACTGTTTCCTTTTAAATACTTTTATATACCCATCTGACAAAAGAAGGAATGTAGGCTGTTTGCGGCATACATTCCTCTTTTGCTATATAATTTTGCAGCTCTCGTCTCATTTGCCGACATCATCTCAAAATGTCTTTCCAAAATATCATTTCAAAAGCCCGCTCTCAAAAAAGAGGCAATACCCCAGGATACACCACGGTTTTCCAACCATGATAATGGTGACAAATTTCCGGATGCTCATCTTCGTGATTCCGGTAAAGTAACAGAAAAAATCATCCGGAAACAGGGGCAGCACCATGATAAAAAGTAAAAATGCCGTATAAGATTTGCTCTCAGCTGCCCACGCCGACCATTTCTCGTACCGTTTTCCCGGAAACATCCTGCCCACAAGCGCGCTCCCGTATTTCTTTGCCAGCAGGAAAGCAATGACGGAACCCGCGGATATTCCGATATAGCTGCACCAGAATCCTCCCGCCCAGCCAAATAAAACTGCTCCTGCCACACATCCTAAAAATCCGGGAAGTACCGGAAACACTACCTGCGCCGCCTGGAGAGCGGTAAGGGCAATCGGCGCCAGCATACCAAATTCCGAGATATACTGCTGCAAAGTTTCTACCGAATCAAATCTGCCGTCCAGATACGCTTTCAATAATACGATACAGAACGACGCACATACCGCCAGCAGTCCTGCCGATATCCACCTGCGCGCCTGTTTCCACCCATCCTTCTGCTTTTCCATCACCGCCACCCCGCTTTCTATCGTTACCTATAGGATAGCAGCTCTTTCTTAAACATCCTGGAAACATTTCTTAAAGAATACCGGAAATGTTTCTTAAGAAAAATGAAATAAGCCCACACAAAAGCTTTAAATCTTTACATAAAAACAAAAAACACACTTTTTGTTTTAGTCATGAATCTTCCAGCTATTGAGGAATTTCGCCGTCTCCGGCGCGCTGTGGTCGATAATCTCGCTGTGGCCGAGATCCAGCTTTCCGATTTCTTCCATATCTTCCGCGCTCAGCGTGAAATCCCAGATATCGAGGTTTTCTTCCATGCGCTCTTTGTGGGTAGATTTGGGGATGACTACAACGCCTCTCTGGGCATTCCACCGAAGGGCTGTCTGCGCTGCCGTCTTCCCGTACTTTGCTCCGATGCGGGTCAGCACCGGATGCGTGAAGATGCCGTGCTTGCCTTCTGCCAGCGGCCCCCATGCCTCCGCCTGCACGCCGTATTCTTTCATCGTCTCTAACGCTCCTGTCTGAGCAAAAAACGGATGAATCTCCACCTGGTTCACCGCCGGAACAACCTTTGCATTGATGCACAGGTCCGCCATCCTCTCCGGATAAAAGTTGCACACGCCGATTGCCCGAATCTTTCCTTCCTCATACAGCTCCTCCATCGCCCTCCAGGAGCCGTAATAGTCATTCATAGGCTGGTGAATCAGATACAGGTCGATATAATCAAGCCTCAGCTTAGAAAGCGACACCTGAAATGCTTTTTTCGCATTCTCATACCCCGCGTCCTGAATCCACAGCTTTGTGGTGATAAAAAGCTCCTCCCGGGCAATGCCGCTTTTCCTTATCGCCGCACCCACAGCCTCCTCGTTAAAATACGCCGCCGCAGTGTCAATCATCCGATATCCCGCCGCCAAAGCGTCACTGACCGCCTGCTCGCACACTGCCGCCTCCGGCACCTGAAACACACCGAACCCTTCCAATGGCATCTTTACTCCGTTATTCAGTGTTACATATTCCATCGCTAATACCTCCAAATTTTTCATATTTTTCTGTTGATACGCCCTTAGCGGACATGAGTCATATGTTCCTCCGTCCACTGGAGGTATTATCACACGGAAAATGCAGAATGTACACTACATGATATTTATGCAGCATAACTATTCGCTTATGCTTATTGCTGTTTATACTCTTCATTTATACGCACTTGTCATTTCTCCGGATTTCGTATATACTCGGGTTTGTAAAAGAAATTTAATCAGAATAAAAAGGAGATTTTCCATGGATGAAACACAGATGCAGTATTTCAAAATCATTGCAGAGACCAACTCTCTCACAAAAGCGGCGGAGATGCTGCATATTTCCCAGCCCGCCATGAGCGCTATGCTGAAGAAATTCGAGGAAGAGCTTAATGCCGAATTATTCCACCGCAGCCCCAACCGAATTCACTTAAATGAGGCCGGGGAAATCGCATTAATCCACATAAACAATATCCTGCGGAACATTGAGCAGATGAAAACGGACGTACAGAGCACAGCACAGAAAAACCTCACCCTATCCATCGCTTTCCCCGACAGAGGCATCCAGTGGTTCTTCGTTCCCCGCTTTTCTCTTGCCTGCCCGGAAATTGCGGTCAGCGCAGAGCTTTACGAGGGAGATGATGCCGAAAGGCTTTTGGCTGAGCGGACATACGACCTGGTGATAACGCCCCGGAAGATATCCGCTCCCCATATCCAGTGCGTACCCTTCCTGCCGGACAGGGTATACTTATCTGTGCCTTCCTCCGGTAACCTCGCAGGGCTTAAGAGCATTTCCTTAAAAGACATCCCGGCGCAGCCTCTCCTTCACCCGCTGATTGGAGGCTATTTTGTCACGCAGATTGAAAAGATCATCACGGAAAATCATCTTCCTGTCACACTTATGAAAAATGATTTCGGCATTATCCAACACCTGATCCGCACGACAAATTTTCTTGCAACTATATCAGAATTATCCGCAGACCTTCGAAATGACGGGAGCCATCGGACACTGATCCCGCTGGATGACCCTGAACTTAATGTGACCTATCATGCGTCGTACCTGAGAGGGAATAAGGAAAAAGTGCAGAAAGTTTTCGAGTGGAAAAAGGAGTGCCTCCCTGCGGAAACACTCCCATAGATTTCTACATATCAAACATTTTCAATGTATCTGCAACTTCCTGGGCATTGCGCCCTACCTTCCCTGACAGAATCGTATTTCTTCGCAATATGCTCCAACACCTTATTAGACATATCGATAAATCTGCCATAAACATCCCGAGTTACCAAGTTTTTTCGGGAAATAAAGGGATGCACTCCGAAAGAGTACCGGAAGTCACACGTTTCTCCCGGAAACTCATGAAATTTTCCACCCATAGATTCCTCTTAACCATTCTTACAAGCTCCTCCGCCTGTCTGACGTCACATTTATGTATATAGAGGGAGATGTGCCGTACTTGTCCGCTGTCCGCGCGCTCTTCCCCGCCGGATATAAGCCGTGACATAAGCTGCTCCGCGCTCATGCCGTCCTTTACCTTCTCTTCATACGGAATCCGCTGTCTCTCAAGCATGTATTTTATCTTCCGGGCAAGCTCCGGCGAATCTGTCTGAATCAAGCATCTCTTCCCGAACATTTTATCCTCCTGCTGCCCCGCGCCTTATTTTCTGCAATCCATACGGCAGCCATCTCTGCCGGGACTTTAATCCTGGCAAGGCTTTTTCCTCTTAAAAAGCTTTCTACTATATATAACGAATAAAATGTCCGTTTTGTGACAGTTTTTTTAAAAAATTTTTTAAATTCCGAATTTTTTCATTTCCTGCACAAACATTTCAAGCTCACTCAGCCGGTTCACCCGGCGCAGCTTAATTTTGCACACATCGCAGATTTGCTTAAGACTGCTTTCAACAATCACATTTGACACCCGGATTTCCTTCGGGGAACCGTATTCCAGGATAAAGTCTATGACCGTTTCCGCAAGCACTTCCGCTGCGTCATCGTCCGGCTCTGTCATCTCAAATTTCAGCATCATTCCCGACTTCGCATCTCCCAAAAGCGACAGCATCGGATTGGCCGGACGGTCATACTTTTTATCTGCTATAGACGCCCCCATAGGCATAACCCCCGCCTCCAAAACGGCATTGCACTTAGGGCTCCCCGCCAGGTCTGACAGCAATCCCTTATCGTCAATGACTAAATGTCCGAACCGAAAACCAGTAAACGGCAAGGGTACTTCTTTACATTCCCAGGTCTTTTTATCCTTTCCAAATGATAAAAGAAACATATTTGCATTTTCAAAATCCACATCTGCGCCCGATTCATCATAGCATTGCAATGCTTTCTCCAAATCCTGCATATGTTCCGTCATCCGCACAACTTCTTCCTCATCCAAATCAAACGGCCAGTACCCCGGCTTATAAGACAGGAAATACAGCCACTGGTTCTTCCCTCTGTACTTATACCCCAGTTCTTTTATCACCGCCCTCTGCTTATTCGACAGCTCATCGCGGTTTCCCCAATAGCAGGTAAGGTTTTTCTGATTGAACATCGCATACTCCGGCGAAAGGTTCATGCTCTTTTGCATCGCGAGCATCATATATGTATTTAACCCTTCATATCCTTCATAGACCGCAATCCCATAGCAATCCCCGCCCTTGCCGAGAATGCTGAAAAATACCGTGTCCTCTTCCGCTCCGTTCTGAACCCCTATCAAATCCATATCCCAAAACTTTTCCCATGGTTTTATAGCCTTGATCCTGGTTGCCGTCTCATACAATGCGCCCCATTGCCCCAATGATGCCTCTTTTCTCATAATCGTCTCTCCTTAATCATATATTCGCCGCAGCAGATATTCATTGCTCTTCAGATAAGTATACCACATCTTTTGTTAAAATATTGACTTTTTCATGCCATTCACTTAATATACTGCATGGAGGATTTACATACCCATGAATACCAAACATACATTTAATAAAAACATCTTATTTCTCCACATCGCTGTTATGCTCTTCGGGCTTTCGGGCGTTGTGGCACAGTTCGTCGAAGTCTCGGCGGTCATGGTGGCGCTGGGAAGGGTCGTCTGCTCTTCCCTGCTCTTATTTCTCATCGCCGCCGTAAAAAAAGACACTCTGAAACTAAATTCCGGAAAAGATTACGGGCTGATCATCCTGACGGGAATCGTTATGGCTGTCCACTGGACGACCTTTTTCCAGTCGATACAGGTGTCTTCGGTGGCAATCGGTACCATTACCTTTTCCACCTTCCCGTTATTTCTGACTTTTATAGAGCCTTTCGTATTCCGCGAAAAGCTGAAAAAACAGAGCGTACTTACTGCGGTCATCCTGTTTGCGGGTGTACTTATCACCATCCCTGAATTTTCCATGGAAAACAATACGACCGTCGGAATCATCTGGGGGATGCTCTGCAGCTTTACCTATGCGGTCATGACCCTTGCCAACCGATACTTTTCCGCCCGGTATAAAGGGCGCATCATCTGCCTGTACGAGCAGGGAACCGCCGCAGTAGTGCTCCTCCCTGCACTTTTTATCGTAAAGACAAGCTGGCGGGCTCAGGATATCGCCGGAGTGGCATTCGTGGGATTCATCTGCACGGCATTTGCCTACTCCCTGTATGTGTCTGCGCAGAAAAATGTCCGGGCGCAGACCGCCGGAATCATTTCCGGGATGGAGACCGTCTACGGGATTGTCTACGCGCTGCTGTTTCTCGGAGAAATTCCAAGCGGGCGGGAGCTTGTGGGCGGCGCCGTAATCCTGGGAGTCGCCATGTACTCTTCCCTGAAAACAACCGGATAAATGCGTACAACACATTTGGCGGGGATATGCTCCCCGCCATTTTTTCGCTCATATACAAATCATCCATCCGTTATGCCTGGCAAAATATTACCCCAGATACACGATTTCTTCTTCTGGTTTCTCCGCCGGTTCCATCCGGATCAGATAGAGCACCGGCTGCTTGCTGCCAAAAGATGCCACCGCCTCATAGCCGAATTTCGCCTTGATATGCATCCACTGATGTTTGGGAATCTCCTGCTTACCCGGCAGCCGGCACGGGTATCCGTAATACCGGATATCTTCCGCGCAGCAAGTCATGATCTTCCGCACCGGCACAAACATGTCCTCCGCCATCCCCTTTGGACGGAAAGCCTGGGCGGTAAATTCAATTTCTTTATGAAGATACAGCTCCGGATGATCATATGCATCCACATACCAGATGCCGAAGTCCTCATCCGCGATCACAATCCTGTCCTTCGTCACATCATAGGGCAGATCCTCTTTGGACGGCTGTATGATTTTCCCCTCCGGGTCTTCAAAAATAAGCTGCGCCATAGGATTCTGCACCTTAAGCGCCCTCCGAAATCCCGAACGGTCCACCTCCGGCGCGCAGCGGTTCACCACGATAAGTTCCGACTCCGCAAGCTGTTCCATAAGCATGTTCCGCATATTGGTAAGATACATATCCAAAGTTGTTCCGTCCACCGTGGAATACACGCCCTGCAGCTCCCAGTTCCTAGGATACTTGATGGAAAGCAGCTCGGTAAGTTTCCACATGCCGTTATACTCGATCACTACCTGCGTTGGATGGTAATTTTTCTCACAGTTCTTAAAAAACTCTGCATTGAGCTGCCCAGGTTCCTCTATCTCTAAAAGAAACATATCTTTTGCATCCAGATAATCCTTCTGGTATTCTTCCTCGCCCTCCTCGCAGCGGATCAAGAGCGTAAGCCCCGGCTCAATCCACTCCTGCTCCATAAGAGTCTCTTTTACAAGGGTTGTTTTTCCGCTGTCTAAAAATCCGGTCACTACAAAAACCGGTATGGGTGCCTGTCCAAACATAGCAATGACCTCCGATAAATTGATGTTAAATATGGAACAATCCCGAAAGCTCTTCTTCCTTCAGAGCAGTTCCAATCACGCAGACGCGCCCCGTATAATCAGCCTGTCCTTCTCTCACTTCGTACTCTTCCGGAACAAGGTCAAACTGCCTCCAGCTCCCGTCCGCCATAGAAACAATTCCTTTTGAGCGAAGAATCGTGCCGTAAGCATCTGTTTCTGACAGCGCCTTCACCAGATAATCAAGCTCCTCATCCGTATATTTATGGGCGGTCTCCCTGCCCCAGCTTGTAAACACTTCATCGGCATGATGATGGCCGTGATGATCGTGGCCGCAGCAGCTCTCATGGTCATGATGATGACCATGCTCATGGCCGCAGCACTCTCCATGCTCGTGATGATGTTCATGCCCACAGCACTCTCCATGCTCGTGGTGATGCTCATGGTGGTGACCCTCATGACCGCAACACTCCCCATGCTCATGGTGGTGATGCTCATGTCCGCAAATCTCGCCGTGGTCATCATGGTCATGATGCTCCAGCAGGTCATTCAGCTCCTCGCTGTGCTCTAACGCCCGCATGATTGCCTCTTTTCCAAGCTCCTCCCAGGGTGTTGAGATAATCGCCGCCTCTTTGTTCTCCTCCCGGAGCAAATGCACGCACTCCTCTACCTTTTCAGAACTCATCATCTGTGTGCGGCTCACAACAATGACCGACGCATGTTTCACCTGGTCTTTGAAAAACTCACCAAAGTTTTTCATGTACATCTTTGCCTTTTTCCCGTCAACTACCGTGATTCTCCCGGCAATCTCGATATCCGCATCTTCCTTCACGTCCTCGACTGCCTTCGCCACATCCGAGAGTTTCCCCACGCCGGAAGGCTCGATGAGCACACGGTCCGGCTGATACTCTTCGATTACTTTCTTGAGCGCCTTGCTAAAATCACCGACAAGCGTACAGCAGATGCACCCGGAATTCATCTCTGTAACCTCGATTCCCGCATCCTTTAAAAAGCCTCCGTCGATACCGATTTCTCCGAATTCATTCTCAATCAGCACAAGTTTCTCACCCGTAAATACCTGGTCTATAAGCTGCCGGATAAACGTCGTCTTCCCGGCTCCCAGAAAACCGGAAATAATATCTACCTTTGTCATCCTGATACCTCTTTTCTATCCTGAACATTGTATTATCTTACGTATTCCGAGATTTATCTTATCACAATCTATCCAGGTTATCCAGTACAGACTTCATATTCAACAAATAAATCAAAGGCAACGCTACAAAGCAACGGGGGATCTGACCCTCAAGGCAGTTGACGAATGTGCATGCAAACATGCCTACTTGGCGTGTTTCTCGCGGTAATAAATGCGCAGGAGTACTGTTTGCCCTCCGCTCAACAAAAACACTGCAATCCATGAGCTGAGAATGCCGCAATTTCACAAGGAATTTCACCATCACATCTTCCCTGCCATCCATGCGAAATAAAAAATTTGAGAAAATTTCAAAAAACACTTGATTTTTTGGAAACTTTTGTTATAATAATATTTGTTCGTTGGAACAAGCAATGCGGATTGGTGTAATGGCAGCACAGCAGACTCTGACTCTGTTAGTAGAGGTTCGAGTCCTCTATCCGTAGTTCCTTGGCAGGGGCACCGGGTACAGTTAGTGAAGTATCCGGTTACATAACGGAGTGTGGCTCAGCTTGGTAGAGCGCTACGTTCGGGACGTAGAGGCCGCAGGTTCAAATCCTGTCACTCCGACTTGAAAAGCCTTGATTTTAAAGGACACTGAAAAACTCCTACTTTTTTAGCGGGAGTTTTCTTTCTTCTATTA
>CANAPP010000010.1 GCA_947363565.1 uncultured Lachnospiraceae bacterium | reverse complement strand
TTGATAGTATAGGTTGTTCAACTTTTCCTGTCCACTCTTATATACTAACACCATACATAGCTTGATGCGCTTTTCAAAAGCCACCGCCCTGGGAATTAAAAATCCCCCGAAACTGATGCCCATAATACCGATTCTGTCTGTATCGATTCCCGGCAGCGTACATGCAAAATCAACCACCGGCGTCACTACATTTTCCCAGTCCGGGCGAAAGGGAAGACCCTGCAGCCGCAGTGCAAATCCCTGTCCCGGCCCGTCATACACCAGGCAGTGGATTCCGCGCTTAAGCGCCGCGTCGTACACCCATCTCGTATCCTCCCCCCATGTATCCCGCCCCGGTGTCAAAATGAGCAGCGGGGCCTTCTCCCCGGCTGACGGCGAGCGGTAAAAATGTCCCGGCAGATATGTTCCCTCATAAGGGATCCTCACATATTCACCCGGATACCCCGAAAGCTTAAGATATTTCTCATAACAGCCGTGGCTCCTCCGGGCGTATTCTTTCATGCGATGATCTTCCGGCTTGCTGAAATACATAAGTCCAATCCGATAATAACTTGACGCACGCAGGTATTCTTCTCCGGCAGAATATAATTTCTTCCTCTCCTCAGCACTTGCCGCCCGCTTTTCAAGCCGTTTCCCCGCAGCAATCCAGGCATCTGCCCAGCCGTCCTCATCGGCAGAGTGCATATGGCCAATGGCATCCATCACCTCTCCAAAGTCCGCCATACGGCAGTAAACCAGCCCAAATACATGTTTCATCAGTGCATCCATCATAATCTAGTCAAAAAACTTTACCTCTGACCACGGCTTACCTGACATCACATATTTGCCCATGTCTAACTTTTCCTTCATCATATTCATTGGATTCGGCATCTTAAAATCTCCTTTCTCTTATCCGATATTCATAACTCCCTGTTTCATCTCTGTACTGCTATCTATCATCCGCCTTACAAACAATACCGCATTCCGGATATCCTTCTCACTTGGATGTCCTTTGGCAATCCCGCCGATTTTTCCAAAAGGCCCGAACGTATCATAGCCCCGGCACTGGAAACTTCCGATGCAGTCTGCCCCCCTTGCCTTAATCTCTTTCCCCGCACCCTTCGTATAATCTCTGTAGGCGATTCCGCAGGTCGCCATAATATACACCTTCTGCCCGTCACCAAACTTTGCCGTGCGGATAAATTCCTTCATACGCTCATGGAGCCCGTGATAAAACACACCCGATGCAAGACCGACCAGCTCATACTCTGGCAGGTCAATCAACCCGCCATCCGACAAATTCATCCTCCCGGTCAGCTCAAACAAATCCGCGCCGGTCTCTTTTGCAGCCGCCTCCGCAATCTTCCTCGTATTTCCATGATGCACAGACACATAAATAATTGCCGTTTTCACTGTAGCTCACCTCCCTGGCCGCCTGACCTATCTCTTAATAAGCCCCTTTCATCTTCCGCCGACTCTTTCTGAGAGACTAAAAACTTTTTCTGATAATTCTGTGCAAATTCCCCAATCTGGCGCAAGAATCTGCGGATTGTCTGAATCTCTTCACCGCTGTAGCTGCCCGCGATATCCACAACTCCTTTATACATCCTCCTGCGGAGCACCATGTACTCTTCCCGGATTCGGATTCCCTCCGCCGTAAGCTCAAGGTATACTTCTCTCCCGCCTCTCTTGGAGCGCTCCTTTTTAAGCAGCCCCTTCCCCTCAAGCTTGCCCGCCATCTGGGAAACCGCTCCTTTCGTAAGCCCAAGCCTTTCTCCAAGCTCCGCCATATTCATCCCCTCATTCCCGGCAACCGCATCCAGAAAAGAAAGCCCCGCCGAATTCACGGCAATGCCCCCCTCAAACACAAGAGAAGTATTCCGAATCTGCGTCATACGATTGGATATCCCGTAAAACTCATCCATAAATAAAGCAATTTCTTTCTCATCCATCATTTATCCCTCCTTTATTGTTTAGTGCTAAACATTAGTTATTATCTATAGTTTAGCGCTAAACATAATTCTTGTCAACATTACTTCAATTTCCAAAGGAACATAGCATAAGGCAACTGGCAGACAAAACACATCTTCAGCCCACAAAAAAGCACCCGCCGGACACATTACTGTCCAACGGGTACTTTTTTCTCTCTTACTTATTTGCCAGCCATCTGCTTTTCCTGCTGCTCGATCATTTTCTTAACCATATATCCGCCTACAGAACCATTCTGTCTGGATGTCAGGTCTCCGTTGTAACCGTCAGATAACGGTACTCCAAGTTCGCTTGCAACCTCATATTTGAATTTGTCAAGTGCGCCCTTTGCTTCAGGTACGGCTGTTCTGTTAGATGAACGATTTGCCATTTTTACTCTCCTCCTTCTTGTAACTTTGTAACCTTTTGCTTTGTTACAACCATAGTATATGGAGGAATCAGATTATTACACTAGAAGGTTCTTCATATTTTGGAAGTTTTTTCAACCATTCATGATTATTTTCGATGAGCCAGTCCGCCGCCTCATTTGCCTGCTTAAGAATCTTCGCATCCTGGTACACATCCGCGATTTTAAAATTCATAAGCCCGCTCTGGCGGATGCCGAAAAGGTCTCCCGGCCCGCGGAGCTTAAGATCCTCGCTTGCAATCTTGAACCCGTCGTTGGTCTTATTTAAAATCTCAAGCCGCTCCCTCGTCTCCTTCGCCTTAGAGCCGCTCATAAAGATGCAGTAAGACTGATGTTTCCCCCGCCCTACCCGGCCTCTGAGCTGATGGAGCTGCGCCAAGCCGAACCGCTCCGCATTCTCAATCAGCATCACCGCGGCATTCGGCACATCGATGCCCACCTCAATGACCGTGGTGGACACAAGCACCTGGCTCTCCCTCCGCGAAAACCGGTCCATGATGGCGTCTTTTTCTTTCTGGCGCATCTTTCCGTGGAGGAAATCCACCGCGATTTCCCCGCCAAGCTCCTCCTGGAGAGACGCCGCGTAATCCGTCACATTTTCAGCCTCAAGGCTCTCGCTCTCCTCCACCATCGGGCAGATGACATAGCACTGCCGCCCTTCGGCAATCTGTTTTTTCATAAATGCATACGCCGTCTTCCGGTATCCGGTATCCACCACGCAGTTCTTAATGGGCAGACGGTTTGCCGGCAGCTCGTCAATCACCGAGATATCCAAGTCGCCGTATAAAATGATTGCCAGCGTCCTGGGGATAGGCGTAGCGCTCATGACAAGCACATGGGGCGCGCCCCCTTTTTCCGCAAATGTCTCCCGCTGCCTGACCCCGAACCGATGCTGTTCGTCCGTGATGACCAAACCTAAATTGTCATAATTTACTGCCCCCTGGATCAGCGCATGAGTTCCCACGATGATTTTTGCCAGCCCGCACTCAATCCGGTCGTAAGCCTTTCGCTTTTCCTTCGCCGTCATGGAGCCGGTAAGGAGCACCGTCTTGACGGCAATCCCATGCTCCTCAAAAAGTTTCGTTATAGATTCGTAATGCTGCCTTGCCAGCACCTCCGTAGGCGCCATCATCGCCCCCTGATAGCCGTTTAACGCGGCAGTCATCAGGGCAAGCACCGCCACAATCGTCTTCCCCGAGCCTACATCTCCCTGCACCAGCCGTGACATCACCGTGTCGGAGGCAAGGTCATCCGAAATCTCCCTCCACACCTTCTCCTGCGCCCCGGTCAGCGCAAAAGGTAGCTCCGCGACAAACCGCTCCACCTCCGGACGCGGCTCCATCACATACTCATTGCAAAGTTTCTCACTGCCGCTTTTAAGTTTCCGCAGGGCAAGGATAAACTCCAGGAATTCCTCGAACACCAGCCGATTCCTGGCGTGGCAGAACACTTCCTTATCCTCAGGGAAATGGATTCCCCGCAGTGCATAATTATACTCCGCCAGCCCGTACCGAAGCCGAATCTCCTCCGGCAGCGTCTCACGGGAAAGATTTAAGTTATCAAACGCCTGCCTTACCGCCTTCACCACCGCATTGTTGGTAAGCCCCGCCGTCAGGCCATACACCGGCTGCAACGTGTGAAGTTTCTCCTCATATTTCTCCGGCGGATAGAAAATCTCCGGATGCTCCATCACAAGCGCGTCCTTCTTCCTCACGATGCGCCCCCGCAGCGTAATCACGCCGCCCCCCGAAAGGGTCGTGCGAAGAAAGGGCATCCGAAACCAGATGACCCGCAAAGTTCCGGTGATGTCCTTCACATGGAGGGTAGTGACCTGCATCCGTGGCGAGCCGCCCACCTGGATCCTCCCGTAGACGGCTCCCGTCACCGTCACGACCCGGCCTTCCGCTGCCTCGCTTATCGGCACCGCCTCCTCATAGACATCGTACCCTCTCGGATAATAGCGAATTAAATCTCCCACCGTGTCAACGCCTATTTTGTGAAACAGCTTTTCCGTCTTCTCGCCGATTCCCTTTAATTCTTTTATCTTTGTCGATTCAATCATAGTTATTCCTTGCATTTTCCTGAAAACGGCTCTACAGTTCTTTCAGCCGCATCTGCCTCAACTGTGCGTTCACCGATCTTTTTCTGCGCCTGCTCCAGTAAATCAGCAGCAAAATTACCGTCCCAATGTTACCAATTGTAAGCGTGACAACCCCGGAAATCAATAGCATATCCTTGTCTGCTTCAATTTCTGTTATCTCTGTATCTGGCAATTGTCCTTCCCCGGAATGCCCGCCGGCATCCCTCTCCTCCCGGGAATCTCCCGCAGCGGGAATTTTTTGTGCGCCGCCGACAGCCGTCTCTTCAGAGATAATCTCCTCCGATACAATGATGTCCGTCACCGGCTCCTCCGAAAACTCCATACTGACCGGCGTAAGCAATACAAACCAGCCGAGGGAAAACAGAATGGAAAGCATTGGCAGGATCAGCCCCAAAAACGGATTTCTCTTTTCCGACAGATAGATCTGGAGCTTTGCCACCGCAAACAGAAACGCACCAAACAAAACCAGTAATATCATCTCGTCAACATCTCTCATCTAATTTTCTCCTCTCTGCTTTTTGTATTCAGAAATCAGGACTTTGGCCGCATCAAACTCCACCTGCTCGTCGATAACCATCTGCTTGATCAGGGAAATATACGGGTCCTCCTCATCAGTATCCGCAAGCTTTACCTTCTCGATCAGCCGGTTCAGGCGGACCCGGACTGTCGGATAGGTTACGCAGTATTCTTTTGCGATCTCTTTCAGAGAACCCGAGGCAAGCAAAAAACGTTTGATAAAGATCAGATCCTCCTCTGACAATCCGCGCAGCCATTTGGGGAAAGAATAGATTGCCATAACATCCACTCCCTTTTTATTTATAATCTATCACACTATCATAAATAATACAATACTTTAACAAAATAAAAATTATTTTTAATATTATTAAAATGTAATCAAGGAAACCGCTCCGCGCTGTGCCAAAAAAATATACCTCTTACCAAAGTCCGCAAAACGCCGGCTCCGATAAAAGGTATATTCATCTTTCTGATCAAAGATACTTAAAGCCTGAACCCCGAAAAGCGCAGCCTTACTCCACAGCCATCACATAATAATAAATCGGCTGCCCGCCAAAGTGCGCATCCACATCCAGATCCGGATATGCCTCCTCTATTCTTGCGATAAACTCCTCCGCATCCTTCTCGCTGACTTCCTCGCCGTAATACAGGCTGATAAGCTCAGAATCTTCATCCACAAGCGCCCCCAGAAGCTCAAGCGCCGTGTCTTCCACATCCTTGCCTACCGCAAGGATGCCCTTATCACCAATACCCATGATATCGCCCTCATGGATCTCCTTATCATCGATATGGGTATCGCGCACCGCATAGGTCACCTGTCCGGTCTTCACCTGCTGGATCTCCTCAAGCATCGTCTCCTCGTTAGTCTTGGCGTCCGCATCCGCCATAAAATTGATGATAGCCGTGATCCCCTGAGGAACCGTCTTCGTCGGGATAACGATGATCTCCTTATCCTCCACAAACGCCTTCGCCTGGTTGGCGGCAAGGACGATATTCTTATTATTCGGAAGGATAAAGACCGTGTCCGCGTTCACCTGTTCAATGGCGTTGAGCATATCCTCAGTGCTTGGGTTCATGGTCTGTCCGCCCTCGATGATGTAGTCCGCGCCAAGCTCTTTAAAGATCCCGTTGATTCCCTCCCCGATAGACACGGTGATAAATCCCATCGGCTTTCTCGGCTCATCGCTCTTCTTCGCTTCCTTAATCTCCTGTTCCTTCTGTGCCTGCTCCTTCGCAACCTTCTCCGCATCCCGGATCAGCTTCTCCTGATGCTCCTCCCGCATATTGTCGATCTTCATGCGGGAAAGCTGCCCGAAGCCCAATGCCTTCTGGATGGCAAGACCCGGATCATTGGTGTGGACATGGATCTTTACCACATCGTCATCTGCCACGCATACGATAGAATCACCGATGGACGACAGATACGCTTTAAACTCCTGCTCATCCTTTTCTGTGAATTCCTTCTCCACAAGTATGATAAATTCGGTACAGTAGCCGAACCTGATATCCGCTTCCTCCTGAGGCGCCGCCTTCACACTGGCTTTCACACTCGGCGTGATCTCCGTATAATCAATCTCTTTTCCAAGAAATGCATCATAAGCGCCCTTTATCACTTCCAAAAGCCCCTGTCCGCCGGAGTCCACAACTCCCGCTTCCTTGAGCACCGGAAGCATATCCGGAGTTTTCTCAAGCACTTCCCCGGCATATTCAATGACCGCCGGCAAAAATACTTCCAGATCGTCCGTCTCCTGAGCCATCTGCGCTGCCTTCTGCGCAATCCCGCTGGCAACCGTAAGGATCGTCCCTTCCTTCGGCTTCATGACTGCCTTGTACGCCGTCTCCCTTGCCCTGCTGCAGGCAGCGGCAAGCCCTGTCACATCAATCTCCTTCTCCTCACGGATAGCCTTCGTAAACCCACGTAAGAGCTGCGACAGGATTACACCCGAATTTCCTCTGGCGCCTCTTAAAGACCCTGACGAAATAGCCTTTGCCAAATCTTTCATCGTCGGTTTTTCCATCGCCGCAACTTCCTTCGCCGCAGCCATGATCGTGAGCGACATATTCGTCCCGGTATCGCCGTCCGGCACCGGAAATACATTCAGCTCATTGATAATTTCTTTCTTTGCCTCGATATTGTGCGCGCCCGCCAGAAACATCTTCGCAAGCATCTCCACATTGATAGATTTTGTAGCCACTTCTTCCCTTCCTCCTTAGCTTAGTCGATGACTCTTACGCCTTCGATATAGATATTGATCTTATCCACAGGCATGCCGGAAAACTCTTCTACCTTGTACTGTACATTGCTGATCAGATTCTCCGTAACCGCCGAAATACTCACGCCGTATGAAACAATAATGTGAAAATCAAGGGCAATATGATTATCCTCGGATATCGACACCTGAATTCCTCTCGTAAGACTCTCCTTTTTCAGCAGATGGACCAGGCCGTCCTTCATATTCACAGCCGCCATACCGACGATACCAAAACATTCAACCGCAACCGTACCTGCATATTTGGCAATCACTTCCGAGTCTATGGTAATAATGCCAAGATCAGTATTCATGCATCCTTTCATATCAGAAACCTCCATTTCCCTGTCGTTAAAGTTATCATAACCATAACCGCATTAATATAGTTATTATACTCTGTTTTCCAGACTTTTACAATCCAATCCGTCTATTCTGTGAAAAAAAGAACCAGATTCCATGGAACCTGATTCTTTCATACGCCCTTATTATGCACGCTCAACTTTACCGGACCTTAAGCATGAAGTACATACATACATCTTCTTCGTCCCGCCGTTCTCTGTCTTCACACGAACTGATTTTACGTTTGATTTCCACATCTTTGGTGTTTTTCTATTAGAATGGCTTACATTATTCCCAAAGTGAGCACCCTTTTCGCAAATTGCACATTTTGCCATGACTGCACCTCCTAACGCTCAAAATAAGTCCCTTCACCAGACTCACAACACTAGGTATTGTAGCATACACGCTGTGATAATGCAAGTACAATTTTACAATTTCACCCAATTTCACCCGGAAATATTCGTCTAACAGCAAAACAAATTGTACCCCGCCAGAATACACAGGATGATACTGATCACTTCGATAAATGTATTCGGCAGGATCAGCGAGAGGATCAGCCCAACGGCAATCCAGAACAGGGCAAACCCGATCACACGTTTCATATCCATGCACCCGTTCCTCTTTTGTGCATTATATGTGTGCTCCGACCCGTTTATTCCTGAAATCACGCCCGATCAGGCTCACCCTGCGGCATGTCTTTTGCCGGGCATGCCTCTCTCCCGCAAAAGCCTAAAGATCCGAATCAAGGATATCGGAGACTTCCTGCTCGGTCATCTCCTCCTCGGAATTCTTCGTGAACTTATCCACCACATCCGGAACCATATCAAGGATCTTTGTGATCGTGTCCTGATTCTTGATGTTCACAAGCTTCGTGTTTCCGTTCTGGATGACCAGAACTGCGCAGGGTGTGATCTTTCCGCCGATTCCTCCACCCCCGCGCTCCTTCTGCTCGCCGGAAAACGCCCCGGCGCCAAGCCCGAAGGAGACATCGACCAGCGGCAGGATGATCGTATCGCCGATATGGATCGCATCCCCTACAACCGTCTTCGATGAGATCATGCCGTCAACGCCCTTGAACAGGGACTCAACCGTCCCTTTAAAACTATTGTCTGCCATATGTTATTTCCTCCCGCATTATAGTTGAAAATTCTTAATATCTTTATACGTTCTGCGAACATTTCGGTTCCAGAGAAGCTTCCACGCCAAAGCCGCAAAATGGCAGAAGCGCACATGCCCTTTTACCTCCAGCGCCCCGCTTAACACTTTCTGCGTAAAATCCGGCTTAAGGAAAATCTGTTCCCCGAAAAACGGATAAAAAGGAGCCGCTGCCGCCACCGTCCGCCCGGTCAGTGACGGGTCGTCAAACCCGAATCTTAATTTCAGGATGAATTTCTTTGGCCTGAGACGGCGAAGAAGCGTGAACACTTCTTTCTTCGCCTTCCGGAACGCTCCCACATGGGCTTCATCCTTAAGAAACGTAAGAATCTTGTCCTTTTTTTCCGATAGCGCTTTTATTTTATCACAGATACCGCGTATTGTACATTTTATCCTGCGGTATAGCTCTTTAATTTTTTCAAGGAGCCGCCGAACCTTGCCGCCGCTTTCGCTGTCCGCCCCTTCATCAGCTTCGCCGTACCCACAACTTCCCTCTTCATCTTCGGAGTATTCTTCCGCAAGATCTTCCAGAATTTCCGCATATATTTTTTCGTCCTCGATGAGTTCTTCCGAAGTCTTTTTGCGGCCTTTCTTGCCCTGGCCGTACTTAAGCCCAGCCTCTTTAAGAGCTTCACTGTCTTTTGCTCCTTCGCCAGTGTTCCTGTGCGGCGTCTCTTTACCGCCCGCATCAATCTCCCGGCCTTCTTCGGATCCAGCCTGCCAAGCTTCTTTACTGCTTTCTTCGGATCCAGCCTGCCAAGCTTCTTTACCGCTTTCTTCGGATCCGTCCCGCCAAGCTTCCTCATCACTTTCTTCGCCGGCTTCACCTTCGCCGCCATGCCCTTTCCAAATGTCTTCATCCTCAATACCCTCCGTTCTTTTCTGCTGCACATCTGCATCCATCCCGTATTCCTGTCCTCCGAGAAACTTCTTCCATGCGATCCGCAGCCTCCATTTTAATTTATTTTCTTTATAATAGATATCCGCCCTGATCAGGGAAAACAGCCACGTGACCTTTCCCTTCATCTTCAATCCGGAAAGCTTTCCTGTACATCTGCCGTTTATCTCATACCTGACAGGGACAAATACAGCCACGCAAACCAGTAATACAAGTATGCCCAGTATCACCGCCAATATAATCCCTATCATTTTTAAGATCAACAACAATATATGTAGCATCTTAACCTTCCTGCTCTTTATTCAGAATATAGGAACGAATGTCTGCCCCTCTTGTCTCATTATACACGTTCTTTGCAATTTCTTCCAGTATTTCCAAAGCTTCATCGAAACCTTTTGCGATCCCTACCACAAAATACTCCCTCCCGGGGTAATTTTTCTGCAGGAACAGATTGGGATTTATGATCTCAAGCTGGTTATTCTTTGTCTCGGGAAGGACGAGAAGGCTGATCTCAAACTGGAACTTTCCCTTCTCAAGCTTCGCGATGATCTTCTTCTTTTTCTTCTTTAAGCTCTCCCCCACGTACAGATGTCTGTAATATCTCATATCCCGTCTCCTAGTAATATGCGTCAAACACTTTTTTTGCCACATTGACCGCCTTCGAGGTGCCGTCCGATGACTCGATCACCACGCTCACTACAAGATCCGGATTATCCACATTGGCAATGCCGATAAACCAGGAATGATCCTTCTCCTTATCAGAGCTGTACTCAGCGGTCCCTGTCTTCCCGGCAGTCGTATATCCGACATCGCTAAGGACGGATGCCGTGCCGTAATCGGTGACGCTCTCCATATATTTTTTCAGGCGCGCCGCCTCCTTGGCTGTCATCAGCTCCTTATATTTATCCGGCCTGTTCTTGCTGACGATAGTCCCGGTGTGGCTGGTGACCGAATCCACGAGATAGGGCTTCATCAACGTCCCGCTGTTAGCGATGGCAGAAGTGATAAGTGCCATATGGTACGGGCTTACCTGGGTCTGCCCCTGGCCCATGGCCGTCATCATCCGCTCCGCGGTGCCCGCATGCCTGTCCAAAGCGAATTTGCTCTTTTTATAAGGAAGCTCCGAGGGAAGCTCTGCGTCAAACAACAGCCGTTTCGCAGTCTTCTTAAACTTTTCAACAGAAAGCCCGCTTCCGATATTGCAAAATGACGTGTTGCAGGAATAGGCAAGGCTGTCCGTTAAATCTACTTTGCCGTGCACCTTGCCGCCGTAGCAGTGGATTGTGTTGCTCCCGGCCTCGATCTCGCCGCTGCATCGGTAAGAATAATCCCTGAACCCGGAATCCTCCCGCATGAATTCAAGAGCCGTGACCACCTTGAAGGTAGAGCCCGGGGCATACTGTCCCTGGGTCGCACGATTTACCAGCACGCCTCTTCCGTCCTCATTCAATTCTTCCCAGTCCTCGGAGATCGTATTCGGGTCAAAGTCCGGTTTTGACACCATGGCTACGATCTTCCCGGTGCTCGGCTCTATGGCGACCACCGCGCCCTTCGAGCTTCCGAGGGCATCATAGGCCGCCTCCTGGATCTTAACGTCCAGCGTCGTGACCACATTATCCCCCACATTTTTCTCATCCTTTAATTCCCTCTGGAATTTTTCGAAGAAAAATGCATTCGAAGTAAGCAGGGCAGAATTCTCGATAGCCTCAAGGCCGGTCTTCCCCTGCGCCGTATAACCTACCACGTGGGCGAACATATCCCCGTAGGGGTATTCACGCTGTTCCTTCCCGTCTTCCCCGGTCTCCGTCCTGGCAAGCACTTTGCCGTTCCTGTCCAAGATCTTTCCCCGTTTGATGCGGTCCGCCAGGGAATCCTGCCGCTGGTTATAGGGGCTTCGGATAAATTCCCGGCTCTGGGTCAGGTTAAAATAGACAATATACCCCATCATCACCAAGAAAAGCGTCACGAAAACATACGTGACCCTAGCGAATTCTTTGTTGCGGGCGCGCTCTTTCTTTGCGCTTCGCCGGTCTTCCCGGTCTGCCTGCCTGCGGTCTCTCCTCGTCATCCGACGCTTTTCTTCTCTTCGCTCCCGTTTCCTTGCCGCCTCTCTTTGCTCGTAGCTGCCTCTGTCTCTCAATCGCCTGCTCCTCATCTTCCCTTAAAATATACAATCCCTGGATGATCCCGAACATGATCACCGTGCTGATCAGTGAACTTCCTCCGTAGCTGACTAGTGGTATGGTAACGCCCGTGAGCGGGATGAACTTCGTCTCGCCGCCGATGGTCAGAAAGACCTGGAAGATATAGCAGGTCCCAAGCCCTAACGCCACCAGCTTATAAAACATATCATGAAGCTGCATGGCAATATTTAAAAACATCACATAACAGCTCAAGCAGATCAGTATCATGCACAGCGCAAAGAGCAGTCCCATCTCCTCAGAAATGGCGGCAAATATGCCGTCTGAGGTTGCGACCGGGATCGTCTCCGGCGCTCCCTGAAAAAGCCCCATGCCAAACCACCCGCCGCTTCCGATGGCGAACAGAAACTGGACAATCTGGTATCCTCCGGTCTTATATGCCGCAAGCGGATCTTTCCAGGCTACCACCCGGACCCGCACATGGCTGAATAAATGATACGCCACCACGGAAGCTATGCTTCCCGCGCCAAGCCCTGCGATGATATAGAGCGGCTGCCTCGTCGCCACATAGAGCATGACCAGATATACCACAAATATGATCAGTGCCGCGCCCAGATCCCTTGACACCACCAGGATCAGCACATGGAATGCTGCGATCGCCGTCGTGATAACGATGTGTTTAAACTCCAGCGACATCTTGAAGCTTGAAGCCACGAAAAACACGAAGATAATCTTCACCAGCTCCGAGGGCTGGATATTAAAGCCGTTCTCCCCGCCGATCTTAAATCCGAGCATGGCCCCTCCCGCGACCTGCCCCACCACAAGGACGATGGCCAGCGACACAAGGCCTGCGATGGCATAGAGGTTCCTCCACTCGGACAAAAGCTTAAACTTCCGGATGATGACCGGCACAAGGAGGCTTACCGTGACCGCCGCCGTCGCGATGGCAAACTGCTTCACCGCACTGGCATAATCAAGCCTGGTGAGCATGATCATGCCGATACAAAGAAGCATGCACATATTGTTGACCACAAGCCTCGACACCTTCGGGTAAATGATCGTATAGAGCAGGATGACCGCGGCAAAAAGCGCCACCTGCATCAGATAAAAGGCCAGCATCTTTATATCCTCCGTCGCCAGATACATCGACACAAAAGCCAGCACATGGATCAAAAACATGAGCACCGTCTGCCGGGAAAGCATCCGCCGCTTCCTGTCCGGATCCCTGTACCCGAAGATACTGAAACACAAGAATGCATACAATGTGATCAGTAAGATCATGATATATTTTGATAATTGTATTATGATATTTGCCAAGCCTTCACCTACTTCACTCCCCGTCTGAAATGCCCGTTCGTATAGTCCATATCCGGCATACTGACCGTAAGGTCCTTCTTAAAGCATTCCCCGTATAGTCTGATCATCCGCCCCGCTTCTTCCCTTGTCTCAAGGGTAAGATCCATCCGAAGCTCAGCCGGATGAAGCCCTTTTACCTCCTCATGCCTAAAAAGCAGCACAAGGGGCTGACAATTATAGATCACATTATAGCAGTCCGAACAGTAATTTCTCACGGCAAACCTTTTCTGGTACCGGTCAGTCAGGTACATCTGCCCGTCCGCGCTCTTACAGCCTTTCGTGTTCTTTCGGATACAGTTGGCCGAGATCATCACCGGCTGGCTGCCGTATACGACCAGCCCGCCGCCCGACAGCCCAAGACGGGAAAGCTCCCGGCAGTTAAGCTCCGCAGGTGCAAAGAAACGGCTGATTTTCATCTCTTTCAGGATCCACTTGCTCCGCCGGTTGAAAACGTACAGATTAGCGTCTGTGCGGATCTCCTTCGGGTAATGGTGCGCCTTAAGCCACTGAAACGTATCCAGGCTCCGGATCAGCACCCCGTCGAACAACTCCACCATCTCCTCATAAAAAGTATCCCACCGCCTGGCCGTATCCTCCCGGAAAATATAGGGCATGGCAAGAAAAAGCTTCTGCGCTTTATCTCTTCTTCCCTTCGCTGCCAGAAATCCAAGCTCCGCATCCATATACACCGTATCAACGCGCTCGTCTCCAAGGACCAGCTTAAGATGATGTTCCTGCGTCACAAGCACAGAAAGCTCCGGGATGTTCTTCCTGTCTTTATCTTTACCCACATGGGAATCTGATGCGCACTCCTCTCTGCAGTCTTCCTTTGCGCGGATACCGTTTAAAACACCTTTTCCGCCCCCGCATGCCGAATGTGCAGAAAGCTCCCGGTGATACTGCCCAAGAACCGCATCCTTAAGTCTTTCGATACCATCTCTGCGCAGTTCGTTTAACGCCTGCACAGGGAGAAATACTTCTCCCTCCGTCTCCACTTCCAGACGGTCAAACACAAATTCCGTATTGCCTGTCTTTCTCATCTGCTTTTCCACGCGTTTTGTATCAAGCGGGTGGGAAAGCGCCTGCTGGACTTTTTCACCCTCGCACAGAACTTCCGTATCCTGCCGCCTGATATACAGTTTAGCACGTTCTCCTGCAGAAAGTATTAATTTCCCATTAATTTTTTCTTGCATTTTATCACAGGAAATGAAAGAAGCTTCTTTAGCCTCCTTTTCCGGGCGCCGGAAAGATACCATATCTTTCCCGTTGTGCCGATGATAATACCCCGTTGTATAACCGCGCCGTCTGTAGCTTCCCTGCAGGATATCCAGATCTGCCTTAGCGACTCTGAACTTCTCCCTCCCGGACTGCAGGTAAAGATCTACATATTTCCGGTACATACTTACGACAGTATACACATAATCCGGCTGCTTCATACGCCCTTCGATCTTAAATGAGTCTATCCCCGCCTCCATAAGCTCCGGGATCATCCCTATCGTGCACAGATCCTTAAGGCTTAAGATATCTCTGGCTATCCCGTCCCCCGGGTCAAAAGGGAGCCTGCAGGGCTGGGCGCACTGTCCCCTGTTCCCGCTCCGGCCGCCGATCATGCTGCTTAGAAGACACTGCCCGGAATAGCAGTAACAGAGCGCACCATGTACGAAGCACTCGATCTCAAGCCCGGTCTCCTCCTTCATCCGCTTCACTTCCCTGAGGCTAAGCTCCCTGGCAGGCACGATGCGCTCTGCCCCTCTCTCTTTAAAAAATGCCGCCCCGTACGCCCCCGTGACCGCAGCCTGGGTACTGACATGAATGGGAAAGCCCGGAAAAACCTCCCGGATAAGATCCATGGCACCGATATCCTGCACGATCACCGCGTCAAGCCCCCGGCAGTAAAACGGCGCAAGGAAATCATAAAGCCCGGAAAGCTCTTCTTCCTTAAACAGCGTATTCACCGTCAGATAAAGCTTTTTCCCGTGGATATGCACATAATCTATGGCGGCAAGAAGCTCCTCCCTGCCGAAATTTTCTGCAAAGGCGCGCGCGCCGAACCTGTCCCCGCCAAGATATACCGCATCAGCGCCTGCACGCACTGCCGCCTCAAGACACTCCTTAGAACCTGCCGGCGCCAGTATCTCAACATTTTTCCTCATCCCTGCCGCTCCCTTTTCCCGCGAGTAAAAAGGCTGTCAAACGACAGCCTCTACTTGCGCTTATTCTTCATCTCAGTCTCCAGCTTGACGATCTTCATCTGGAGCTCCTTGTTCTCCTCTTTCAGCCTGTCCATCGCTTTCTCGGCATTCTCAAGCTTAATCTGCACAGATATCAAATCATGCTTCAAGTCATACATCTCTTTGTCCTTCGATTCAATATCCGTCTCCAGAGAGCTGCCCTGTTTCTTTGCCTTAAAATAATCATCTGCAATGTTCAGCGCCAAGAGTACGCTTCTCGTCTCTGAACTCTGTTTGCGGTAGCCGTCATTGCTGCCCAGCTCATCAATCTTGTGATTCAGGTAGGTCGATACCTTCTGCAGATATTCTTCACTTTCAAATCCGCCAAGATTGAACACCTTTCCGCCGATTAAAACTTCCGTAAAATTCTTTGATGATGCCATAAAAGCCTCCCCGACTTAAAATCCTTTTTCAACTTCTTTCATCCATTATAAACTAATCTTCACCAAAAACCAACTGTTTTTCACCATTTTCACCGCATTTTCATTAAAAATTTGTTAAACATCTATCTCTTAAGCCCCAAATGGGTGTAGGTCTTGTCCGTAATGACTCTTCCGCGGGGTGTCCGCTGGATAAATCCGTTCTTTAATAAGTACGGTTCGTACACATCTTCTATGGTTCCTGCGTCCTCTCCGATAGACGCCGCCAGGGTATCAAGCCCCACCGGACCGCCCTGGAACTTCTCCATCATGGTGAAAAGAATATCCCGGTCTGTCTGGTCAAGCCCTTCCTTATCCACATCCAGGATATCCAAAGCATAGTCTGCAACCTCCCTGGTAATGTGCCCGTCGTATTTTACCTGGGCAAAGTCCCTCACCCGCTTAAGCAGCCGGTTGGCAAGCCTTGGCGTCCCTCTGGAACGCCTTGCAAGGGCGTGGGCGCCCTCCTCATCTATCTCTACCTCCAGCACGCCTGCAGAGCGCCGGATGATCGTCTCTAATTCCTCCACCGTATAAAATTCCAGACGGTTCACCACTCCGAAGCGGTCCCGCAAAGGCGCAGTAAGCATCCCTGCCCGGGTCGTCGCCCCCACAAGGGTGAACTTCGGAAGATCCAGCCGGATCGAGCGGGCGGTGGCTCCTTTTCCGATCATAATGTCTATGGCATAGTCCTCCATGGCCGGATAGAGCACCTCCTCCACCTGCCTGTTAAGCCGGTGTATCTCGTCTACAAAAAGCACGTCCCCCTCCTGCAGGTTATTGAGGATAGCCGCCATCTCCCCCGGCTTTTCAATGGCCGGGCCGGAAGTAATCTTGATCCCGACGCCCATCTCATTGGCAATGATCCCTGCCAGAGTCGTCTTTCCAAGTCCCGGCGGCCCGTAGAAGAGCACGTGGTCTAGTGCCTCCTTACGCTCCTTCGCCGCCTCGATATAGATCTTTAAGGTCTCCTTCGCCTTCTCCTGCCCGATATAATCCTTAAGAAGCTGCGGACGGAGATTATTCTCTATCCTGACATCCTCTTCCAGATTTTCCGTTGTAATGATTCTCTTTCCCATAATTATCCTTTACTTCTTCCATCAAAGCAATAGTTTGAGCGCCCTCTTAAGCACGCTCTCCACGTCCGCAGAATCCTCCGGCGGGATCTGCTTTACCGCCTTTAGCGCCTCGGTACTGCCATATCCCAGGGCGACTAACGCCTGGACTGCTTCACTCTGTACCTGGTTCGTATCCACTGCGTCTCTGGATATGTCCATATCTGATGCCTTATGCTCCAGAGCGTCCTCGATCTTAAGCTTGTCCTTAAGCTCTAAGATCAGCTTCTCCGCCGTCTTTTTCCCTATCCCCGGCGCCGCCGAGATAGCCTTTACATCGCCCGCAAGCACCGCAAACCTCAAGTCATCCGGTGACAGTACCGAAAGTATCGCCTGCCCGCCCTTGGGTCCGATCCCGTTCACCCCGATAAGAAGCTTAAAGATCACCAGATCGTCCCTGGTAAGGAAGCCGAATAGCTGCATGGCATCCTCCTTCACATTCAGATACGTATGTATCTTCACCTCCGCGCCCATCCGGGGAAGCCGGCTCATGGCCTGTACGGACATAAATATCCCGTAGCCCACGCCATTCACATCTACGATCGCCCGGTCCTCCTCCACAGACACAAGCTTTCCTCTGATAAACTGAATCATATTCCCTCCTACATAAACTTAATCATTTCTCCCCGGCTCCCGGCTTCCTGCCTGCAGTCCTGCAAGCCGCTTTAAGATCTCCCGCGCCAGGATACCGATCACGCCTCCGGTTAAAAGCCCCGCCACCAGAAGCACTGGGACATAGTACGCCACCGAAAACATCTCCACCACAATCATCGCCACAAAAAGCTGTCCGATATTATGGAACACTCCGCCCGCAATACTGATCCCGACAATACTGAATCCCCCCGCCCGCTTCAAAAGCGCCATAACAGAAAGGCTTAACAAAGCCCCCGCAAGGCTGTATATGATACTGAAATAATTCCCGAACAAAAACCCCGACAGCAGCACCCGTACAACAGACAAAAGGAAGGCTTCCTTAAGCTCCAGCTTAAAAAGGGCTGTCACGATGATCAGATTGGCAAGGCCAAGCTTCACCCCAGGTATCCCAAAGGAAATGGGAATCAGCGACTCAACATAGCTGAAGATCAGCGCCAGCGCCGTAAATACACCAAAATAGGCCACTCTGTCTCTCAAATCCTTCTCCTCCCAAACTCTTCTCTACTGTGCCACAGCATCAAATTCACTGTTCTCGCTGCTGTCCACAGTTACGATCACCCTGTTCGGAAGACAGATGATGCTCTCTCCGCTTTTCGATACCGCCCGCTGGTTCACGCACAGCTTATCCGGGCAGTCCGCCCAGGTCATATCGGCAGTGCCGTTATTGATCTTTAATTTATTGGTCCCCCCGTTGATCTCAATCTCCTGATCTTCGGAAAGCCGATATACCCCCTGTATCTCACCGTCTACCTTGACCGTCACGCAGCCCGCTCCCTTTCCTCCGATAAACTCATGGAGCAGGAATGCCATCCCCGCTACAAACAGGATGATGCCGATAAGGATCCAGTCCTTCTTCTGTAGATTAACCTTCTGCTTTAACTCCGGTTTTTTTAAGTTCAGCTTCATATTCACACGCCCTCTCTACTACAATCCCTATTCTAACACAATAATTCCTCTTTCGCAACCACATGTTCGATTGCATATCTTCTTTTTCATTGTTATAATATGCTATGGTATGATGCTAGGGTCAAAAGGTCATGTGATTCATGCTTGTATGAATAAACATGACTTTGGGACCCGTAAAAACATGAAAAAGTAGCCCGATTAGGGCGGATTTTGAATGTTTTTAGGATTGTGGGAGCACGAAGTGCGGAACAATCCGTAGCATTATGGGGTCAAAATACCTTTGACCCCAACATCATGGTATGGGATTAACAGGTCATGTACAGCATACCCGCATGTGGTCACATGATCTTACAATCCATGTATCACAGGGATCAAAATACCTTTTGACCCCGACATCATCATATTTTTAAGGGGTGCGATATGAAAATCAAAAGACTGACTGCCCTGGTATGCGCGACAGCGCTGCTCTTAAGCGGCTGTTCCGGCTTAACAGACAAAAAAGACCAGACATATACAGACACGTTGTTTGACACAGTCATCAGTGTCCAGATCCTTGATCCGGTGGATGAAAGCGTTATGGACGGGGTAAAAAAGCTCTGCCATGAATATGACGCAAAATTTTCCAGAACCAATGAGGAGAGCGAGATTTCCAGGATCAACAATGCAAAAGGAAAATTTGTAGAAGTATCCGACGACACGATCACACTGATCAAAAAAGGCATTTACTATGGTGATATGTCAAAGGGGCTTTTCGATATCACGATCGGCTCCGTATCAAAGCTGTGGGATTTCCACGCCGAGAAGCCGTCTGTGCCGTCAAAAAGCAAGATCAGAGCCGCCAGGAACCACGTCAACTACCGCAACATCATGATCGTAGACAACAAGGTAAAGCTCACCGACCGCAAAGCTTCGTTGGACGTGGGTGCCATCGCCAAAGGCTACATCGCCGACCGCCTGAAGGATTATCTTGTGTCAAAGGATGTCCGGCATGCCATCATCAACCTCGGCGGCAATGTCCTCACGCTCGGCACGAAGACTGACGGTTCCAAGTACAACATCGGCATCCAAAGGCCTTTTGATGAGAGCGGCGAGCCAATCACTTCCGTCAGGATTGCCAACAAGTCCGTGGTCACCACCGGGATCTACCAGCGGTATTTTGAAAAAAAGGGGAAATTTTACCACCACATCTTAAGCCCTAACACCGGATATCCCTGTAAGAATTCTCTTTCCAGCGTGACGATCATCACCGACTCGTCGCTGACTGCCGACGCCATGAGTACCACCTGCTTCCTGTTGGGATACGAGGAAGGCATGAAGCTCGTCAACCTTTTGGACAATGTGGACGCTGTCTTTATCACGGACGACAACGAGCTTCATTACTCCGATAATTTTCTCAAAAAGAACTAAACCGGCCAGGGTATATCCTCAAAAAGCGATATTCCGCCAGTCCGGATGTATGAAAAAAGGAACTCTGCCGCAAAAGCAGTGTGCGAACACTGACCGCGAAAGGAGTTCCTTTTTTATCATCCGTTTTTTAATACATGCGTGACAGATATGTCATCCCAAATACCACCGCGATGATCATATAAAGCACAAACACAACTGCCATGATGATCAACTGGGCACGGCAGAAATTCCGGCGGTTGACATTGCCCGTGCTGCCAAAGGCCCACATGATATACAGCACCAGTCCCGCACAGGGAATCATTGCAGCCAAAATCGTGAGCAGCCAGTCTCCCATGGACATGGGACTTGTATCCATATCCTGATAATGGTTCTGATTATATCCCATATTATTGCCGATATTGTAATTCAGGTTATCCTGATACTGGTAATTGTTATTCTGGCCGTCCTGATACTGATAGCTGCTCTGTCCGCTCTGGGACGGATTATTCTGCTGGTAACCTGCATAGGAAGCAGACGGTTCGCTCTGGGTATACTGGTAAGCACTGCCGCTCTGCGCAGCATCCTCTATAGTCACTTCCGCATTAGGGTCCGTATATACCGGCTTCTCCTCTGTCTGTTCCATATCTTCCGGTGTATTGTTCAACTTATCTTCCATCCTTATGTCCTCCTTGAAAATCTGTGAATATTTTATCATAACCTACGTCTAAATGCAATCGCCAGAAGATTCCTCCGGTAATAAGTCATGGGCGGCACATCCGGGAACATATGGGTCATCCGCCATACATAAAAAAGTATCATTCCGATAATCATCACTATTCCGCACCATTTCGTCACCGTCATCCTAGGGCTTCTTAACACATAGCGCTCTGCCGCAAACGCCAGCACCAGCAGGATAAAAGCAAATATAAAGGGATGTATCCGCCACGCCGCAGCAAATTCAAGGCGCAGCACATGGACGCCCGCCCGCGTAAGCCCGCACCCCGGACAGGGAAATCCGGTCAAAAGCACCATAGGGCAAAGGCTCCTAAACAGCTTTTTCAGAATCACAAAATAGGCGATTATAAACATAACCGCCCATTTTGCTGACCTTATATCACAGTATAATAATTTTAATCCATCTGCAATTCTCTGCTTGAAGCTCATTACCATACCGCCGCCTGTAACCTTAAGAAATAACCTTCTTCGGACACTTCGCGGCACATGCGCCGCAGTTCGTGCATTTCTCCGGGTCAATGCGCGCAATGTTGTCCGTCACCTTCACTGCGTCGAACTCACACGCCTTCTCGCACATCTTACAGCCGATGCAGCCGACGGAGCAAGCCTTCATCACATCCTTGCCCTTATCCCTGGAACTGCACCGCACCAGATGCTCCTGGTCATAAGGCACAAGCTCGATCAGATGCTTCGGACATACCGCCACGCACTTTCCGCAGGCTTTACACGCCTCTTTGTCAACAACCGCAATCCCGTCCACGATATGGATCGCATCAAACGGACACGCCTTCACGCAGGTTCCCTCTCCGAGACACCCATAGTTACAGGACTTCGGTCCGCCGCTCTGCATCATGTTCACCATGATACAGTCGCCAAGGCCGTGATACTCATAATCCTGCTTTGCCTTCTCACAGGTACCGCCGCATTTCACAAATGCAGTCTTACGCACCTGCTCTCCCGCCTCCTGGCCCATGATCTTACCAATCTCAGCCGCAACAGGAGCGCCGCCTACCGGGCAGGAGCCAATCTCCGCCTCGCCCTTAACGATGGCAGCCGCAAGTCCCGAGCATCCCGCGTAGCCGCAGCCGCCGCAGTTATTTCCCGGAAGGACGCCCGCGATGGCCTCCTCCCTCTCATCTACCTCTACCGCAAATTTCGTTCCGGCAAATCCAAGGAACACACCAATGAATAAGCCGGTTCCGCCTACAACCAGGGCGGCAATCAAAATACCTGTTACACTCATCGTTTCTGCTCCTTCCTATATCAGTCCCGAGAACCCGAAGAACGCAATCGCCATAAGCGCTGCCGTAATCAGCACGATAGGCGTTCCCTGGAAAGACTCGGAAATATCATTGTACTCCATCTTCTCGCGGATACCGGCTAAGATTACGATGGCTATAAGGAATCCCACCGATGTACCAAGGCCGTTTACCACTCCGCTTAAGATTGTATATTCTTTCTGTACGTTCGTGAGAGCCACGCCTAATACCGCACAGTTTGTCGTGATCAGAGGAAGGTATACTCCCAGCGACTGGTAGAGCGAAGGCATGGATTTCTTTAAGAACATCTCCACGAACTGGACCAGGCAGGCGATAACAAGGATAAATACGATTGTCTGCAAATAGACAAGCTTTCCTCCCATAATCGCCTTATTTGCCAATATAAACTTATATACGATGCCAGACACGAAAGACGCAATCGTAATAACGAATACGACGGCGCCGCCCATGCCGGCAGCAGTCTCAACCTTCTTGGAAACTCCAAGGAAAGGACAGATTCCGAGGAACTGGCTGAGTACAACGTTATTCACAAGTGCAGAGCCAATTGCTATGATCAATAATTCTCCCATCTATGTACTCCTCCTATTCTTTCTCATTCCCTGTAGGGAATATCTTGCCGCCGCAGGCACTGTTGGTGCAGGACGCACAGCCCTCGCCGCATCCCACGGTCTCCGTAACCTTCTTGCCCTTCTTCTTCGCGTTGTTCTTCACCTTATTCTGAAGAGCCGTAAGCCCTGCCAGCACAAGGAACGCGCCGGGCGCTAAGATAAAGATGGTCACCGGAACGTAGCCCGCCTTGCCTGTAGCCGTATCCGCAAGAGGCAAAAGCTGGAATCCGAAAATCTTGCCCGCGCCGATTACTTCACGCACGATGCCGATTGCCGTAAGGCCAACGGTAAATCCAAGCCCCATGCCGATTCCGTCAAAGATGGACAAAAGCGGCGGATTCTTGGACGCATAGCTCTCCGCACGGCCCAGGATGATACAGTTTACAACGATCAGCGGAATATAGATTCCGAGAGACGCATAGAGGCTTGGAACAAAACCCTCCATCAAAAACTGCACCATCGTTACAAAAGATGCCACAACTACGATAAACGCCGGAATACGAAGGGAATCCGGGATGATTTTACGCAGCAGGGAAATCATCAGGTTTGACAGCACAAGCACGGCTGTCGTAGAAAGTCCCATACCAAGACCGTTGATGGCAGATGTGGTGACCGCCAGGGTCGGACACATGCCAAGCATCAGCACGAAGGTAGGATTTTCTTTTATAATACCGTTATACAAACGTTCTGTACAATTATTCATCTTCACTACCTCCTAAAACGCATTCTGGAAATAACCAAGCGCCGCATTCACAGCCCCGGTCATCGCCCTGGATGTAATCGTCGCACCGCTAAGGGCATCAATCGGCTCGCCGTCCCCGCCGTCCTTGGACACATAGAACTTCTCCGCCTGTTTGCCCTGATATTGCTCGTAAAAGATAGGCTCCGTAGCCTTCATGCCAAGACCCGCCGTCTCGCTGATGGACAGGATGGACACGCCGTTCACCGTGCCGTCAGCCTTAATGCCCACCGTAACCCGGATGTCGCCGCCGTAGCCTTCCTTGTCCGTGGTGGTGATGACATAGCCGTCCTCGCCCACCTTGCACACTTCGTCAATCGTCGCATTGACGCCCAGCGCTTTCACAGCCTCCCCGGCAACTTTCTGGTCAACCTCAATCTGCTCGAAAGAATTAAGGTCCGCCTCCGGGAATACTGCCTGCCACGCCTCTTTCTTCGCCGCGTCATGAGCCTGGGCGATAGGGTCTTTCGTAATCTCGTATACGAGCCCAAGCGCAAACCCGGCAATCAGCGTGATAATCGTAAGAACCAGTGTATTTTTCATTGTTTTACTCATTATTTCTCTCCTCCTTTACCAAATGGTTTTGGAAGAGTAACCCTCTCGATCAAAGGAACTAAAAGGTTACTGATAATAATCGCATAGGAAACACCCTCTGCCGAGCCGCCGAAAAGACGGAACAGGCCGGTAAGGATACCAAGGAGCGCCCCGTATACATACTGCCCCTTCTTCGTGATGGGCGACGTCACATAGTCCGTTGCCATAAACCACGCGCCCAGCATCAGGCCGCCGCCGCAAAGGTGGGAGGTGATGTACTGCGGGTCAAAAAGCCCTGCCTGGGCATTGGTAAACTGCCCGAAGATACCGACAAACACCGCAAACGTAACGATATATGTACCCGGAATCCGAAGGTCGATCACACCCGTCAGGATCAAAAAGATTGCTCCGATGATGATTGCGATGACGCTCGTCTCACCAATCGTTCCGGGGATGCGTCCCATCAGCATGCTCATGGAATCAACCGCCTGCCCTTCCTTTAACATGGCAAGGGGGGTCGGCCCGGACACGCCGTCATAGATAAATGTGGTCATCTGCCCCGTAAAGGAGATCAGAAGGAAACATCTCGCGCCAAGGGCGGGGTTCATAAAGTTCTGCCCCAGTCCGCCGAAAAGCTGCTTTACGACCAGGATGCCGAACACGCTTCCGAGGGCGCCCATCCAGAGCGGAGCCGTTGGGGGCATATTAAGCCCTAAAAGAAGTCCTGTGACGACCGCACTGAAATCATTCACCGTAATCTTTTTATGCATCAGTTTTTCATAGACATACTCTGTAAGAACGGCTGCCAGGGTCGTAACAACGAGCATCCCCAGCGCCGGAAGTCCAAAGTTCCACACACCGAATGCCGACGCCGGCAAAAGCGCAATGGTGACCATAAGCATAATATTGCTTGAGGTAACTTTGGAACGTATATGTGGTGAAGACGAAATCTTAAATTTATTCTCACTCACGTTTATTCACCTCTTCCTCTCTCATTACTTATTTTTTCTTCCGATTCGCAAGCGCAATCTTCCTCATGGAACCAATCGCCTGTTTAAGCTGCCGTTTCGCAGGGCATACAAAGCTGCAAGAACCGCACTCCATACACTCTAAGCCCTCGTGGGCGGTAAACTGCGCCTCATCGTGATGCTCCGCATAATCCGCAAGCCTGGACGGGATCAGACGGCTCGGACACGCGTCCACGCAGCGTCCGCAATTGATACACGCAGTCGGCTCATTTGCCGCAACCTCGTCTTTCGTAAGGCACAGGATCGATGACGAAGTCTTTGTCACCGGAACATCCAGCGTATACATGGCAAATCCCATCATCGGGCCGCCGGAGATTATCTTTTCCGGCTCCGTCTTGAACCCGCCTGCCGCCTCCACGATCTCCGCCTGGTTCATCCCGAAAGGCACGAGGAAATTCCCCGGGGATTTTACCGCATCCCCGCTCACCGTGACCACGCGCTCAATGGAAGGCTTTCCTTCCGCTACCGCACGATAAATATTGATCATGGTCTCTACGTTGTCCACTACGCATCCTGCGTCCGCCGGAAGCATGGCAGAATTGATCGCCCTTCCTGTAGTCGCATAGATAAGCTGACGCTCACCGCCCTGGGGATACTTCGTCTTAAGCGCCAGAACTTCCATGCGCGGTTCATCCTTTGTCAGATCTTTCAATTTAGCGATACAATCCGGCTTGTTGTCCTCCACACCGAAGATGCCCTTCGCATTGTCAAACAGCTTCAGGACGATCTTCATCCCTCCGACTAATCTTTCCGGATTCTCCATCATCCTTCTATAATCTGCGGTTATATATGGTTCACACTCTGCACAGTTCGCAATGATATACTCAATCTTGTCCGGCTCCTTCGGTGACAGTTTGACCTTCGTCGGGAAACCGGCTCCACCCATACCTACAACTCCTGCCTCGCCGATCGCGCCAAGGATCTCCTCCTTCGTCAGCTCCTCCAGGGGCTTCACCGGAGCGTATCCAACTTCCTCATACTCTCCGTCATTCTCCACAACAATACTGTTGACCATAGCTCCTGTCGGATTCATGTGCGGCTCGATTGCCTTTACTGTCCCGGACACAGAAGCGTAGACCGGCGCTGACACAAAGCCTCCGGCTTCTGCAATCTTCTGGCCCTTGAGCACACGTTCGCCGACCTCCACGATCGGACTTGCAGGCGCACCGATATGCTGAGAAACCAGATAGACCAGATTACCCTGCGGTTTCAATTCGACAATCGCCTTATCTTTTGCCAGGCTCTTGCCGTCATCCGGATGGATACCACCCTTAAACGTTAACAATGCCATCCCTTTTTTCCTTCCTTCCTTTAATAAACTCTTAATATACTATACAAGAAAATGCCCTTTTTTTCTACTAAAATGCAGACAATTTTTTGTATATTTCCGCAAACATCTTGTTGAATTTTTAACACATAAAAGATAGAGACCGCTTAAGGTCTCTATCCGTAATTACGTATTAAACTGGCATCCGGATTATTCTTCTGCCGTCTCAACATCTTCCACACTTTCTGTCTCAGCCGGCTCGGAAACCGTCTCTAAGACTTTCATACTCAGGCTGATCTTCCGGTCAGCCTCATTAAGATCAACAACTTTAGCAGTGATCACCTGGCCTACAGACAGCACATCCGACGGCTTATCCACATGGGCCTTGGAAATCTGGGACACATGGAGCAGCGCGTCAACTCCCGGAGCAAGCTCTACGAATGCACCGAAATCTGTCATCCTTGCCACTTTTCCTTCTACTACTGTTCCCACGGCGTAATCCTCACCGGCGTTAGCCCACGGATTCGTCTCCGGGAACTTAAGGCTCAGTGCAACCTTTGTATCGTTAATATCTTTGATTAAGACCTTAAGGCTCTCGCCTACCTTGAAGACCTTCTTCGGGTTCTCCACACGGCCCCAGGACATCTCGGAGATATGGAGAAGTCCGTCCACGCCGCCAAGATCTACGAATGCGCCAAAATCTGTCACATTCTTAATGATTCCTTCAATGCTGTCACCCACCTGAAGCTTCTCAAACAGCTCCTTCTGTTTCTTCGCCCTGTCAGCCACAAGAATCTGCCTTCTGTCGCCGATGATACGGTTCCTTCTCGGATTGAACTCGCTGATCACAAACTCAATCTCCTGATCCTGATACTTGCTCAGATCTTTCTCATAGCTGTCAGATACAAGGCTCGCCGGGATAAACACCCTCGCCTCATCGATCACAACGCTTAAGCCGCCGCCGAGGATCTGGGCAACCGGCGCCCTGAGCACTTCATGATTCTCATAAGCTTCCTTAAGTCTCTCATTCCCTTTTTCCGCTACAAGTCTCTTGTAAGTCAACAGCACCTGACCTTCTCCGTCATTCACCTTTAAGACTTTCACTGTCAGCGGGTCGCCTACAGAAACCATCGTGGTAAGATCCGCGCTGGAATCATTGGTGTACTCGCTTCTCATGATGATACCGTCTGCCTTGTAGCCTATATTCAAGATGATTTCGTCCGGTTTAACGTCGATGACAGTACCATCTACAACCTCTCCGTTTCTAATAGTCTTAAAAGACTCGTCTAACATTTGTTCAAAAGTTAATTCTGACATAATTTTGAACCTCCTCAATTATTTTGTAGGGCGTGGATGCCCCTGCTGTAATACCTACTGATTCCACGGACCTTAATTGATTCACATTCAAATCGCCAAGTGTCTGTATGTAGTACGTATTCTCACACGCATTGCTGCATATTTCAAATAACTTCTGGGTATTGGAACTCTTCTTGTCACCGATGACAATCATCGCTCCCACCCTTGAAGCAATGCCGCTGGCTTCTTCCTGCCGCTCCTTCGTGGCATTACAAATCGTATTTAAAACAATTATATCATACCCCTTTTTTGTGATAATTTCAACTAATTCTTGAAATTTATTGTAATTAAATGTCGTCTGGGCTACGACGCATACTTTCTGCCCTTCATTTTCCAGTGAAAACTTTTCTGCTTCCCCGGCATCCTGGATAATATCCACAGGACCTGCGGCCCACCCACGGATCCCCATGACCTCGGGATGGGCGCTATTTCCCACGATCACGATGTGGGCGCCGTTCTGGCTTTCCCTCCGGACAATCTGATGGATCTTCTTTACAAAGGGGCAGGTGGCGTCCACATAACGGATGCCTTTATCCTTAAGGAGCGTACACACCGATTCCGGCACACCGTGGGAACGGATGATCACCGTCCCATGATCAAGGCTTTCCAGATCCTCGCGTGTGCCAAGCACCCTGACGCCCTGGCTCTTTAAATCCCTGATGACCTCGTCGTTGTGTATGATCGGGCCATAGGTATAGATCGGGCCGCCTTCATGCTTTTCAATCTCCTGATAGACCGTCTCCACCGCCCGCTTCACACCGAAGCAAAAGCCTGCCGTCTTCGCAAGCTCAACCTGCATAAGGCATCACCTCCTGTCCTTTCCTGCGCAGCACTTCGGCAACTGCGCTTCTTTTCACATCCCTATCTACAAAGCGCAGTAATGGCCGCCACCACCTCATCGATAGTCATCTTTGAACTGTCAATGAGCACCGCGTCCTCGGCCTTCTTAAGGGGCGCCGTCTCGCGGGTCATATCCCGCTCGTCCCGCTCTGCGATATCCCTGGCGATCTCCGCGAGGTCGCAGGCGATACCTTTCTGCGTAAGCTCGTCAAACCTGCGCTTCGCCCGGGTCTTAACACTGGCGGTAAGGTATACCTTCACGTCCGCATCCGGGAGCACGCATGTCCCGATATCCCTGCCGTCCATGATCACATCCTGTTCCCTGGCAAGCCCCTGCTGCAGCTCTAAAAGCTTTGCCCGCACTTCCGGGATCGGGGAACTTTTCGACGCCATGTTCCCCACCTCCTCATCCCTGAGCCTTGCGGTAATATTCTTTCCGTTAAGATACACCTGCTGGATACCTTCTTCGTACTGGATCGTCACCTGCGCGCCCTGGCACGCTTCGATGATCTTATCCGTCTCCTCAGCCTTGATCCCCTGATCGAGGAAATGGATGGCAAGCCCCCGGTACATGGCTCCGGTATCCACGTAGATATATCCTTTTTCCTTCGCGACCAGCTTCGCAATAGTGCTCTTCCCTGCGCCTGCCGGCCCGTCGATCGCTATGTTGATTCCCATATTGTTATCCTCCGCTATATTTTTTCTCACGCCTGCTTTCCGGTGCCCTTTCCTGCCGCGTATCCCGTAGACCACGCAATCTGCAGGTTAAACCCGCCGGTCAGCGCATCCAGGTCAAGTACCTCCCCGGCAAAATAAACACCTTTCACAAGCTTAGACTCCATCGTCCCCGGATCGATCTCCTTCGTGCTGACCCCGCCCTTTGTAATAATCGCCTCATCGAAATCCCGAAGCTTTGTAAGCGTCATGGTCAGATGCTTCGTCAGGCGCACAAGGGCGCTGCGCTCCTCCTTCGCGATCACATTGACCTTCTTTTCCGGAGGAATCCCGCTTAATTCTATCATAACCGGCACCAGTTTTGCAGGGAATAATCTTCCAACCGCGTTTTTAAACTGCCGGTTTACGTTCTCTTCAAAATCCCTGAGGATCCTTTTGTGAAGCATATCCTCGTCAAGCGCCGGCTTTAAGTCGATCTCAAGAGTCAGCGGTTTTTCCATAAGTTTCCTGCCCACACGGCCGCTGGCGCTTAAGATCAGCGGCCCGCTGACCCCGTAATGGGTAAAAAGCATCTCCCCGAACTCCTGGAAGAGCTTTTTTTTGCCGTCCCTTACCGTGACATTTACATTGCGAAGGGACAGGCCCTGAAGCTCCTTAACCCAGGGTTCCTTCGTCTCAACAGGAACAAGGGAGGGAATACATGGCTTCACCGTATGTCCCAGGGCTTCGGCAAAACGGTAGCCGTCCCCGGTCGAACCTGTCGACGGGTAGGAAAGCCCGCCGGTGGCCACGATGCAAAAATCCCCTTTTTCCGTGCTGCCGTCCGAAAAGGCAAGTCCCTTAAACCTGCCGTCCTCCACGAGGATATCCTTTACCCTGGCGCCGTACTTTATCCTAACGCCAAGCCGGCCAAGCTTACCCGAAAGCCCCTGGATAACATCCGAGGAATGGTCAGAGACCGGGAATACCCGCCCGCCCCGTTCTGTCTTCACCGGGACGCCGTTATGCGCAAAAAAATCCATGACATCCTGATTCGTGCAGCCGTAAAAGCTGCTGTATAAAAATCTCGGGTTGCTCATCACCGACGCAAAAAGCGTATCCATATCGCAGGAGCTGGTGATGTTGCACCGCCCCTTTCCTGTGATGAACAGCTTCTTCCCGAGCTTTTCATTCTTCTCATAGAGGAATACCTCATTCCCCTCCTCCGCCGCCGCGATCGCCGCGAACATCCCCGCAGCGCCGCCGCCAGCCACAAGTACTTTACTCATCTGCCCCCTCCTCCAAAGGCTTCGAAAGCTCCACTTTGTCTCCCAGCATATTCAGCTCGTCCTTGCTGTACACCTGGTATTCATCCCAGATATCCTCCAGCGTCTCCAAAGTCTTTATCACCTCATCCTGCTTCTTCATGCAGAGCGCCACCACAAGGGCATTGACCACGCTTAAAGGCGCCACGAGGGAGTCCACGATGGACGCCATATCGCTTCTGGCGATCAGGTTGCAGGAAGAATAAAGGGTCATGGGGGAATGGATGCTGTCCGTCAGCGTGATCACCTTGGCCTTCCGGTTGCTGGCAAACTCAAGCGCCTTCAAGGTTCGCATGGAATACCGCGGAAAGCTGATGCCGATCACCACGTCCCGCTCGTCCACCCGGATGAGCTGCTCGAAAATCTCGCTGGAGCTGTTGGTATTGACCAGGATCACATTCTCACAGATCGGATTCAGATAGAACGCCAGGAAGCTCGCCAGCGGCGCGCAGCTTCTGATCCCGATCACATAGACCTTCCGCGCCGTAAGAATCGTCTCCACCGCCAGCTCAAAAATCTCATGATCCAACGCCGCCAGCGTCATCTTGATCTTCTCGATATCCGACTGGAGCACCGTCGCCAGGATCTCGCCCTGGCTGATACGCCCGTAAGTAACCTCCATCCGCTGGATGGAATTGAGCTTCATACGGACAAGCTCGCCGAGCGCCTTCTGGAATCCCGGATAGCCGTCATATCCGAGCGCCATGGCAAACCGCACGACTGTAGACTCGCTGACGCCCACCTCTTCGCCCATCCTTGCCGCCGTCAAAAAGGCCGCCTTGTCATAGTCCTTCCGGATAAAGTCGGCAAGCTTTTTCTGTCCCTTGCTGAACCGGCTGTAGCCTTCCTCCAGTTTCCGCTGTAAATCGTTCTTCTTCCCCATAGTATGACCCATCCTTTTTCAATCCACATCTAACTATTATAAATGAGAAAGGCAGAATATTCAATAATTATGTGAGGGAACTTTTTGGACTTATGGGATGAAGGGATGCTCCGGATTATACTTTTGCCGGAGCCGGTTTTCTCCGCCGTCCAAAATCATAAAAAACCGGAATGCAGCTCTTTTGTGCACTCCGGTTTAACTTTACCTTTTATACGGGATAACTCCCGTTCTCTGTATCTGCCACGGTCTGGTCGATCTTTGTCTGCTGTGCCTCGCGGTACTTGAAGAAGTCTGTAGCTACCTGCGGGAACAGTGCGTAAGACAGCACGTCCTCATCCTGCTGGCTCCACCGGGACATCTCGCCTCTGAGCGTATCCAGCTCGTCTGCGATAAGATCCGCCGGACGGCAGGTGATGATCTCTGCGCCCTCACCGAGGACTTTCTTCCTCACCTCTTCGTTAAACGGTTTAACGGTCGCGCCGTATTTTCCGCTGAGGACATCCTTCGTCTCCTTGGTCGCCATCTTATAGCGCTCGCCCATCAGCACATTGAATACCGCCTGGGTTCCGACGATCTGTGAGGACGGCGTAACAAGCGGCGGCTCGCCGAGATCTTTACGCACCTTCGGGACTTCCTCAAGAACGTCGTAATACTTATCCTCTGCGTTCTGCTCTTTAAGCTGGGACGTCAGGTTGGAGAGCATACCGCCCGGCACCTGGTAAAGCAGTGTCTTGATATTCACGCCCATGTTCTTCGGATTAAGAAGCCCGCTCTCTAACGCCTCATCACGGATCGGACGGAAATAATCCGCAATCTCCGCCAAAAGGTTCTGATCAAAGCCCGTGTCATACGGAGTGCCTTTAAACGTCTCCACCATAACCTCCGTCGCCGGCTGACTCGTTCCCAGGGCAAACGGGGACATGGCCGTATCGATCACGTCAACACCCGCCTCAACTGCCTTAAGGTAAGTCATGGAAGCAACACCGGACGTATAATGGGTATGGAGCTGGATTGGAAGGCTTACCGCTTCTTTCAGCGCACCGATAAGCTCTGTCGCTTTGTACGGGACAAGGAGTCCCGCCATATCCTTGATACAGATGGAAGTCGCACCCATATCCTCAATCCTCTTTGCAATATCCACCCAGTAGTCCATTGTATAGGCGTCGCCCAGTGTATAAGAAAGAGCCACCTGTGCGTCAGCCTTCTCTTTATTGGCCGCCGTAACCGCTGTCTGTAAGTTTCTCAGGTCATTGAGACAGTCAAAGATACGGATGATATCGATACCGTTTGCCACGGATTTCTGCACAAAATACTCAACCACATCGTCCGCGTAAGGACGGTATCCAAGGATGTTCTGCCCGCGGAATAACATCTGAAGCTTCGTGTTCTTGAAGCCGTCGCGGAATTTACGGAGCCTCTCCCACGGATCTTCCTTTAAGAAACGAAGGGAAGCGTCGAAGGTAGCCCCGCCCCAGCACTCTACCGAGTGATAGCCCACCTTATCCATCTTATCGACAATCGGGAGCATCTGCTCGGTGGTCATACGCGTCGCAATCAGAGACTGATGTGCGTCACGTAAGATTGTCTCTGTAATCTTAATTGGTTTTTTTGCTGTATCTGCCATTTTCTATCCTCCAAAATATGATGATGTCGGGGCAAAGGCTCATGCCCCGCCCATGATTTATATAACGCCAAAGATTGCCATAAATGTACCGGCCGCTACCGCCGTACCGATAACTCCCGCAACGTTCGGCCCCATCGCATGCATCAGAAGGAAGTTGGTCGGATCTGCCTCCGCGCCCACTTTCTGTGATACTCTGGCTGCCATCGGGACCGCGGATACTCCGGCAGAACCAATCAGCGGATTTACCTTGCCGTGGGTCGCGATGCACATCAGCTTTCCGAACAGCACGCCCGCCGCCGTGCCTACTGCAAATGCCACCAGGCCAAGAACGACGATCTTGATCGTATCCCAGTTAAGGAATGCCTCCGCACTCGTCGTCGCACCGACCGACGTTCCAAGAAGGATAACGACGATATACATCAGCGCGTTGGATGCCGTCTCGGTAAGCTGCCTTACCACGCCGCACTCCCGGAACAGATTGCCGAGCATCAGCATGCCCACAAGAGGTGCCGTAGTCGGAAGGATCATACATACCACGATGGTAACGATGACCGGGAACAGGATACGCTCAAGCTTGGACACCGGCCGAAGCTGCTCCATCTTGATCTTCCTTTCCTTCTCCGTCGTAAATAACTTCATGATCGGCGGCTGGATCACCGGCACAAGCGCCATATAAGAGTAGGCCGCCACCGCGATCGGTCCCATGATCGCCGTCTGCTGCAGCTTACCTGCAAGGAAGATAGACGTCGGCCCGTCGGCTCCGCCGATGATCGACACTGCCGCCGCCGCCTTATCGGAAAAACCCATGGCCATAGCGCCAAGGTAAGCCGTAAAGATACCAAACTGTGCCGCCGCCCCTAAAAGAAAGCTCTTCGGATTGGCGATCAGAGGCCCAAAGTCCGTCATCGCCCCGACACCCATGAAGATCAGTGACGGCAGGATCGCCCACTCGTCTAAGATATAGAAGTAGTACAAAAGACCGCCCACCCCGTTGGCTGACTCGTCTGCATGCAGCATAATATCCGGATAAATATTAACAAGCAGCATACCAAAGGCAATCGGAACGAGAAGCAATGGCTCGAACCCATGTCGAATTGCTAAATATAGGAAAAAACATGCAACAGCAATCATGATCAGGTTCCCCACCGTAAGGTTTAAGAAAGCTGTCTGCTGGATGAGGTTTCCTAATGTCGTTGTTATATATTCCATTTTTTAACCTCCAGTCGTGTTCATTTCAAAAGACTCATTCTTCTGAATATGTCTCACTTTAGTTTAATGTAGCCAGCACTGCGCCTGCCTCAACCGGATCGCCCACTGCTGCGTCAATGCTTGCAACCGTCCCGTCCTCTGGAGCCACAACCGGAATTTCCATCTTCATCGCTTCAATGATCACGACCGCATCGCCCTTCTTCACGCTCTGTCCCACATTGGCCTCAATCTTGAATACCTTGCCTGCCGCGCCTGCCTTGACCTCGATGGCGCCTGCGCCTGCCGCCGCTTTCGGTGCCGCAGCCGGGGCCGCTTTCGGCGCCGCCGGGGCTGCCGCCATGGCAGGAGCCGCTGCCGGAGCTGCTCCTGCGCCTTTTTCTTCTACCGTAACGTCATATACATTACCATTCACTGTGATCGTATAATTTTTCATCTTAATATCCTCCTAAGGTTTTACTTTGAATTCCATTTATTTGACGGGCGGCGTCTGATACTCCTTACGATAAATCCGTCCGTACTTGTCCCCTCTGCCGCCGCGATTGCCGCAGAGATCACCGCGATCAGTTCAAGATCATCTGTTTTTTCTGCTTCCACAACCGGAGCAGGAGCCGCTGGGGCCGTCGCTTCCACCTCCGCCGGCTCAGGCTTCTTTGAGAACGCCGCCTGGATCGCCGGGATAAATTTGAACAGGGAGATGATAAACGCGATAAGGATCAGTACCGCAAATACCGTTCCCATGCCGAGCACCGTATTAAGCCCTGCTTTCTTAAGGATCTCTCCCGTCTCCATATTCGCGCTGACGGTCATGCTCTCGAGCTTGGATTCGCTGTCGAACATGAATGAGATCACCGCATCTCTGTTCTCGAACTTCGCATCGGAGCTGACTTCTATTTTACCGTTGGTCATCTTAAAGCTGTAGTCGCCGTGTTCGATATAGTTGCCGCACTCTGCGATGCCTGCCTGCCAGCTGTCAAGGACACTTAAGAAACTCTCCGCCTCAAAAGGAAGCCCCGCCTCGGTAAGCTGTAAGTTAATGCCGAATTCTGACATCTCATTCCACTGTTCAAGGGCCAGCTCATCAGCCTCCGCACAGTAGCCGATGAGGAAATCCGCCACCTGGGTAAGCTCCGCCTCATCGTACGGTGCTTCTTCTGTCTTTCCGCAGGCGCTGAAGCAGAACACAGCCGCAATCATGCATAATAATAAGCTAATTTTCTTCTTCAATTTGCCTCACCTCTCTAAACCGCACCATGCTTTTTCATCGGACGGTCCTCTCTCTTTGTGAATAACATCTCAAAAGCGCCGATCACATATTTTCTCGTATCCGCCGGCTCGATGACGGCATCCACATATCCTCTTCTTGCCGCCGACTCCGGGCTTGACTGGAGCTTTCTGTACGCGGCTGCCTTTTCTTTAAGCACATCCGCGCCGGCATCCGCATACATGATCTTTGCCGCCATAACCGCATCCATCATGCCGATCTGCGCCTTGGGCCATGCGTATACCATATCTGCGCCCGTGGCCTTGCTGTTCATCACCGCATAAGCGCTTCCGAATGCCTTCCCGGTCACCACATTAACCTTCGGTACCGTAGCGTTAGCGAACGCATAGGTAAGCTTCGCCGCAGCCTTCGCAAGGTGCGCCTCATCATACGCCGTAGCCGCAAAGCCGTTAACATTCGTCAGGGTGAGCACCGGGATATTGAAAGCGTCGCAGAACGCAACGAACTTTGCTGCCTTGTCAGCACCGTCCGCCGATAAGGAGCCGTCAAACTCAGCCACAACCTCTGACTCTTCATTATAAACCTTGGAACGGTTCGCAACCACGCCCACAGTCATACCGTTCAGGCGGATAAAGCCGGTCACCATATCTTTGGCAAATTCTTTCTTCGTCTCGAAGAACACATAACCGTCGGAAATCGTAGAAAGGGCGATCGCTGCATCCTCCGCCGAGTACCCAAGGTCCGGACAGGCTCTGTTCAAGTCATCCGTGCATTCACTGTAGGACGCATCTTCCTCATTGTTCGCCGGAAGCATGCAGACAAGGGTCCGGATCTCGGTTAAGATCTCATCCTCTGTCCCTGTCCGGTCCACAAGCCCTGCCCTCTCACTCTGAAACTTTGCGGATGAAGTATTGCACCTGGAAATGTCATTGCCCGGGATCGCATTGGGAGAATTCACGAATAATCTTGCCTTATCACTCTCCATAAAGGTGAAATCCGTAAGGGCCGGAACAAGGGAAAGCCCGCCGCCGCATGTCCCAAAAATGGCCGAGATCTGCGGGATCACACCTGAGGCAAGAGATTGCTTCATATATAATGTGCCGAACGCATTAAGGGCGTCCGTCGCCTCCTGGAGCCGCAGCCCCGCACAGTCGATAAGCCCGATAACCGGAGCCCCCATCTTCATGGCCATATCGTAAATGTTCGCGATCTTCTTCGCATGCATCTCGCCGATGGCTCCGTTTAACACTGATGCATCCTGGCTGTAAACATACACCAAATTCCCGTCGATCACCCCATAGCCGGTAATGACGCCGTCTGCCGGGGTTTCTTTTTCCTGCATGTTAAAATCAGTCGTCCTTGCCGTAACAGCGGCGCCGATTTCAACAAAGCTTCCTGCATCAAGCAAAGCGGTAATTCTCTTGCCTGCTGCACTTTCTGTTGCTATGTTGCCCATAGTCTAGCCCTCCATTTTCCTAACATATTAAAACTGGCCTTTATCTTAAGGACTTATAAAAGTCCGACCAAATTTCTGCCGATTATATTATATCCCCTTTCACCGTCCTTCGCAATACTTTTCTCTTCCTTTTGTTAAGTGTTTCACATAAAAACAAGGCAGCACGCAATCTCTAAGCGCCGCTGCCCTGTCCGTACACTGCTATATTTTTTTAAATTTCTTCACCTGTGGGCACTTCTCCACAAGGAACTTCTTCACCTCCTCGATGTCCGTATCCCCGAAAGCGTCCTTGGGCACCCCGAAGAAATTCTTCGGCCCGGGCCCCACATCGCACAGAAAGCCGATGGCCTTATCGGACTCTAAAAGCTTTTTCACCTTATCATAAGGGTACTCCGCCTGCTTCGTCCCCGTATCGTTGACGATCCTGTCCTCGTAAAAACCGACTTTTACGATCAGCGCCTTATCCCGCTTCTTGATCCTTAAGCGCTGCAGCTCCGTGGCATCCCCGTAGGCCGTTGACTTCATCATGCCCTTCCCGATCGTCCGCGCAAAGGTATCGCCCGCAAAAAAGACCGCTATCCATACGCAGATATATTTGACCAGGAAATACACGAATCCGCCCGCCGTCCCGTCGCCCGGATCCCCGCTAAGGAGCACCAGGCCTAAAAGGAGCGACCCGAAGATACCGATACCGATCAGTATCGACAGCTCGAACTTATCCTGGTGGAATATCTCACAGAACGCGACCAGCACGTCCTTTGTCTCTTCATATTTTGCCGAATATTTTTTCTCCATCGATCATCCTCCGTAAATTATCCGCCGAGCATTCCCCGGCCGGTTGGCTCTCTGTCCATATTCAACTATTATATGGTTGCCGCCGCAAAAAGGCAAGCATAAAATCTGCTTTGGCCTCAGGTTTTTCCTTCCGCAGTGTACTATTTTACCAGTTTAAAGTAAAAAAATGCAGGAAATCCGGTAATATCCCACAAAAGCCCATTAATTTTTTCTTAAATTTGTATTGTACTTTAGTCTAGTTTATGGTATGATTATCTCCGTTAAAAGTTTTAAATGCACAGGTTTTTCCGAAATATTTAAAACAGAAGACAAATTTATTTTATGGAGGGTGAAACTCATGGAAAAAACTAAGACAAAATTCCCATTTGGTTTCTACGTATGCTCCCTTTCTTTCACATTTGAGAGACTTGCATACTACGCAGCTAAGTGGGGCCTTGCAGTCTTCATCGCTTTGGAAGCATCCAAAGGCGGTCTCGGACTTGATAAGGCTACCGGTGCTGTAATGAATGGTAACCTCGTTGCTTTCACTTACATCACCCCGGTTATCGGTGGTTACATAGCTGACCGCTGGATAGCTCCGAGAATCCTCGTTCCTATCGGCGAGATCCTGATGGGTATCGGCTGGTTGTGTATGTGGCAGGCCAGCGGTATCGGCATGGTTTGGGCAGCAGTTATCCTTGTATCTATCGGTACAGGATTCTTCAAGGGAAATGTTTCCGGTATCAACGGACGTCTCTTCCCGCTTGCTGATCCTGACACACTGGATACTGTATTTAACCTTCAGTACTCCTTTGTAAACATCGGATCCTTCTGCGGTACTACATTCCTGTCGCTGGTTGCGACAAACATCAGCTACCGTCTGATGTTCCTCATCTGTGCAATCTTTTTGTTTATCGACTGTGCATGGTGGTTCATCGGCATGAGGCACTTCGGCGATGTCGGAAAGAAGCCGTTCCTTGTTGATACTCGTGAAGAGAAGAGTTCTGACGACGTAGCAGCGAACAATCAGCCGCTCACCAAGCAGGAGAAAAACCGTGTTATCGGTATCTGTATCGTTACCATATTCTCCGGTATCTTCTGGTTATGGTGGTATCTGATCTACATGCCGGTTTACTATCAGTTCGGTCCCCCGGAGCAGGCAGGTCTTGGCTGGGCGAACTGGAATATCGGTTCCTTCCAGATGCCTACCGCATGGTTCGACTCAATGAATGGTCTTCTTTGTATCATCCTTTGTCCTGTATTCGCGGGAATCTGGGCTAAGATGAAAGAGCGTCCGCAGGGTGACTGGGGGATGTTCACAAAGACAGCCGTTGGTATCATGATCCTTGGTCTTTCCCTTGGCTCCATGGTACTTGCAGCATTCCTTGCCGGTGAAGGATCAAAAGATCCGGTTGGTATCTGGGTTATCATCCTGACAGCAATCTGTATGTCTGTCGGCGAGGTTGTATTCTCACCACTGGGTAACGCTTTCATTAGTAAATACTCCCCGAAGAAACTTCTGGGAACTATGCTGGGTGTATGGCCATTGATCATTTTCTTCTCAGGAAAAGCTTATGGACCGCTTTACAACTGGCTCAACAACTTCTCCTTCGTGAAGGCTTATGGTATCGTAACAATCATCATTCTTGTAATCGGATTTGTTATGTTAGCATTCACTAAGAAGTTTGATGAATTCGTTGGCGGTAAATAAAATTTATCCATCTGTTCTTAAAATTAATGAATGGAGAAAAACCCGGGAGCGGCTTGTCCGTCTCCGGGTTTTCTTTACTTTGCTTTTTATCTTTTCTCTCTTTTACAGGTCTGCCATCCTTCCGAGTATCTCCTGATAGAACTCTTCCCTGTCCCCGTCATTCTTCAGTTCGTCCAGGATAAGCCCGTCTTTTAACAGGATGATCCTGCTGCAGTAGCTTGCCACCTGGGGATCATGGGTTACCATGACGATGGTCTTTTTATATTCTTTATTGATCTGGTCCATGGCCTGGATCACGATCTTTCCGGACTTGGAATCAAGGCTCCCCGTCGGCTCATCCGCCAGGATCAGGGACGGCTGGTTTACCAGGGCGCGGCAGATCGCTACCCTCTGGCGCTCGCCGCCCGAAAGCTCGTAAGGATACTTCCGAAGGAGCCGGGAGATCTGGAAATGGTCGGCATGGTTTTTCGCATTTTCAAAGCATTTTTCCTCATCCGCCTTGTCTAAGATCATCGGCAGCATAATATTTTCCTCCACCGTCAGGCTGTCCATCAGATAAAAATCCTGAAACACAAAGCCGATCTCCCTGCGGCGGATATCCGCCCGCTCATCTTCCCAGAGCGACTTAATCTTTTTGCCCTTAAAATAAAGTTCTCCCTCAGTGGGGTTGGCGATAAGCCCCAGCGTCTTTAAAAGGGTCGTCTTCCCACATCCGGATCTCCCCATGATCCCTACAAACTCTTCCTCCTCAATGGTAAAATTCAGTCCCTTAAGTACCTTTATCGTGCCCTCTTCCTCATTCGGAAGTTTATAATTCCTCACCAGGTTTTCTGCTTTTAACACACTTCCCATCTCTACACCTCTCTAATCTTTTTTTCAATCTGCCGGATATTAATCTCTGTCAGCAGCCAGACCATCCCGCCGAACAGCAAAAGTTCGCCGATCCCAAAGGGTACTATCTTTATCAGCAATGCCTTTATATCCGCCGCCGAGTAAAGCCTGGCACTGAATGTAGCGGCCAGAAGCATCGCGCTGAACACTGCGGATACCGCGGACACGATAAGATAATAAACCTTCATCTCCCCGTGCAAAAGCCTTAGGCGTTCCTTATTCCTCATGCCCATGCACGATAAGAACTCTGCACGCCGGACATTCATCTTGCGCTCCGTCATCATCTTGATCCCAAGAAGCAGTCCCGATGCCGCGAAAAATACGGCGATAAGCATCCTTGCCATAGCGTCCTGCATGCCAAACTCTGTCTCAAGCTGCTGCCTGGACGCCGATTTTAAGTAGCAGCTTTTGACCTTGGCATCGTACTCTTCGTCCCTTCTGTGGCGCTCCCTGAAGTCGCCAAGCTCCGCCTCGAGCCCTTCTATCTGCTCTACGTCTCCTTTTACCAGCACAAGCTTTGACGGCCCCTGGTATAGTTCGCCGGCAAAATCTTCTAACTCCTCCGGCTTTATAACCTTGCCGTAAAACGGATCCGTCGTTTTCCACACATCCTTCGCCTGTTCAAAAGCCGTATCTGAGAATACGACCAGGTTCTCCCTCTCTCCGTGGGAGAGGACACCGATCAGGCTCTGACGCTCCTCCCCGATGATCTCCCGGTTCATGAACGCTGTGTCGTGGGCAAATACGTCGATCATCTCACACACCGGCCCGGTATAGAGGTAAGGCGTCGTCCGGAAGGATTTGTAATCTATGGGCTGTGCCTTCGTGCTGCGGTCCTGCTGGTGCACAACATAGATCTTCTCCCCCGCATCGTCAAGCCCAAGGGGCTTTTCCTGGTAAGAAGGGTTCCTCTCCCGCTTAAGGGAGTGGTACGCTGACTCAGGAATACCGATATTCTGGCTGCGGACAGGATCCTGCTCTATACTTTCCATCTTCTCCGTGGCATCCGACCCGGACACCCGGAACATGGGATACTCCGTAACTTCCAGGCCTTCTGAAGCTTTAAGCTTTTCGATAAGCCGTCCGTCTGCTTCCTCCCCGTCTGCTAAGAGCACCAGATCGTAAGGAAGAAGCGCGTCCACGTCCTGCTCAAGGGCCGTCGAATAAAGCTGCAGGGAAAATACCGCCAGGATACACACCTGGATCACGCACAGACCGAACATGTACCACACTGCGCTCCGGGATTTGTGATAAAATGGATGTTCCTTTAACAGACGCTTAAGTACTCCGCCGCGCTTTCTTCCCCGCAACAAAAACCCTGCTGTCCCGAACCGCAGGATGATGTACACGCCGGCAAATCCGCCGATCAAGTACCATAGATTTTCAAAATTACTGTTCTGTCGGTAAAGCCAGAACACGGCGCCCATCAAAACAGCGCCCACCGCCACAAACAGGGCGTGAAACCGCCCGGGCATCTTTTCCTTCATCACCTGGAGGTCAGTGGAATTACCCATCCGGAAACCGACGAAGAGGTCGTGGGTCACGAAAAATGTTGCCACATAGAGCACCAGCATGATCCCTACAGACTTTAGCAAAAGCCCGGCAGAAAACCAGGTATCCCCGATACCGCTCATATTTTCCCTGAACAAGATCACCAGGCCCGTGCCGGCAAGCCCGCCGAGGACAATAGACAGAAGCGCCCCTATGCCAAGCTCTAACCCCATGCACAGATACATGGTCTTCCTGCGGATACCAAGCGTCTTGAATACGCCGTACTCGGGAATCCTTTTTTTCAGATAATACAAAAGCAGCAGAACCAGCATGAAAATCCCTACCGCGCCAAGCTCGATCAGGCTCCGCACAAGGATCTTTCCGGCTCCGGAAGGGTATCCCGGGCGGTAGCTGTTTCCCCCGACCTCCGTTAGCTTCTGCAAGCCGAAGCCTGTGAACGCGAAGGCGAACACCAGACCGTTGCACACCAAAAGCACCACATAATCTTTCAGATTCCCCCGGAAATTCTTCCAGATCACATGGTAGAACAGCTTTTTATATTTCCCCGGGAAATACAGGCGCCGCCTGCGTTCTTCCTTCTCGCGGAGTTCCTTTTCCTCGTGCACCTTTGTCTCACTGACCGTCGTATCCCAATTCTCGATCACTTTGCGCCCAATCCACTCCGCAGCCGTCAGCACCATAAGAAGCCCCGGGTACAGCGTCGCCTCCGTCTGGTTGCTGCACACCGACCCTAACATAGCATCGGACATCCCTGTATAGGTAAGGGAAATCCCTGCCACCAGCGCCAGCACGTTCATATACCAGTCCTTTCTGATGAGCACTGTCACCACATAACAAAGACAGCACACCGCAAATATCAGATACAGAAGAAGGCTTACATTGATCCCTCCCTCGTAGCTGGTATCCGGCGTAACTCCCGCCCTGGCGAGGACAGCATCCACACCTTCCGCTTTAATGCTCCGTGCAAAGAAAAACAGTGTATAGCGTTTCTCCCCGAGCATGATCCAGGGATAGCACAGCGCCCCAAGGCACAGCCCATACACCACAAGCGAATAGATCATCTGTATCCGCTCCTGGTGGTCTGGGGCTGTGCGCCCCCGTCCTTCCTTCTTTACCCCTTTGTTCATTTCACTTTCCTCCTGTCTTTCTCTCAATCTGCCGGATATTCCACTCCGTGAATACCAAGATCACCACACCAAAAGCGATAAGCTCACACACCCCGAAGGGTACGATTTTTGCAAGCATAGCCCGGATATCCTCTGCCCCGTAGAGCCTTGCATGGAAAGTGGCAAGCACCACCGCCATACTGACCGGTAAAGCTAAGGCCGCTGTAAGCAGATAATAGACCCCCATCTCCCACCGAAGGAGCCCCTTTCTCTCCCTTTTTCGCATCCCCATACAGGTTAAAAATTCCGCCCGTCGGATATTCATCTTCTTTTCCGTCATCATCTTGATGCCCATCAGCAGCACTTCCGCCACGAAAAAGATACAGATGAGAAGCTTCCCCATCGTCTCCTGCATCCGAAGCTCCGTATCTGTCTGGAGCCTTGCATCCGTCTTAAGATAATCGCTCTTTACCTTGGCATCATACTCCTCTTCCCGCGCGTGCCGCTCCCTGAACGCCTCAAGGTCCGGCTTTAACGCTTCAAGAATTTCTTCGTCTGCCTTCACGGCAATAAGCTTCGTCGGTCCCTGCCAGAGAAAATCCGCATACGCCAGACGTTCCTCTTCTCCCAGGATATCCCCCGTGAAAGGATTCGTCACCTTCCAGGTATCCTTCGCCTTCTCAAAATAATCGTCGGAAAATACCACCAGATTCTCCCTCTCCCCCTGGCAGAATATGCCAATCAGGCTTTCTGCCTCCTCCCCGATGATCTCCCTGGAGGAAAATGAACTCTGCAGGGAAAAGCTATATACATCCGGACACACCGGCCCCGTATAAAGATAAGGCTTATCGCTCGGGAACCGGTAATCCACGGGCTGCGCCTTGGTACCCTTCGTCTGCTGATGGACGATATAGACTGTCTCGCCCTCCGCGTCAAGCCCCAGCGGCTTTTCCTGATAGGAAGGATCCCTCTCCCGCTTTAAGGCATGGTAGACGGATTCCGGGATTCCAAGATTCTGGCTGCGCACCGGCTCCATGCCGGTTCCCTCCACTCTCTCCGTGGCATCCGTCCCCGACACCCGAAGCATCGGATAATCCGACACCTCGACGCCTTCCATCCCCCGCAGCTTTTCAAGCATCGCCTCATCCTCCGGAAACTCTGCATTCGCAAAAAGCACCAGGTCGTAGGGGAAAAGCTTGTCCCGGTCTCCCACTAGCGACACGGAGAAAAGCTGGACAGAAAACACTGCAAGGATACAGATCTGCAGCACACACAGGCCGAAGATGTACCACGCCGCGCTTCTCGATTTGTGCCAGAAGGGCTGCTGCCTTAAAAGCTTCAGAAGCGTCTCCTCCCTCTTGCGTACATGGATGAGATACCACGCCATCCCACAGCGAAGGAGCAGATATACCCCGAGGAAACAGCCGCCAAGCAGCCAGATATTTTCAAAATTGCCGTTCTTACTGTACCAGGAAAGCATCAGCAGCGTAACTCCCGCTCCCGCCGATATGAACACGGCGTTAAATTTCCCCGGCATCCTCTCCCTAAGCATCTGAAGCTCCGTAGAACTTCCCATACGGAATCCCACGAACAGATCATGGGTGACGAAAAAAGTCACCAGATAAAGCACCAGCATAACTCCCACGGATTTCACTAAAAGGAGCGGCGATAAAAATCCGCCTGCTATGCCGCCTAAGTTCTTCTGAAAGCCAGTCACGATCAAGACGCCGCCGATCCCGCCGAGGATGAGGGAGAGCACCGTCCCAAGCCCAAGCTCCAACCCCATGGTCAGATACATGGTCTTCCTGCGGATGCCAAGTGTCATGAACACGCCGTACTCCGGGATCCTTTTGCGCAGGTAGTATAAAAGCAGCAATACCAGCATAAAAAGCCCCACCACCCCAAGCTCCAGGATGCTGCGCAGGAGGATCTTTCCTGCCCCGGAAGGATAGCCAAGCTTCATACTCATATCTCCCGCCGCCGTAAGCTTCTGAAGGCCGAAGCCCGACAGCACAAAAGCGAACACAAGGGCATTGCACAAAAGCAGCACGGCATAGTCCTTGATATTCTGCCGGAAGTTTTTCCAGATGGCCTGCCAGAAAAGCGGATTATATTTCCCCGGAAAGTAAAGCCGTTCCCTGCGCTCGGCCTTCCGTCTCTTCTCCAGCTCCTCGTATGTATTCTTATTCTGTACTGTCACGTCCCAGTTCTCGATCAGCTTCCGCCCGATAAATTCAACTCCCGTCAGGATCAGAAGTACCCAGACATAAAGCACCGCCTCCGTCCGGTTGCTGCAGAAATCCACCAGCATATAAGGCGTCAGGGCAGCGTACGCTAACGCAATGGACATTAAAAACGCCCCCAGGTTAAAATACCAGTCCCGCCGGATGAACACCGTGACCAGATAAAAAAGGCTCAGGAGGATAAACACGAGAAACAGCGCAAGGTTAACCTTCACCCCGCCCGCATAGACCGGATCCGACGATAGCCCCGCTTTCTCCACAAAGAAATCCACACCGTTTTTTTTCAGCCGCAGCACAAATGCCGCCAGGGAGTACCGCTTATCCCCGATCAGCATCCACGGGTAACACAGGCTCCCAAAGACCAGTGCATAAAGCACCGTGGAAAATGTCCGCTGCACCCGCGTAAGATGCTCTTTTTTCCTATCCCTTTGTTTCCCTCTTTTCATCTCTTTCACCATCCTTGCCCTCTTATCCGTCCGTCAAATGATCATACCTCAGGTTCTCACTTTTTCCTATCCGTTTTCCGTAAAAAGCACCCCTTTATCTATAAGAGTAAGAAACGGCGGATTTGTTACAGAATATTTCAAAATTTTTCAAATTTTGTACTTTAGTCTATAAATTTCCGCGTAAAAGTGCTATAATTTCCTATAGAAATGTTAGGAGGTTTTTTATTATGAATGTAGCAGAAAGAGTTCAGAAACTGCGCGCTCTCATGGCAGAGAAAGGGATTGACGCCTACGTTGTCCCAACCGCGGATTTCCACCAGAGCGAATATGTAGGGGAACATTTCAAAGCCCGGAAATTCATCACCGGGTTCAGCGGTTCCTACGGAACGGCAGTGATCACAAAGGACGACGGCGGCCTCTGGACCGACGGGAGATATTTCTTCCAGGCACAGAACCAGCTTGCCGGCAGCGGCATCCGCCTCATGAAGATGTTCGTGGGCGACACTCCGTCCATCACGGAATACTTGCAGGCAAATATCCCGGAGGGCGGCTGCGTCGGCTTTGACGGAAGAGTCCTCTCCATGGGCGAAGGAAAAGAGTATGAGGAGGCCCTTACCGCAAAGAATATCCGCATCAGCTACTCGGACGACCTTATAGACGCCATCTGGGAAGACCGCCCGGCGCTGTCCGAGAAACCGGCATTTTTCCTGGAGGAGAAATACTCCGGCGAAAGCACTGCCTCAAAGCTTGCCCGGGTAAGGAAAGTTATGGAAGAAAAGGGCGCAGACTCCCACATCATCGCCTCCTTAGACGATGTGTGCTGGCTCTTTAATGTCCGCGGGGACGACGTGGATTTCTTCCCTCTCCTTCTGTCCTATGCAATCATTACAATGAACAAGGCAGAGCTTTATGTGGATGATTCCAAGCTTGACGGCAGAATCCATGAGGAGCTTGCGAAGAACAATGTAACGATTCACCCGTACAACGATATTTACGAGGATATCAAGGGCCTAAATCCGGACAGCACTACAATGATTGACCCGATGAAGATGAATTATGCCCTCTATAAGAATATCCCGTGCAACATCGTGGAGGCTGCCAATCCGACCATCCTCATGAAAGCCATGAAAAATGACGTGGAGCTTGAAAATGTGAAAGAGGCACACATCAAGGACGGCATCGCCATCACAAAATTCATGTACTGGATAAAGACCCGCTACGACAAAGAGCCAATCACCGAGCTTAGCTCCGCCGCCAAACTCACAGAGTTTCGGGCGGCCCAGGAAGGGTATATCCGCGACAGCTTTGAGCCCTTATGCGCCTTCGCAGACCACGCGGCCATGATGCACTACTCCCCGTCCGAAGAGACGGACGTAGAGCTTAAATCCGGCGCATTTTTCTTAAACGACACCGGCGGCGGATACTTTGAAGGCTCCACGGACATCACCAGGACTTTTGTCTTAGGCTCCGTGGACCAGCAGATGAAGAAATACTTTACCGCTGTCGTGCGCGCCATGATGCGTCTTTCCCGGGCGAGATTCCTCTACGGCTGCTACGGCTACAATCTTGACGTGCTGGCAAGAGGCCCCATCTGGGACCTTGACCTTGACTACCAGTGCGGCACCGGCCACGGCGTGGGATACTTAGGCAACATCCACGAGGCACCCACGGGATTCCGCTGGTACGTTGTCCCAAGCAAGAATGAGCACCACCAGCTTGAAGAAGGCATGGTCATCACCGACGAACCGGGCATCTACGAGGACGGCGAGTTCGGCATCCGCATTGAGAATGAATTTATCGTGCGGAAAGGCACCAAGAACAAATACGGCCAGTTCATGTACTTCGAGACCGTGACCTTCGCCCCCATCGACCTTGACGGCATTGAGCCGGAAGAGATGAGCCGCGACGAGAGAGAGTGGCTCAATAACTACCACAAAGACGTGTATGAGAAAATCGGGCCGCACCTCACCGATGAGGAGAGAGAATGGCTGAAAGGCTATACACGGGCAATTTAATTGTCAGATTTAATTGTCATACATACAGGGCAGCTCTGAGGATGACTTAGAGCCGCCCTTTTTTCGAATTCCTCTGCATACTATTTTACTTGCAATCAATTTTTCAGCGGATTGCCTGAATCACTGCCCCGTTTTCACTGCTGACGATAAAGCCCACATCGCCGGTGCTGCCGCCCGCCGCGAGCTGCCCGTTATAATCCTCCGACGAAATACGCAGCGTATCGCCTGACACGGAATACTTCCCGTTCCATCCGTCGGACAGCGCAATGTCCTCGCTAAACGCCACATCCAGCGACCAGCTCCCACATGCCTGCCGGGAGCCGTTCTTTATGGTCACGGTATACTGGTAAAATTTCCTGCCGCCGGACTCCCAGCCGCCGGACAATGCGGCTGTAAACTCCAATCCGCCGCTCTTTCCCGAGCAGACTACCGTTCCTGCGCTGTTTTCGTGAATTTCCCCTGAGTTTTTTGCCGGACTGCCGCTCTTGTCTTCGCTGCTCTTAAGTTTCCCGCCGGAAATTCCCTGCACATCGCCCATATCAGTTCCGGTGCTGCCGTTTCTATCGGCATCCTGCGGTACGCGCATTCCCGTCTGTCCCGCATTTCTTTGGAGGACACTCTTAAGCCACCGCCCGGTGTCGCTTAAGTCATCCTCCGTAAAGCCCGACACTTTTCCTACCCCGCTGCGGATAACCGCCGAGGTCTCTTCCTTATTAGACAGATTCCACGCCACATAGCTTACCTTGTACTGGTCCATAAGCTGCACCCACGCCTTGGCCTGCACCTTGTCAATCCCGCCGTTCCCGCTGGCGTCGCAGATGCCGTACTCCGACACAAATACCGGAAGTCCTGCCTCGAGGGCCTCCGCCATCGTATTTCGCAGCGCGCCTGTATGGGTCGCCGCATAAAAATGCAGCGTGTACATGATATTGCCGTATCCGGCGATAGGGTCTGCCGCCGCCTTCTCCACCTGCTGAGACCACTCCGGCGTTCCTACCAGGATTATAGCCTCCGGCGCATTGGCGCGGATGACCGGAATGACTTCCTCCGCGTAAGCTTTAATCTCACCCCAGGAAGTGCCGCCGTTTGGCTCATTACAGATTTCGTAGAGTACATTTTCGTACCCCGCCAGCGCCTTCGACATCTCCCCAAAAAAGGAAAGCGCCTCTTCTTTGTACTGGTTCGGATTATTGTCCGATAAAATGTGCCAGTCAACGATGACGTAAAGATCCTGGGCAGCCGCGTACTCCACGCCCTTTTTCACTAGCTCCTTTAGGCTCTCCTTATCGCCGTCCGTGCAGTACCCTCCTGACTCCGCCGTGTACATGGCAAGGCGGATGACATTGGCTTTCCACTCCCTCCTAAGCTCCCGGAAAAGCTCTTCATTGACATACTGCGGAAACCATGCAAGGCCGTGGGTGCTGATGCCCCTTAGCTGCACGGCATTTCCGCTGCTGTCTGTAAGCTGATGCCCCTTGACCGAAAGCTTTCCACAGACAGACGGGGCGGCTACACTTTCTTCCGCGGTGTTTCCTGCGCTCCCGCCTATGCCCGTGTTTTCACCTGTGCCTGTACCCGCATCTTCCTTTAAGGCATCACCGCCCGAAGTTCCGCCATCCGGCATCTCCTCGTCCGAAGAGCCGTCATCCCCGGACTGGCCGCCTAAACCTCCATCTGCCCCTTCCGCAAAACTTCCGCTCTGCTCCTGCCCCTCAGATTTCCCGCAGGCAGAAAGGCAAAGGGCGCCAAGTAAGAACAGGCAGATAACCGCCGAAATTGATTTTTTCCCGTATTTTTTCATCTTTCTCACCAACTCACTGTTTTCTGTCAGCTTGCGCTTTTTCCCCAAGTTCCATCTCATCACGCATCTGCGTAAAGCCGTACCTCTCATACAGCGGCCGCCCCATCTTTGTCGCCTCCAAAGAAATGGCGGTAATCCCTCTGCCCTTCGCATCCCCCACAAGCAGCTCCAGCATATGGTATGCGATTCCTCTCCTCCGGTACTCCGGCCTTGTATACATATTCATAATATACGCCTTATTCCCACTGGGATTGTGATATGTAGGCATAACCTGGAAATAGCTGACACCGCCCGCCCCTGCGAAATGTTCTCCGTCAAAGGCCAGGTACGCCGTGTGTGTACCGTCACATAATGCCCTTTGATAGTAACGGTGCGACTGCTCCCTGACCACGCTCATGTCCGCATCCCCGGACAGCCGGTTCGCCGCCCGGAGCACTTCGACCCTCGTCTCCGTCAAAAATTCCAGGTCTTCCACAGACGCTTTCCGATAAACCATGCTTTCTCCTTTCCCTGTTACTCCGCCCTCGGATATTCATTGCAGAGCAGCCGGTACGGCTCTTCGTCCTCCTCTATCTCCGGGAACCGTCCGATGGGCTCATAGAAACGGTTGTCATGCTCGTCGTCGTTGCACATGGACACTTCCCCTAAAAGCACGTCGCCGCTGCCTTCTTCCACATGGAAATCATGGTACAGATACGGATATATGGTGATGCTCTCCCCCGGCGTCAGCTTAACTTTCGTACCCGCCGGCACGGTAAACTCCCTCCCGTCACAGTTCACCGTCACGTCCGTATCGGCAAACCCGCCGTCTTTCGTGGAATTGTAGACCGTGATCAGCACGTTGCCGCCACCTCTGTTGATGATGTCCTCCATCTTTTTCCAATGAAAATGCATGGGCGCCGTCTGTCCTTCCTTCACCAGAAGGAGCTTTTCTGCGTATGTCTTCGTATATTTATCCATCTTAAGGTTTCCGTTCCGAATGGTGATAAGGGAAAATCCCTCCTCGTCAAATCTTCCCAAGCCATAATCCGTGATATCCCATCCAAGCATATTATCCCGGATTTCGTCGTACTCCGCGCCCTTACTCTCCCAGTCTTTAGCCGTCCATTTGCAAAAGGGCGGGAGCTCAAAGCCGTGTTTTTTTACCATCTCTTCCATATGCTTAATCTCTGCGTTGATTTTTGAACGTTTCATTGGGGTCATCTCCTTCTTTTTCTTAAAAATTTCACTGTATAAAGCAATTATAATCTATCTTAAAGCCGATGCCAAGCTTGGGATTTAAAATCACCCCGAATCACTACTATTGCTTGCGAAAAATAAAAGTCTCCGGAGAACTTCTGCGCTCCGGAGACTTTTTTATCTTCTCTTCTCGCCCTCAACGGACAATCCTCAAACAGGCATACTTTTACATAAACATATTCCCGGTCCCCACATACCGGATTCCGTTCTCAAACACCCGCTTTCCGTCCATGGTCACCAGCTTTACGTCATTTAAGCACTTGATATCCCGGCTCAGATCCCCGCCCACAACGAGGATGTCCGCGTCAAGCCCTTCTTTTATCAGTCCTCTTTCCCCCTCAACGCCAAGCACTTTCGCCGGGTTGGAGGTAGCCGTCTGAATCGCCTGTACCGGAGTGATGCCGTACTCCACCATATATTCAAGCTCCCTCGGCAGCGGAAGGAACGGCGACTGGTACATCACCATGTCCGTTCCGGCGATGACCGTCACGCCCGTATCGTAAAACGCCTTGAAATTATCCCGGTACGCCTTGTACGCCGGCTCAAAATACTGGTAATCGTTAATCTCCTTCTGCATCACCGGGTCATTTACCGGCGCGCCCGCATGGTTTTCCATTTTCTCCCTGCAAATGTCATACAGCAGCGTATACGCCATAATGGTCGGCGTCCAGGCAATCCCTTTCTCCGCCATCTGCTTTGCGTGGTCAACCGTCATAAAGGTTGCATGTTCGATGGTGTCAAATCCTGCGTTAATGCACATCTGGATGCCCGGGTTCGTCCCCGCGTGGACGCCACACTTGATGCCTCTCCTGTGGCACTCGTCAACCGCCGCGTCAAGCTCCTCCTGGGTAAACTCCGGGATATGAGAGCGGTGCGTCGTGAGAATCTTCACCCAGTCCGCGCCATCGCGCACCTGCCTGCGGATTTCCTTGCGGATCTCCCACGGCCCGTCTACTTCCGCAACCTCATCCCACGCATGTCCGCCGGTCATGCACATTCCGGCATCCGTATGGGTAATCTTCGGCACGACCACAAAGCCTTTCTCCGCCGCCAGCTTTAAGTTCTTACAGACACCCCGGGCAGAGCACATATCCCGCACCGACGTAATGCCCCGCTCAAAAGCAGCCTGGGCGTGCTGGAGCGCATAGAGCATGATAAGCTGCGGCCCGTAGTTAAAGCTGTCGGGCTGGGAATAATAATACCCCAAATGGGCATGCATATCACAAAGCCCCGGCAGTATCGTCGCATCGCCGTAATCCTTTACCTCCTCTTCCGGAAACTGGGCGGTAAGCTCCGCCTTCGGGGCAATCTTCTTAATCTTTCCGTCTGCTCCTGTCAAAACAGCCTGACCCTCAAGGACAGTCTTGCCGTCGCCTGTCATGAGATGGCTTGCACAAATGATCATACTTTGTACCTCCTGAAAAATGTGATTGGAGCCAAAATACATGGGAATGGTATGTGGGATGGACCGGCACATTTTATGTATTTTGACTCAGAATGATATTGGGATATCTTATGGTTATTATAGCACTTTTTATTAGACTATGGTACGAATTTTTAAAAATATTGGGATGGTTTAAACAAAGTGTGTTCCTGTGCGAAACAAGAGCAGTTCAGTTTTATATCCCTCCTCGTATTCACTGAGCGCCGCCCTGGTCTGTGCATTGTAGGGCGGACGCTTTATCTCAAAAGGAATACCGTCGTGATTGACCGCACAGCAAAGGAGCATCGTGATTGCATCGGACATATTTAACCCAAGATCATTAAATAATGCCTCTGCCTCTTGTTTTAACGCTGAATCCTTTTCTGCCCCATTTTTCCTTGTTTCCCCATCCACCAAAACGCGATCACGCACACAACCACTGACAATAGCGACCCTCCCGGCGCGGCAAGCCCCATAGGGTAGAGGTTTTCCTGGAACCACTGGGAGGCTAAGTAGGCGCCGGGCACGCGGACGCACACGATGGACAGTGCGTTATGTAAAAAGGAAATCCCCGACAGCCCATAAGCGCAGAAATACCCGCTGAAACTAAAATGCACCCCTGCGATCATGCAGTCCCAGATATAAGATCGAAGATACTGGTCTCCAAGCAGGATCACTTCCGCATCCCCGGTAAACAGCGAAACGATAATCCCCCCGGCAAACTGGATCACGACCGAAACGATAAACCCGAACCCGACGGTAATACAGACCGCATAGCGCAGGACAGACGCCGCCCGGTCGTGCTTTCCGGCTCCGATATTCTGGGCGCAGAGGGCAGACACCGTCGACAGCATGGTAGAAGGGATCAAAAACACCACCCCGATAAACTTTTCCACGATTCCCACAGCGGCAGCGTCGCTTAATCCCCTGCGGTTGGCGATGACCGTAATGACGATAAAGGCAATCTGGATAAACCCGTCCTGCACCGCCACAGGGATTCCGATCTTTAAAATCTGTCCCATAGCCGCCGCCTGGGGCCGAAAATCCTCCCGCCCCGGCGAGATCCCCATTTTCCGCTTGAAAATCATCGTCAATGCAGCCGCAACGCTCACCGTCTGAGACAGCACTGTACCAAGGGCAGCACCCGCCGCCCCCATATGGAATACGCCGATAAACAAATAATCAAGCCCGATATTGACCACGCAGGCAACCGCGATAAAGTACATGGGGCTTTTGGAATCGCCCAGCCCCCGAAATACCGAGCTGATAATATTGTACGCCGTGATAAACGGAATCCCCACAAAGCAGATGGTCAGGTAAGCCGCCGTCTCCGAGACCGCCTCCGTCGGCGTGGACATCACCGACACCACGGGATTTACAAAGATAAGTAAAAGCGCCGTCGCCGCCGCCGACACGCCCATGAACAGCGTGACCGTATTCCCGACGGCGCGCAAAACTTGGTCCTGCTGCCTCGCCCCCACCGCCTTTGCGATAGTCACCGTAGAACCCATGGCAAGCCCTACGATCATCACCGTCAGCATATGCATCACCTGGCCGCCCACGGAGACTGCCGTGATGCTGTCCACCCCGTTGAACCTGCCGATGATAAACAAATCCGCCATCCCGTAGAGTGTCTGCAGAAAATAGGACAGCAAATACGGCAGTGAGAAAGACACAATGTTCTTAAACACACTGCCGGAAGTCAGATCTCTTTCCATAAATCCATCATTCCCTTCCGGTTTCGGCACTGCCCTTCCGCAAGAACCCAGCGAAAGGCCGCCAAAACATTTCAAGGTATATTATAGACCTGAAGCACAAGGTAAAGTCAAGATTTATCTGTATTTTATTTTCTCAATATTATCTCCCATCCAATGAACGGAGCACCCGGCACGGATTCCCCGCCGCCACACAGTTGTCCGGCACATCCCGGGTCACCACGCTCCCCGCGCCCACTACGCTGTTCTCCCCGACGGTCACCCCCGGCAGGATGATGCATCCGCCGCCAATCCATGCATTATCCCGAATCACCACCGGCCGCGCATAGGTGCGGAAAAATGTCGTTCCCCGCTCCTTCCAGTCCGGCACAAGCCGCTCTTTCGGCAACACCGGGTGGGATGCAGTGTAAATCTGCACATTGGACGCAATCATCACCTGATTGCCGATATGAATCTCCTGATTGTCCACAAAGGTACAGTTCATGCCGATGACCACATTATCTCCGATAAAGATATTATCCCCGTGGTCACAGTAAAGCGGCGCATCGACCAGCACATTCTCCCCCACCTTTCCAAAAAGCTCCCGCAAAATAGACTCCCTCTTCCCGGCATCCTCATAATCCGCAAGATAATACTCTCTGGTAAGCCTCCTGGCTTTGGCAATCTGCGCCAAAATCGTGCTGTCCGCCGTCTCTAAAAAATCCTTTTCTTCGTAATACATCCAATCCCTCCTGACTGCATACTGCCAGGGGCAAGCTCTGTCCTGCTCCCGGCATTTTCAAATGATGCTGTCATTATCATGCATTTTCCAAGAAAAATCTATACAATTTCCGCCTTTATCTGTCACAATCCTGCCATCTTGCCCGGTACTGTGTAGGCGTACAGCCGGCGTACTCCCGAAAGACCTTTCCGAAATAACTGCCGCTCCCCAACCCGCAGGCATGGCTTACAGCCGTGACCGTCTCTCTCCCTCCCGCCAGCATCCGGCATGCCATCTGCAGACGGTAGCTCTTGATATATTCCACAGGCGTCATGTTCAGGCACCCCCGAAACACCCGGAAACACTCCCGCTCGCTTAAAAACGCTGCCGCCGCCACCTCCGACACGGCAATCCTTTCCGGATAATGCTCGTGGATGTAGACCATCATCCGCTTGAGCCTGTCACTGCTCTTATCCGCCTCCCCGGCTCCGGAAAGCATCGGTTCTGCCCCAAGAAAAAGCCTAAGCCAGATCCTCGACAGCGCATTCCGCAGTTCCATCTCATACCCGATCCCCTCTCCCGGAATCCGAAAAGCCTCCCGGATAAGCTTTAGTACCTCCTCCTGTGCCGGATTCCCCGGAAACAGCGGAAGCATCTCTATCTGTGCGGCCTGCACAAGGGGATCAATGTACTTCTGGGCAATCCTGCTGCCCCTCTCCCCCGCAAGAAATGACACATCAAAGATGTGGAGGAGCTGGACAGTCTCTTCCTTCTGTGACAAAACCTTTGTCATATGGAGGACATTGGAGTTTAACATCCCGCCGCTGCCCGCTGGAAATACCCATTTGCCTTTGGGCGTAAAGTACTCTAATGTCCCGCTCTCCATGTAAAAAAGCTCCACCGTCCGGTGCCAGTGCCACGGGACGAACCGTCCGGCATACTTATCAAGCTCCGCGCGGGATGCAATGTACGGAAAATCATCCGCAAACCCCGGGAGCAGTTCTTCCCTCGTGCCGATATGGAATTCAATTTTCTGGATAGATTTCATGGAACCCCCTATTCCGATGCCCTTACCGTAAACCCTTCATATATCCCAACCGGCACCTCATCGCCAAAAGAATACTCTTCTATCGTATCACCCGCAAAATGATAAACCGTAATCCTGTCTTTAAAGACATTATAGGACATATTTTACACCCGCTCAACATTTTTATAACTGAGCATTAAGTATGCAAAATCCTTTCATATGACTGAAATGGAGCCAGGCCTGTGATCTGATCAGTGATCAGCCCCTTGTCAATCGCCGGCTCCGTTTCTTTATGCAGTCTGTCAATTGACTAAGATTACCAGACAGACTATAATCTAATTATGCAAAACATCCCAATAACAAATATCCCGCCGCGAAAAAGGAGGACACCCCCATGCCATATTTCAAACACCAGAACGCCAACCTTTACTACGAAGACCACGGTCAGGGCAAAGCCCTCCTCTTCCTTCACGGCGCCTCCTTAGACATGCGCCAGTGGAACCGGGAAGTAAAACATTTCTCCAAGTCATACCGCGTCATCACCCTGGATGCGCGGGGGCATGGACGCTCCACCCTCCCGCCGGGAGACGTCTCGCCGGACATCTTCTGGCAGGACGCATACGCCTTATTAAAGTATCTTCACATCGAGAGCGCCGCCGTCTGCGGGCTGTCCATGGGCGGGCATGTGGCGTTGCAATTAGCGGCACACGCACCAAAAATAGTCTCCTCCCTTATCCTTATCGGAACCCCCTGCACCAACCGGTTCAACTTATACGAGCGCATCTGCGTTCCCATCAACCGCCTGTCCTTAAAGCTCATGCCCATGTCATGGACTGCCTGGTGCCTCGGCACATTTTTAGGAAACACGAAAGAGACAAGAGCATATATCAAAAAAACCGTCGGCTCCATGGATCACAGCAGTTTCAACCGGACATGGAAAGCCGTCACCAGCATGGAGAGCCGCCCCTTACTCTCCCGGATCAAATGCCCCACTTTAATCCTCATCGGTGACCGCGACAGCCTGACCAGACATCAGCAGGATTTCATCCGCCGCGCGATTCCCGGCTCCCGTCTGGTCACGATAAAAAACGCCCATCATGGAACGAACTTAGACAACCCAAAACAAGTACAAAAAGAAATCAATACCCATATCTCTTCCTATATTTAAAGAACAGACACCCCGACAAGACAAATGAAAGGAACTCCGCCGCAGGCGTGGCAAGCCAGATTCCATTTACCCCCAGAAGAAGGGGCAGCAGGATAAGCATCGCCAGCATGAACACAAAAGACCTGGAAAACGCAAGGAGCGCCGACACGCCCCCATTTGACAGCGCCGTAAACATCCCGCTGCCAAATATATTAAACCCGATAAACAAAAGCGCCGCCGTACAGATTTTATTTCCCGTCACCGCAAGGGCATACACCGGATTACCCGGCCTTGCAAAAACCGCCACCATAGGCTCCGTAAATGCAAAAGATGCCGCCGCAGTCAAAAGAGAGATGGCAGCAATCACTTTAAGGCTCACAGCCACCACCTTCTTAAGCTTATCCGCATTTCCCTCCCCAAAGTAAAAACTCAGCATAGGCGCGACCCCGTAGGAGTATCCCGTATACAGGGAGCTTGCGAACATCAGCACATACATGATAATCGTCACCGCGGCGACTCCTTCCTCCCCCGCCACTTTAAGCATCATCCAGTTAAACACCAGCGTAACGATTCCCGTGACAAGCGCCCCCGCCATCTCAGAGCTCCCGTTGGACGCAGCTAAGATAAGCACCTTCGGGCGAAACGCCGGCCTCACAAAATGCAAAAAGCTGCTCTCCTTACAAAACACAAGAACCCCCGCAACAGCAGTCACCGAATACCCAAGCCCCGTCGCCACCGCCGCGCCGCCGATTCCCATATGGAACACGCCGAGAAACAGATAGTCAAGCGCCATATTCAGCACCCCGCCCGCCACAGAGCAGACAAAAGAAAGGGATGCCCTCCCGCTCCCAATCATATAGAGGGAAAAATTATTCATCAAAAGAATTGGAACCGTAAACAAAAGGTAGCGGCTCAAATATTCCCTGCAATATCCCGACACGTCAGGAGACAGCCCAAAGACAGCAAACACCTGATCCATCACCCCGTACCCGAGGGCGCACATAGCAAGCCCCACCGCAGCATTTACCAGGATCAGAAACGTAAAATCCTCTCTGGCCTCCCGCTCTTTCCCCTCCCCCATCTTTTTCATGATCACCGCGCTGCCCCCGGCGGCAAGCATCGTAGAGACAGCCGTCACAAACTGGATCAGGGGCGCAGTCAGATTGACCGCCGACAATGCCTTCGTGCCAATCAAGTTCGACACAAACAATCCGTCAACCATCGAGTAAAACGACATAAATACCGTCATGGCAATAGTCGGAACGGCAAATTTCAGGATATTATGAAACGTTACAGGCTTTGCATACACATTCTGGTTTTCCATGATTTTTCTCCTTTTCACCTTGCGACAGGCGCTGGCAAACTTAAGTTTCGCAATTGCCTGTTGCATTTGACATCCGCATGTAGTATAACGGATATAAGTGTATGATAAACCGTACAGTAACTGTACAGTCAAGGAGAAATTATTATGGAAAATACAGATAAAAAAGAAAAATTACTCACCATCGGGCAATTTGCCGCCCTCCACGGCGTCAACAAGAAGACATTGATGTGGTACGACGAGATTGGTCTTTTCAAACCCGCCGCCGCAAATCCCGAAAACGGCTACCGCTATTACAGCTACCGCCAAAGCCCCCTCTTAGAGACCATCCTGCTGCTCCGGGAGCTTAACGTATCTCTCCCGGAGATACAGGAATTTATAAAGATGCGCTCCGCAGAGAGCCTGAAAAGCCTGCTGGAAGAAAAGATCAAAGACTTAGACGCACAGCTCCTCCACCTTCAGGCCATCCGAAAAAACCTCTGCGCCCAGCACCAGAATATGGTCACCCTGCTGACCATGGACTTGTCCAAGATTACGGTCATAGAAAAAGAAGAACGATGCCTGGTAACGGTAGACATCGACGAAGACACCACCTTCGAAAAAGAAGTAGAACTCATCACCGCCGAGACAGCCCGCTGCCGCTTAGGCCGCCTCCACGACGCCTCCTACGGCTCCATGCTGCCCGTGGAAAGCCTGCAAAACGGCTCCTTCGACAGTTACACAAAGCTGTTTATCGAGATTCCCTTCCTCACGCAAAAATACGGGCTGCACATACAGCCCGGCGGAACATATATAAGAGCCTTCCACAAAGGAGATTTAAGCGCCCTCCCGGAAAAGTACCGGGAAATCCTCGCTTACACCAAAGCCCGCGGCCTGACCCTCACCGGATATTCCTACGAGAAAGGGCTCAATGAGACCGTGGCGGAGCGGATTGAAGACTATATCGTACAAATTGAGATACCCGTCCTTACATCAGCGGCGCAATCGCCTTCATCAGCCGCCCGGTAAGTTTCACCGTCCACTTCTCCCTGCGGGCAGTCTCCGGCGTAACCCTCCTGCATTTCAAAAGGGTATCCTGGAAATCCTCCTCCATATCCCGGATACAGTCCACGCCGTACATATAAGTAGCGCACTCAAAATGATGGTAAAGGCTCCGGTAGTCCAGATTAATCGTTCCCACCACAGCCTCTGCATCGTCGCTCAAAAACACCTTGGCATGGACGAACCCCGGCGTGTACTCATAGATTTTCACTCCGGATTCCAAAAGCGGTATGTAGTGGGTCTTTGCCAGCGCATAAGGCACCGCCTTGTCCGGAATCCCCGGCAGGATAAGCGTCACGTCAACGCCCCGCTCCGCCGCGAACTTAAGCGCCGTCTCCATCTCACCGTCCAGAATCAGGTAAGGCGTCATAATATGTACATAGGACAGCGACCGGTTCAGGATGTCCATATACACCCGCTCCCCCACCTTCTCCCCGTCCAGCGGGCAGTCCCCGTAGGGAATCACATACCCCTTCGCCTCCTTCACCGGATGCGGGTCGAAAGACAAAAACCGGGCGTACTCCTCCGCCCGCTCGCTGATTCCCCACATCTGCAGGAACATCAGCGTAAAGCTCCTCACCGCATCGCCTTTGAGCATAACGGCAGCATCCTTCCAGTGGCCGTACTTTTCCTTCCGGTTAATATACTCATCCGCAAGGTTCACGCCCCCGTTAAACGCCGTATGCCCGTCAATCACCAGTATCTTCCGGTGGTCACGGTAATTATAGCAGGTGGACACAAACGGAGACACCGGGGCAAACACCTTGCACCGGATGCCAAGTTTCCCAAGCCGCCGCGGATAATCCCGGGGCAGCAGGGCAAACTCGCAGGTGCCGTCATACATTACCCGCACATCCACGCCCTGGGCCGCCTTCTTCGCCAGGATTTCTAAAATCCTGCCCCACATCACGCCCTCGTCCACGATAAAATACTCCATAAAGATAAAATGCTCCGCCTTCTCAAGCTCCTTAAGCATCGCCTCAAACTTATCTTCCCCCAGCGGAAAATAAGTGACCGCCGTATTTTTAAACACCGGATGGCACCCGCTCCTTCGCATGTAGCGCGCTAAAGACGCCGCCCCCGGATTTTCCCCGGCAAGTTCCTCAAGCACCCCTGACCGCTGCCGGACGCTGTCCTGCGTGTCTGCCACGATCCGGTCAATGCGCTTTTTTAACGCCCGATGCCCGATATCGCTCTGGGTGTACAGATACAATAGCACCCCGAACAAAGGCAATATAGAAATCACAATCAGCCATGTAATCTTCGCCGTCGGGTTCATCCTGCTGTTCAAAAGGTAAATGACCATCCCAAACATGAACAGCACCAGCAGCCCGTAAAAATGCAAGAGGAAATCCCCAAACCGCTGGAACACGCTAAACAGAATCAGTACATGCACAATCAGCAGCGCCAGCGTCAGCCCAAACCGGCTGAATATGGCATGTACCACCCCTTTTTGGCCTTTCCGCAAAAGGGAGAGGCCCTTGTCCTTATAATCCGTCTTCATTTGCTATCACTCCATCAAACCTGTCTGCCACAAGACCTTTTCTCCAATCATCCGACCATTTTCCCAATAGCCTCCTCAACAGCTGCATTCAAACTCTTTCCGTGTTCCATTGCATATATAGCAATCGTCCGGTGAAGTTCCGGATTTATCCTGACATTAAATGTTCCTTTGTAAGGTTTCTCAGGCTCTATATTCCTTTCTTTACAATCTGCAAGATATTCATCAATCACATTCTGGAAATCCTGCTCTAATTCTTGTACGGAATTCCCCTCATAGGACAGCAGAGATTTTATTCCAGCCACTTTGCCAAAAAGACAGCAATCCTCTTTAGAATACTCAACTGTACCGTTGTATTTCTTATAAGATAGCAAATCGCTCATAACACACCATCCTTTCTTAATTTCTCTGTCACCTGATCCAGTACATATCTCTTTAGTATCCCATTTGGATGCGGCTTATGAAAATTTATCACTTCATTACTTCCATCTTTCACAAATTTCACTCCAGAAGCAGTTCAGCCTTGTTTCAATTAATAATCTTCCATTAGTTTTTCCCTCTTACTCATATCATACCTCTTTTTTATATTATATCAACATATAAAATAATATGCAACTAATAATAGTTGCATATCTCCTCCGCCCTCCAAAAACAGCGCTTTCTCCCCCTCCCCACACCCTTACGCTCTCCAAGGCACAGCGGTTCCGTCAGCAAATATATCCCTCTCAAACAATCAAGGGACATTTTTTCATGCAGATGAAATCCACTGATTACGGCTGCTTAGGCGTGAGGGCATTCCCGAACGTCTTAGCAGCCGTTATTCAGTTAGTTTATCTGCATGTTGGCCCGTTTGAGAGGGATATATTTGCTGACGGAACCGCGTTCCTTTGCACTCCTACTTCTGATTCCGAAACTGCATCGGCGTCATATTATACGCCTTCTTAAACAGCCGGTTAAAATGTTCCACATTCTGATACCCCACCGACAACGAGATATTCTCCACCGTCATATTGCTGCTCTTAAGGAGCGCCTTCGCCTTCTTCATCCGGATTTTCTTCACCAGCTCCCCGAAAGTCATCCCCGACTTTTCCTTAATATACTTGGAAATATAAGGCTTAGACAGGAAGAAATGCTCCGCAATGTCATCCAGCGTGATATCGATATAATTCGCCTGGATATAATTCATGATCTCAATCATCCGCGCATCCTTGCAAGTATCCGCGCTGCCAATCTCCTCAATCTTATTCACCGCCACGATCAAAGCCTCGATGGACGCGCTGATGATATCCGCGTCAATTCCTACGCCCCAGCGCGCCTTGCCGTTAAATACGATTCCCACATAAGCCACCGCCTTAGAAGAAGACCCTCTCGTCAGCGAATGTTCCTCATAGAACCGCAGCTCGTAGCTGATGTTAAAATACTGCTTAATGGCATTGCTCACCGCGTCCAGACGCCCGTTTCCGTTGGCGGTAATGGTGCGGCTCTCCCCGCCGTGGTTGATGGAAACCTCCGCCGTAATCCCGTCCACCTGCTTAAAATGGCACTCGTCAATAGAGAATACCGGCTTGGTATTCACATAATTGTCCGTAAATATCTCATAAACCCACGCCGGGCTAAGCTCCTTGTGCGCCTTATCCGATACATCCTTCACCAGATACCCAACCTCTTCCCGCATCTTCATCGGCAGGTTGATGCCAAAACTCTGTTTCAGGATATAGTTTACGCCGCCCTTGCCGGACTGGCTGTTGATGCGGATGACATCAGAGTCATACCGCCGCCCCACATCCTGGGGGTCAATGGGCAGATAAGGAACCGTCCACGTCGCGCACTTTTTCTCCTCTCTCCACGCCATCCCCTTGGCGATGGCATCCTGATGGGAGCCGGAAAATGCCGTGAACACCAAATCCCCGCCGTAAGGCTGCCTGGGATTGACCTCCATCCTCGTAAGCCGCTCATACGTCTCTCTGAGATGCTGCATATCTGAGAAATCAAGCCCCGGGTCAACCCCGTGGGAGAACATGTTCATGCCCAGGGTCACGATATCCACATTGCCCGTGCGCTCCCCATTTCCAAACAGCGTCCCCTCGATACGGTCCGCCCCCGCCAATATGCCAAGCTCCGCCGTGGCAACGCCGCATCCCCGGTCATTGTGGGGATGGAGGCAGAGAATCACATTATCCCTGTACTTTAAGTTCTTATGCACATACTCAAGCTGGCAGGCAAACACATGGGGCATGGCATTCTCAACCGTTGTCGGGATGTTGATAATCGCCTTATTGTCCGCCGTGGGCTGCCATACGTCCAGCACCGCATTGCACACCTCCACCGCGTAGTCAACCTCCGTGCCCGGAAAACTCTCCGGACTGTACTGGAACGTAAAATTCCCGTCGGTCTCATTGGCAAGCTCCAGAAGGAGCTTTGCCCCCTCCACCGCAATCCGCTTAATCTCATCCTTTTCCTTCTTAAACACCTGCTCTCTTTGCGCCACGGAAGTAGAATTATAAAGATGCACCACCGCGTGGGGCGCGCCCTTCACCGCCTCAAAAGTCTTCTTGATGATATGCTCCCTGGCCTGGGTCAGCACCTGCACCGTCACATCATCCGGAATCATATCCTTCTCAATAAGCGTCCGCATAAACTGGTACTCCGTCTCCGACGCCGCCGGAAATCCCACCTCAATCTCCTTAAACCCGATATCCACAAGCATCTGGAAAAACTCCAGCTTTTCCTCTAAGCTCATCGGCTCAATCAGCGCCTGATTCCCGTCCCGAAGGTCCACGCTGCACCAGATCGGCGGTTTGTCAATATAATCCTTCTTCACCCAGTCGTAAGTCACCACCGGCGGCATAAAATAAGCTCTCTCGTACTTATCAAAATTCTTCATCGCATCCATCTCCTTTTATCTCAGAACCATTAAGATTCATCAATTTTATTGTCTAAATTTAACTCTCTCCTATCCTATCACAGAACATGAAAAAAGGGAAGTGCTAAATTTAATCACTTCCCTTGATGTTTTTTATCCATTATGCTTTTGAGCCGTACAATGACTTCTATGCCTGCTGTTTACCGCCAAGCTTTAAAGATTCAGGCTTTTTACCCATCCGGCCAGCTTCTCCTCCGACAAAGTTCCGTTAAGCAGCTTCCCTTCGATGATCTGCGCATCCGGCGCCACACTGCCTCTAAGCTTTTCCGCCGTTTTCCCGAAGCCGCTTCCTCCCGATGTCGCAAACAGGACAATCTTCTTCCCGGAGAAATCATAGCTCTCCAAAAACCGGTTGATGATCGTCGGGGCCTGATACCACCAGATAGGAAAGCCAACCAAGATACATTCATACGCCCCTATATCCGCTGATGTGTCCGCCAGAGCCGGATAAGTCTCCTGTTTCTTCATCTCTGCCGAGCTGCGGGAGGCAGGATTTGTCCAGTCCAGATCTGCATCCGTATAAGGAATCTCAGGCCTGATCTCATAAAGATCCGCATCCGCCGCCTTTGCAAGTGCTTTCGCTGCTCTTTCGGTCACCCCGCTTGCTGAAAAATAGGCTACTAATAATTTTCCCATAACGTTTCATCTCCTCCTGATTATTTTAAAACTATGGCTCATCATGAGCAAATTCTTCCCGCACCGGATCATTTCCCCCGGATAACTGTGACTTCATCACAGAAACAACATCGGATTTCCGGTATACTAATGCCAGAACCAAAAGAAAGGAAGGTAACAATTATGTCTGTACTTACGGTAAACAAAAATAATTTCCATTCTGTCAAAGCCAGTGACAAACCAGTACTTCTGGATTTCTACGCTGACTGGTGCGGCCCCTGCCGCGCGGTATCGCCCCTGGTGGATGAAATTGCCAGGGAAAACACCCAATACCTGGTCGGCAAGATCAACATAGACACAGATCCGGAACTGGCGCGCTCATTTAAGGTCCTAAGCATACCGACACTGGTGGTGATAAAAAACGGCAAGGTTGTCAGCCAGTCCGCTGGCGCAAGGCCGAAGTCGGAAATCCTTGCCCTGCTGGCGGATTAACGCGAGAAATACTCCTGTATCTTTTCCATCCGCTCCATCTGCTTCACCCGGAACGGACGGCTGGTGTTCTAGTTGAAGCAGATGGAGCGGATACACCGGGCAGCCATCAGCACCGGATAGAACGACGGCTACTTTACATCAAGGGGTTCTTTATCCCCAATCAATTTTACCAGACACCGGTATACCATCTCGTAGATGGTCGGTTCACTCATCCTGACCCCGGCCAGCCGCATCGCCTCAATCTGCTTTTCCGTATGGACCGTAAACGGATATACCCCGAATAAAAACGCTGAAAATGTCTGCCAGAACTCCTCACATTCCGAATCTTTTGCCTCTGTTCGATACGCCCGTAAAATACCGCTCATCGCATGGATAGACCTTAGAAACTGACGTTTAAACTCAGCAAGACGCTCCATGCGGCTGTTCTGCTCAATTTCAAAAAGATTCATATTGAGGATACGAAGAAGTGTCTCCTTATCCTCCAGCGTGTGCGCCATCTGTGCCGAAAGCCCTGTACAGCTCAGCCCTTTAGCCAGGCCGATCAACTCCTCCAGCTCCCCGCACCACCCTTCATATTCCCTGACAAGCAACCCTAGAAGGATCTCTTCTTTCGTCTCAAAATAATTATAAATGGCCGGCCTGGTAAGGCTAATCTTTGTGCTGATCTCTTTGACTGTCACCCCATAAAACCCCTGTGACCGATAAATCTGCTCACAGGCATCTAAAATCTCTTCTTTCCGTTTTTTCGTAAGCTCCGGCGATCCCTTCGGCATCCATATCCCTTCCTCCGCTTCCTATTCTGACGCTGTGTAAATATACTGACATAATTCTGACACTGTGTCAATGTATTTTCAAAAAATTTTGAGGTTTTAATCGTTCCCGGGCAGCAAAAAGCAGATGACCAGCAAATTGCATCCTCCTCTGCCCTGAGCCATAACTGTTGTAATCAAAAACACAGCCAGAACAGGAATCCTGTTCTGGCCGGAGACTTTGTCCCATCTATACCTTATTCTTCCAAGGAGCGTTTCTTTGAAATCGTCACTTTCTCTTCATAGCACATAAAGATCTCATCCATCTTCGCCTTCTCAAGTTTCGGCGTCACCGCGCTCACCGCCGGGACTACGATAAGCCCTGCAATCATCGCCGCCGCCCCCGCATTGATCGGAGAGGCAATATAGTGGAAATACATATTGGACACCGTAATCCCCACGCCTGCCGCAAAGCTCGCCCACACAGCCGCCCTCGTTACGCCTTTCCAGTACAGCCCGTACATGAACGGTGCTAAAAATGCTCCCGCAAGAGCGCCCCATGAGATTCCCATAAGCTGGGCGATAAAGGTCGGCGGGTCAAGGGCGATCACTACAGACAGCACGATAAAGAACACCACCAGCACCTGCATCGTCCGCACCTGTTTCTTCTCGTCCATATCCTTCATCACATTGTCTTTCAGAAGGTCAAGGGTCAGCGTAGAGCTCGATGTCAGCACAAGCGACGCCAGCGTAGACATAGACGCCGACAGCACAAGCACCACCACCACGCCGATCAGGATATCCGGCAGCGTGGAGAGCATGAACGGCACAATCCCGTCAAAGATCACTGCCCCCGTCTCATCATAGAGCGTCTCATTGTCAAACAGCCGCCCGAATCCGCCGAGGAAATAACACCCACCGGAGATGATCACCGCAAAAATGGTAGAGATGACCGTTCCCGTATTGATGGATTTTTCATCTTTGATCGCATAGAATTTTCCAACCATCTGCGGAAGACCCCATGTCCCAAGGGAAGTCAATATCACGACCCCAAGGAGGTTCAAAGGATCCGGTCCTAAAAATGAAGTAAACGCCCCTGGCTGCCCCAAAGTCACCGGAACATCGCTCGGCATCTCCGCCATTTTCCGAATCGCCTCGATAAGCCCTCCCTGCCCGGAAAGCACCGCTCCGATGACCGCACAGATACCCACCAGCATGATGATTCCCTGGATAAAGTCATTGATCGCCGTCGCCATATAGCCGCCCAGGATTACATAGACCCCGGTGAACACCGCCATGCCGATAACGCAGTATGTATACGGAATGTTAAACGCCATCCCGAAAAGCCGGGACAATCCATTATAAACCGATGCCGTGTATGGAATCAGGAATATAAATACGATAACCGACGCCGCAATCTTCAGCGCCTTGCTCTCATACCGCTCCCCGAAGAAATCCGGCATCGTCTTGGAATTCAATTTCTGGGTCATGACCTTCGTGCGCCGCCCTAAGACTACCCACGCGAGAAGGCTCCCGATCACCGCGTTGCCAAGACCGATCCAAGTGGACGCCATCCCGTACTTCCAGCCGAACTGCCCCGCGTAACCCACGAACACGACCGCTGAAAAGTAGGACGTACCGTAGGCAAACGCCGTAAGCCACGGCCCTACCGAACGCCCGCCCAGCACGAACCCGTCAACGCTTGTGGCATGTCTCCTGCTGTAAAGCCCTACCGACACCATCACCGCAAAGAAAATCACAAGTAAAAATAATTTGACTGCCATAAAAGTTCCCTCAACTTTCCTTCTTAGTTCCTGCTTTAAAGCGTTACGCTTTAAAGCATTAAAGTACGTTGAAATAATATCACAGCCAACCCATAATGTCAACCATTTTGCCGGGATTTTGATGTATCATTTTTCATACGAAAAGGCATCTGCCAGCGTTCAATTCCCCGGGAAGCCGTCCCCTTAACTAGAATTGAAAATAGATAAACTGGCTTGCGTCAAACCTGGGACCATATACGCCGAAAATGATAATCCCGAAAAAACCCGAAAAATATATGAGCCAGCGCAGCCATATCCCCTGCCTGCACACCCACTCGATCATATCCATACCACGATACTTACATACATCTGCCGCGAGCAAAATAAAAAACGCCACAATAAGTACATTCCTCGTCGCCAGTGTCAGTCCCATTGCCTGAAGATTATTTCCCCAGGTAAACCAGTAATCCTCCCTGAATCCTGCTATCGTTTTCAGTATCGAAAGCCCCTGCCGGAAGGATGCGCGGAAAAATACCCAGCTGATATCCACAAGCCCGAACGTAACCAGCATCTTTAACAGCTTATGACTGGGCGCCGCCGTATCTATCTTAAGCATTTTTACCGCCTTTTCTTTATACGGCCGCATCCACTCGCCGATCACCTGGTAAGCGCCGTTCATTCCGCCCCATATGACAAAATGCCAGCTTGCACCGTGCCATAACCCGCTGACAAGAAATACGATCATCTGATTCATCCACTTACGGACTTTCCCTTTCCGGTTCCCGCCAAGAGGAATATACAGGTAATCGCGGAACCATGTTGAAAGTGAGATATGCCATCTTCTCCAAAAATCGGACACCGATACCGCAAAATACGGTGTATTGAAGTTTTCCATAAGCCGAAATCCCATAATTCTTGCGGAGCCGACAGCTATATTCGAGTAGCTCCCAAAATCACAGTAAATCTGGAACGCAAAACAGATTGTCGCGACCAGCAGCTGGAAGCCTGTCCGTTCTGTATAAGTGTTATATACACTGTCAACGACAAGGGCAAGATATTCCGCCAGCACGACTTTCTGAAAATATCCGTACAGCATCAATAACAGCCCGCTCCGGACACGCTCAAAATCAAACTTATGCTTTTCGTTGATCTGAATGAGCAGATTTTTCGACCGCTCGATAGGCCCTGCAACAAGCTGCGGAAAAAATGACACAAACAATGCGTATTTGAAAAAATTGTGTTCCGCATAAATATCTTTTCTATATACATCCATCGTATAACTTAACGCCTGGAAGGTATAAAACGAAATCCCAACCGGAAGTACAACATCAAATGCAGGAAGCTGTGCCTGAATCCCTGCCATAGATAAAACCCTGACAACCGTGCCGGCGGCAAAATCAAAATATTTGAAGAAAAATAATATCGCCAGATTGCTGATAAAAGAAAGCGCTACATACATATTTTTTCTGCGGATCCTTTCCTTTTCATCCTCTGCTTTGTCCGCTGATTCTATAAGCAATCCCGAGATAAATGTAATCGCTGTGGATGTCAGCATCAAAAGCGCATATCTGGGATTCCAGCACATATAAAAGAAATAACTGAACGCAAGCAAAAACAAATACCTTGCCCGGTACGGTATAACGTAATAACACAAACAAACCAGCGGGAAAGATAATAAAAATTCCAGGGAATTAAACAACATAACTTATTTCCTCCGTGTTCATATGAATTGACCGTACTATTCTTCCTGAATATTTTTTCTGGCCTCTGCCATATCTTTTTCAAATCTGTCATAATCAGCCCACCACGACCGGTACTGATCTTCCTGGCGATGATCCGGGAGGGTATAATTCTTCTTCATATAGTCCCCCAGATTTCTGGTCAATTTTATAGAACCATTTATATTCAGGTGGGTATAATCCCGGAAGTCCGCCTGATAATCCAAATCTGCCACATTATTCTTCTGATAATAGATAAACGGTATATTCTTTTTTTCAAGATAAGATTCCAACGTGATATTTATCTTCTGCCTTTTCATATATTTTTCATAGCCCGCTTCATTCTCATATCCGTAAGGCGCTGCATATAGAATAAGCTGTATATCATGTTCCCTGCAAAGTGATATGATCTTTTCAAAATATTCATACGAAATATCCGGGATCTTACGTCCCTCATCAGGCAGCGCCGGCTCCTCCATGGGATATACCGTGAAATCTAAAATAGAGCCTTTCAGATAATTTTTCGGATGAAAATCCAAACCCTCCAGAGAATCCCATCTGCTATGGTACTCTAAAAACGGCAGATAATATGACAATTTATCTTTCACCGAAAGCTCGCCCAAAAAATCTTGGACCATCTCCCACTTCACCCGGCCCATCCGCATACCGTCAAAGCCCATCCGCAGAGAACCTTCTTCCGTATATTTTCGGCCAAAATAAAAATAGTATGATTCCAGCAGGACGATCTTCGGCTTCTGGTAGTTTAAAGCCTCTTTCAGCAGATAATATGAACTTCCTATGCTTTGCTTCTGGCTGCACATCACATAAGACGCCAGCCCGAATTCTTTCCAAAGGGTATTCGGCTGAATGGCTGAATATCCATGGCTGCTCCCGAGGCAGAGCACGTCCAGCGTGTCTTTCTCTATCTGGTAAAAGGAATGGATCATATCAGATTCTCCGCCTGATTTTTTCCGCAGAATATCAGAAATATTTAAAAACAGTATTATACCGATCAAAAGAAATACAACAATTGAAATTATCCATTGGCGTGTCTTTCCCATCTTACTTTCTCCAAATTCTATATCATAATTTTCTTTGCAAATCTGCCGCTTCGCTTATTATACCCTCCCCC